>JAJRVF010000039.1 GCA_024277395.1 Campylobacterales bacterium
ACTGAGGGATACTGCAAAAGAGCAGCACGACTCTTTTGAGGGAGTTCAGCGGCAACTGCAGGTAGCAAGGTGTAGGTGTGTTTAATGGTACCGCCAAGATTTTCTATAAGTTCTTTTTCGGTGTTTCCGGGCTGTTGATGAAAGCCGATAATCACAGGATCCCCAACTAGCGTTGTTGCTTTAAGTATCATGAAAGCACACAAAAGAAGAATTTTTTTTGTTGTTAACATCATGTATTTTACCTTAATAATGTTTTCGTGTTTTTATGAACTTAATATTATAGCAGAAAGTTTTTTGAATCAATGCAAAGATGTTGAGGTTTTTATGTGTTTAAGAGTTTGTGGTCTGAAAACAGACCACAAACTGTAGTGAATTGTATGGAAAAAAGCTTCTGGGTGCTTTCCTCTTTTAGTTACAATCCAACAATTGAGTGAAGCTTCCCTGATCACTAATGGCAATCAGAGTATCACAACCGCGAATCGGACACTCTTCAGCAACAATTTTATTATCGCTCCAAGAGGTCACTTTACATGTATCACCATTTACAGTTACGCTGGCATTGGCACCATTACCAAAACCGCTACCGTCAATAGTTACAATATCCCAGTAGTAATCACTGTCAATAGCATCTATTGTAGGGTTAAGTTCAGAAACCGCAGCTGCTGTTTCGCATCCGCCGTACATATTGTCAGTTGCATTTCCAAAGATTGTTTCAAGCACGAGTGTGCCACATTTTTCCGGACATTCAGCTATAACAAGTTTATCTGTCCACGATGTGACTTTACACTCTGTATCGCCCACTGAAACACGAGTTCCAGAATCTTTAGCATTCATGTACTGACCAAAACCGCGTCCTTCAACAGTAAGCGTATTGCCTTCCCAGAACTCAGCCCATTCAATAACGACAGCCGGCTTAATAACAAGGCTAATCGGGTTACTTTCCGAAGGACCTTTCACTGCACGCACATAGTAGCTTCCCGGCTCCAAGTTTGGTGGAAGGGTTACTGTAGCAGATGCAGGTGAAATGGCTTCTGGTGTTAATTCTGTTTCAATACCGTCTAAGTCTGTGAGTACAATCTTAGAAGCAAGACGTTTCATACCGCTAGTGGTTTGAAGATCATTAACAAGTGCTTCACCGCTAACAGTAATGGTTGCTGCAGTACCGGCGACAACACTATTGTTACTTAAAGCGGTAAGACTTGGAACAATTGGACCGGCATTTGGAATAGCAGTTGAAGCAGCTAAGTAACCGCCATGACAACCGTTACAGTCAGTCGGAGAACTACCTACGTGACCCCAGTATGGCTCTTCACCGCCAATCGTAATGTTTCCGTCTCCATTTGAATCGGTCTGAATATTGTGAATAGAGCTGATGCCGTGACAGTTTTCACAACGACGAATAGCCCAGTCGCTTCCTGCCTGGTCATGACAAAGTGTACAGTTAAGCTGTGAGGGTTGTCCGCCTACCATAATACCTTCTTGCCCAATACCGGTACTGTGGTGATTCACTGCATTGGTTTTTACCGGAATTCCGGATGTTGCTTCGACACCTTCATTGTGACAGAATGTACATGCACCTTCACCATTTGGTCCTTTACCGCCGCTTGTTCGTGGAGTGACCTGTGTCGGTACACGACCCTCAGGGATATAGTGACCGTCATTTGGATTATTGATACGTGCACCGTGACAATGCTTACAGTTTAGAGCCTGTGCCGGTTCGGTTAAGTGGTGAACCGATGCCTGTCCCGCTTCTTGTTTGTGACAGTTAAGACAGTTGGTAAAGTTTTGCACAACTACGTCTGCCATCTGGTCTTCGTCCCAAACAATTTTATGACAGTGAAGACATTGGTATTTTTCACCGGGTACACCAAACGGTGCTTGAGTATTTTCACCCATAACCATCCCGTTTGCTACACGAGCATGGTGACGGTCTGTAATGACACCCGGTTTGACCTGAGGCGGCGTAAATGTCCATCCCAGTTCGGCACGATCAGTAGGGGTTAAACGCTGCGGTGCATGACAATACCAACAGTTTCGTCTTTCCAGATTGTTAAATACGGAATCGGGAATACCCAAATTCTGATTTACCGGCGGTGGTGGCGTATCGGCCCAACTTAGTGTAAAGCTTGCTAGCATAATCAGCAGTACCGCTTTACATGTAGCTACTGATGTTTTTATATTTCCAAACATAAAAGACTCCTTTTTTAAATAAACGCGGACTTAGCGTTTTAAATACAATCAGGCTCAATGGCCTAACATGATCTCAACGATTTATAAACCTCCTTTTAAAGATTTCAACACTCAGAGTAATCTGACCTAGTTCTTATGTAAAGGCTGGACTTGGTACACTATACAAACCAAATATAAGATTTGTCAATAGTACATCTCCAATAAACCTCGAGACATATTTTACATTTAAATTGTTTCGTTTGTATTTCATTGTATTTTTTATGATGTGAAAACTCTTTAATTATATAACTTTATTAAACTAAACAAAAATGCTCATGTATAAATTTCAATTTTTTTATTGATGTCAATGCATTTAATTAATAAAGAACTAACATTAGATTCGCAATAATTGAAAAGTATGATTATTATCGGCAGATGAAAGTTGAGGGGGCTTTTTGTAAACATTCGTTTTGGTTTACAATAATGCTTAATAAAGGAACGTTGGGGTATGACGCAGAAGATT
Organism: Campylobacterales bacterium; assembly: GCA_024277395.1. Classification (GTDB taxonomy): domain Bacteria; phylum Campylobacterota; class Campylobacteria; order Campylobacterales; family Sulfurimonadaceae; genus QNZR01. The sequence continues at coordinate 2,693 of JAJRVF010000039.1, forward strand.
ACCGTACTGATTGTAGAAGATGAACCGATTGTGGTGGAGTGTTTAGAGCGGCTCCTTGAATATCACGGCTTTAGCGTAGTAGGCAGTTGTGACAAAGGCAGTGATGCAATAAGCAGAGCCAAAGAGTTACAACCTCATATTATTTTAATGGATATTATGCTCAAAGACAGTATTAGCGGCTGTGATGCCGCTTTGGAAATTCGAAAAAGTATTGATACTAAAATTATTTTTTTGACGGGATATTCCAGTGACGATATTATTGCTCACGTGGCCTCTTCCGATGCCGACGGTTACATTATGAAACCCTATTTGGAAAAACAGATTTTGGCTACCATAGCATTGGCTCGTACCGGAAGTTCTGTAAAAAAAGATCAGACGGCACACAATAACGGTTCAGAAAAAAATACAATTTCGTTAAATTACGGATTCACTTACAATCGAAAACTGGTGCGACTTTTTAAAAATGGTCAGGAGATACAGCTCAGTAAAAAAGCTTTAAAACTGGTAAGCATACTGAGCGAAAATGTCAATATCAGTATCTCTTTTGAACAGATCTCCCAATATGTCTACGAGAAGCAGGTTTGTAAGAAAACATTACGCTCGCTGGTTTACAGAACACGTCAGGTACTGGGCGTCGATTTAATAGAAAATTCAAGCGGATTAGGTTATAAAATATTAAGCGATAATACACAATAAAATTTTACTTACATATAAGATACTCTTATTATTTTCGTGCTATAATACATGTGCAACAAGTATTAATGATCACATTGGTCTGTAACAGTTTATTTTATTTGTAATAGTAACAATCTATTGTTTTAAAATATTACAATCTTGTACTTATACTTGTGTTGAGTAATACTTGAAACGCACAATACTAAGGAGCAAAATATGATTGGATATGTTCAAAAAAGATGCAACGGTTCTCATTGATGAGTGCAGTTGTAATTGCTATGATGGTGATGAGTTCTGATGCCATGGCACGAATGGGTAAAAGTATTTTTGACGGTGCTCCTACGGAGGAGCAGTGTCGTCTCTGTCATGGTGACAATTCAGGAGTTCCCAACCCCGCCGTAGGTGCTATTAATGCTGATCGACACCACTCTCGTGTCGGTAAAGCCATTGAAGGACTCTATTACGGCTGGCATGATACGGTAGCGCCAGGCGACACATCACGGGGTGAGTATCACTGTTTGACCTGTCATACCGTGACATATTCCGAAGAGACGGGAGCCGAAACCATTGTATTGGTCAATGACTGCCTGCAGTGCCATCCGGCATGGTCGGTAACCGGTAGGCCGATGCGTGGCAGCAATGTGCACCATGCCACACCATCTTTTCAGCAGCGACAATGTCGAAATTGTCACGGTTTTTTATCGTCTAGCGGTCGCGGCGGAATGAGTCGCGGTGGACGATGGGGACGGTAAAGACCATTCCCATACTCTCTTAATATAAAAATTTACATGTAAATTCGGTGCTTTTCTTTTTGGGAAGAAAGGTACCTCCTCTTCACAACGTTTCATCGCTGCACATTTCCTGCACACTTGCTTCGTATGATGTGATATGACTATCTTAAATCTTAAGGAGTGTTTCATGCATACGAGCCATTCAGCACTGTCACGAAGAACTTTTGTCAAAGGCATCGCCGCTTCGGCACTGCTTGCTTCATCTGCAGGGCAGCTTCACGCCCGTTCCAATATATTGAATCGTCAGGAGACGCAAGAGCTTCAAGGTAATGTCTTTTATCTTGAAATCAATAAAACAGCCGTCAATATAACCGGAACCCCGTCTGTTGCAACTACTGTTAACGGGATGTTAGCAGGGCCGACGCTTCGATGGAAAGAGGGTGAAACAGTTACTATTCATGTCACCAACAATCTTGATGAAGACACTTCGATTCACTGGCACGGAATTATTTTACCTGAAGGTATGGACGGTGTCCCGGGAATCAGTTTTGCCGGTATTGCGCCGGGAGAGACGTTTACGTATCAATTTCCTGTTCTTCAAAACGGTACGTATTGGTACCATTCACATTCCGGTTTTCAAGAACAAACAGGTATATACGGAGCCATTGTCATTGATCCTAAAGAGCGTAGACCGTATGATTACAGTAAAGAGTACGTAATTACACTCTCAGATTGGTCCGATGAAAAACCTTCCTCCATCTATCGAAAACTCAAGCTTTCAGCCGACTATTACAATTTTAAGCAACGTACAGTGGGAGATTTTTTTTCTGAAATTAAAGAAAAAGGTTTTTTTACTGCATTTAACGATAGAAAAATGTGGAATAACATGCGTATGAGCGATAGAGATATTTCGGACGTCACAGGGTATACTTATACGTTTTTAATGAATGGATTCAGTCCGGCCAGTCATTTCAAGGCTTTGTTTTCTTCCGGCGACAAAATACTGTTACGTTTTATAAACAGTTCGGCTATGACATTTTTTGATGTACGTATTCCGGGGCTAAAAATGCAGGTAGTAGCAGCCGATGGAAACGACGTGCAACCGGTTGTGATAGACGAATTTCGTATTGGTGTGGCGGAGACGTATGATGTGATTGTTACGCCTGATGATGACCGTGCCTATGCTCTTTTTGCTCAAAGTATAGATCGAAGCGGGTATGCATTAGGCTCACTAACATACGATAGAACTGTTAAGGCAACAGTACCGTCGATGGATACCATGCCAATTTTAACACCTACTGATATGGGCATGAATATGTCAATAACAAAAGATTCAGAGTATGACATGAGCACCATGAATATGAAGATGAAAAAGCCGATGGATCATACCGAAATGAATCATAATATGGCATCAATGTCACCACCTGGTATTCCGGTGACACCGCTTAAATCAGCAAGCGGTGTGCAGACAGCTATGCGAGCGATGAACCCTCAGTATCGTCTGAATGATCCGGGAGTGGGGCTGCGAGATAACGGTAGAAAGGTATTGACGTATGCGGATCTAAAGTCTTTGCGTTCTACAAAGCATGATCGCTTTCCTCAAAGAGAGATTGTATTGCGTTTAACAGGAAATATGGAGCGCTATATATGGTCGATTAACGGTATAAAGTACGAAGATGCCGACCCGTTAGAGTTTCATTACGGAGAGCGACTTAGAATTACTTATATTAATGATACGATGATGAACCATCCGATGCACCTTCACGGGATGTGGAGTGATTTAGAGACGGGAGATGACAATTTTTTACCGAAAAAGCATACCGTTATTGTTCAGCCCGGAGCCAAGATCAGTTTTCGCGTTAATGTCGATGCCAAAGGGTCATGGGCCTATCATTGTCATCTGCTCTATCACATGAGCGATATGTTTAGAAAAGTTGTTGTGTCATAAAGGAGGATGTATTATGAAATTATTACTAACAGCAGTATTGGCAGCATGTGTTGTCATACCGTTAAGTTTTGCCGGCGGCGGCGGCGATATTCTTAGAGGCAGTGTGACAGTCGATAAGCTTGAGTACCGGTTTAATGATGATAAAACGTACGGTTGGGATGCTTATGCTTTTATTGGTTATGACATCAATAAAATCTACATGTACTCTGAGGGGGAGAAGGCTCAAGGTATATCGGCGGAGAGTGAAAACCAACTGGTTTATTCTCGAGCTATTGCTCCGTATTGGGATATTCAGCTTGGCGCAGGATATGACAGTGCTGATGGGGCTCATCAGAGCTGGGCAGTATTAGGAGTGCAGGGGCTTGCACCTTACTTTTTTGAAACGCGTGCCGTACTGCTTATAGGAGATAAGGGGCGCGTCGGAATACGGGCTGAAGCAGAGTATGAAGCGCTGCTGACACAAAAGCTTGTGTTGACACCAAGTATAGCATTGGCAGCATACAGTAAAGATATACCCGAAATGGAGATAGGAAGCGGCTTGTCCTATATGACATTTGGGGCAAGACTTCGATATGAGTTTATAAGAGAGTTGGCACCGTATGTCGGTGTTGAGTGGCGTAAAAACTTCGCCAATACAAAGCGGTTTTCATCCTTAAACGAGACCTATATGATTGCCGGTCTTCGGGTATGGTTTTAGGAGTATTGTTATGCAACGACGAGAATTTTTAGCACTCAGTGCTGTCGCGTCAGCAGCTTTGATGCTCCATGGTTGCGGGAGTACAACATCATCGCCAACTATGCAAAACGGTACTCAGGCGCTGTTGCACATTCCCCCTTTGCTCGAAGGCACCTCAAAAGAGGGTGTCATACATTATGATCTAAGTATTGATGAGGCAACACATCCGTTTTTTGAAGGAATTTCAACTCAAACCTTTGGAATAAACGGCAGTTTTTTAGGCCCCACTTTACATGTAAAAAATGGTGATGCGGTCTCGATTAACTATACTAACAATCTCAAAGAAGCAACCACCATGCACGGTCATGGTATGCATGTTCCTGCAGTCATGGACGGTGGTGTTCATCAGGTGATTGAACCGAAAAATTCATGGTCGGCTGTCTATACCGTCAAACAGAAGGCCTGTACCAACTGGTATCATGCACACTTAATGGGAAAAACGGCAGAGCATGTCTACAAGGGTCTCGCCGGACTGATCATTGTGGAGGATGAAGAGAGCAACGCACTGAATCTTCCGAAAAACTACGGTGTAGACGACATCCCCTTGATACTTCAAGACCGTTTTTTTGATGCAGATTTCGAGTTCGACTATTCTCCAAACCGAATGGAGATCATGCATGGATATCACGGTGATGTTTTTTTAGTCAACGGGGTTGTCAATCCCTATGTAGAAGTAGAGGCGAAAGAGATACGTTTTAGAATTTTAAACGGCTCGAATTCAACGGTATATGATCTGGGGTTTGATGATGGCAGACGTTTTAAGCAGATTGCAACCGACAACGCATTTCTAGAGTCGCCGGTATCACTTTCAAGAGTACTTTTAAGCCCGGGTGAACGAGCATAAATTATTGTTGATTGCAGTCATGAAATTGGCAGTGAGATTGTGTTGCGGGAGTTTAAACAGAACAAAAAGTTTTTAACCATTCAAATTATAGATGTTTATAGTCAAACAACTCAGCTGCCGAGTGTGTTGACACGTTTGGAACAATATAGTTTAGATGATGCCGTATATACGAGACGTTTTATACTCTCCGGGCGTATGGGACGGTTTTTTATTAATGGCGTTTCAATGGATCAGATCGCATCAACGAAGAAGTTCCGTTACATCAGGTTGAAGTATGGGAAGTGATCAATGAGATGAATGTTCATCATAATTTTCACATGCACGCAACACACTTTTTGGTTGCTGAGCGAAACGGCAGTTACAATAATGTCGCTGACAATGAAAAGGGCTATAAAGATACCGTATATCTAGCTCCTAATGATCGGGTCAAGTTAATGGTGAAGATGACAGATTATACTGACGCAGCAAATCCATATATGTATCATTGTCATTTTTTAGAGCATGAAGATGCCGGTATGATGGGACAGTTTACGGTTTTATGAAAACAAAGGAGTCAACCATGAGTGAATTAGCGCAAAAAGAGTGTTGTACATTACAAGAGCATTCTCATCATGATACAACAATACCATTGCAGCAAGACGGCGTGCTCTACACCTGTCCCATGCATCCTGAAGTTCAGCAAAAAGGTCCCGGGAGTTGTCCAAAGTGCGGCATGGCACTTGAACCTCTGATTGCTACGGCAGAGGATGATAACAATGAGGAGCTTAAGGAGATGACTCGACGATTTTGGGTCAGTACCGTACTCTCTATTCCGGTATTTATATTGGCTATGCTTGCAGATTTGGCACCGTCGTTGCTTCCGGAATGGCTTTCATTAAAGAGTGTGCAATGGATCGGGTTTTTACTGGCAACACCGGTAGTTTTATGGGGTGGATGGCCATTTTTTGTCCGAGGATGGCAGTCGGTCAGAACATGGAATCTCAATATGTTCACGCTGATTGCCTTGGGGGTATCTTTCGCATGGGTATACAGTGTTGTGGCACTGTTTTTCCCGCAGATCTACCCTCCCGTTATGCAGATGGAAGGAGGACTGGTCGATGTCTATTTTGAAGCAGCAGCGGTTATTGTTACCTTGGTACTGTTGGGGCAGGTTTTGGAACTTCGCGCACGAAGCCAAACCAATGAAGCTATTGAACTGTTGTTAGGACTTGCTCCAAGCAGTGCTCGAATGGTGCGTGAGGACGGCAGTGAGGAAGATGTGCCGCTTGAAGAGGTGCATGTGGGTGATATTTTGCGTATTCGACCCGGAGAAAAGATTCCTGTTGACGGTGATGTTATTGAAGGAGTGAGTCATATTGACGAGTCTATGGTGACCGGAGAGCCGGTGGCTGTTAGCAAAAGCAGGGGTGATAGTGTCATCGGTGCGACCATTAATACCACCGGAACACTGCTGATACGGGCTCAAAAAGTAGGTTCAGATACACTGCTTTCGCAAATTATTGATATGGTCGCCAATGCCAGCCGTTCACGGGCTCCCATTCAAAAGCTGGCCGATACGGTTGCGGGCTATTTTGTGCCGGCAGTGGTGGGTATTGCCGTCATTGCTTTTTTCTCTTGGTGGTTCTTTGGCCCTGAACCACGCTTAGCACATGCTGTGGTGAGTGCGGTTGCCGTACTTATTATTGCCTGTCCTTGCGCATTGGGATTGGCTACTCCGGTCTCTATTATGGTAGGAACGGGTCGAGGCGCAATGGTTGGAGTGCTTATTAAAGATGCCGAGTCACTGGAGATATTGGAAAAAGTTGATGTGCTTGTGGTAGATAAAACAGGAACCTTAACCGAGGGAAAGCCAACACTTACCCGTTTACATGTATTTGATACTTTTAAAGAACCGGTGCTGTTGCAGTATGCCGCAAGTTTGGAGCATGTCAGCGAACATCCTTTGGCGGAGGCTATTGTTTCTGCGGCTCAAGATAAAGAGCTTGAGCTGTTACAAGTAGAGAATTTTCAGTCCATTACCGGTGAAGGCGTGACAGGAATGATTGGCGATACTTCTATTGCTATAGGAAACAGCAAGCTGATGAAGCGTCTTCATATTTCCCATACCGAGTTCATCAATACGGCAGATACGGAGCGTAAAAAAGGTCGCAGCGTCATGTTCGTTGCTGTTGAGAATAGAGCTGCGGGGCTGATTGTCGTCTCCGATCCAATCAAAAAATCAACTCCCGAAGCCATTGCGGCACTTCATAAAGAGGGTATTAGCGTGGTCATGCTTACCGGAGACAGTCACATGACAGCAGAAGCGGTGGCGAAAGATCTTCATATTGACGAAGTGAGAGCCGAAGTCTCTCCGGAGCAAAAAGCGGCAGTCGTTGAAGCGTTGCAGGCAAAAGGACACGTGGTTGCCATGGCGGGTGACGGAATTAATGATGCTCCGGCATTGGCTACGGCGCATGTCGGTATTGCTATGGGAACCGGAACCGATGTTGCTATGGAGAGTGCCGGGGTGACTTTGGTAAAAGGAGATTTGCAAGGAATCCTCAGAGCAATTAAATTGAGCCGTGCTACCATGAAAAATATTCGACAGAACCTCTTTTTTGCTTTTATTTACAACTCGGCCGGAGTTCCTGTTGCCGCAGGAGTTCTCTATCCGTTCTTTGGCATTTTACTTTCACCGATCATCGCTGCGGCTGCGATGAGTTTTAGTTCCGTATCGGTCATTACCAATTCATTGCGGCTAAAAATATGAAACTCTAAAAGCAAAGACGTTGTGATTTACATGTAAACGGTACTGTGTTTATATAAATTCAACCCGGTCTCTGCCGGCTTTTTTTGCTTTGTAAAGTGCTTTGTCAACACGTTTGAGCAGAGAAGATTTCGTCTCTTTGTCACGGCACAGTGTCGCTCCGATACTGACCGTAATATCGGATTTAATATCAAAGGTATACGAACTGACCGCCGTCACGAGTTTATTGGCAAAGCTAAGGGTTTCGTTCCGAGTCATATGAACGGCGATAATAAGAAACTCTTCGCCGCCCCAACGCATGAGTGCATCACTCTTTCGAATGTGAAGCGAGAGCACCCTGCTGAGTTGCTGCAATACCTGATCGCCAATATCATGACCATAGGTGTCATTGACATGTTTGAAGTGATCGATATCAATCATCAATACGGCAAAACTGCTCTG
>JAJRVF010000040.1 GCA_024277395.1 Campylobacterales bacterium
CGATCACACTTGTAACGACTATCGTATTGGTGGGTTTTTAGGGTCACGCAACTGTATTGACTCGACATTGAGTGTCTCACCGCTTGGTTCTGATGGCGGCGACGCCGACGATATTGATGACTACAACGGCTATCTTGAACCCGTGATCGTCGGAACGCAAAACCGCTACAATCTCTCCACAACCGTTGATTACAGTGGCTCCCAAGAGATCAAAACCATTACCGTCACCGTCTCTTCCCATCCTGATAACAACAAAATACAAAATTTTCAATCACGTTTTTTCTACAACTCGGCCAACCTGGGACATGTTCAGATCAAAAAGGAGCAGTGGCAATGAGACGTGCCTTTACCCTTATTGAGATGATTGTCGTCATCGTCATCGCTTCTGTACTCTCACTGGGAAGTTTTAAGGCAATGCAGGCGCTCTTTATGCGCAGTGCCAAAGTCAAAGCACTCAGTGATCTGACCCTGCATTCTCAAATTGTCTTAGATCAGCTCAACAGTATGCTCTATAACCGTATTCCCAACAGTGTTATCGGCTACACGCCTAACGATACCTGTGAACCTATTACCGATCTCTCAGAACCTCGTCCGGTTTTAGAGTGGCTGGGCACCATGGATGATGCGCTCTTGCAGCGCCGTTATGACGGTTTTATTGATTTGGGTGATAGTAATCACAGCAGCGCCACTCTCTTTGCTCCTGCCATTGATGCCACACTCAACAATACCAACATCAATCTTATCTTCTCCGGAAGCCTTGATGACGGATCCGATGAAAGCTACAGTGCGTGCAGCGGCGCTTTCGGCTGGCACGGAAACCACAGTCGTTTGAGTTATGATATTAGCATTGGCAACAACATCATCACCATTACCGATAGCATACAGCCGCAGTTTATCTATGAAAAATACTATCTTAGCAATACCGCCTATGCCGTTGCCCGCGGTGCCGATCTGCCCAACCTTGCCAACTGCGGTTACGACACCTCAGCACTGAGCGACGTGAACACCACCCTCTTTTTGTTTTATAACTACCGCCCGTTTAAAGGAGAGACGTTCTGTGCCGACGGCGGTGTCGGCAATATTGCCGTTCTTGCCGAAGATGTAAGCGCATTTCGTGCGCAGTATGTCAATGATGCCATTATTCTTAGCATTGATATGAACCGATCTATTCGCGGATCGCAAAGTGCCGTCCACGTCAGCAAGCAAAAGGCGGTCTTTTGATGCGGCGCGCTATGGGAATCTGGCAGGCTATTATGATGATTTTACTCATCAGCGGCATGATGATCATCGTCTTGAAATATGCCTCAATCAGCTCCAAACATGTTGCCAACACCTTTATCGGCGAGCAGAATGAACTCTTCTTGAACAGCGCTATTGAGCAAACACTCCTTGCTATTGCTTATCACGATCGAAACAGCGGCTGCCTGGGGCACTTTTCACCTCCGGATGTTACGATTCGCGGCATTACCTATCATGCCGACGTCACCATCACCCGCTACTATCTCCAAGAGGGAAGTGAAGATCTTGCACGGTGTCCGACACGGGGGTATGCCATTAAGCCCAGCAGCTCTTTAAGCCACGGTATGGCTCTGCTGGAAGTACGTTCCAGTGCTTCTAAAGGCGCAACCCGACTCAAAAGTATCATGCGAAGGACACTGCAGCAGCCATGAAACAAGCATTTACCCTTCTTGAGCTTATTGTCGTTATTGTCATTATCGGTATTATGGCTGCTGTTGGCAGCTCTACGTTTCGCTCTAATTATCTGCGCGATGATGTCCACTTTATTTTAAGCAAAATTCAAGAGGCACATTTTAGAGGAATCGGCTATGAGCATAATGACTTCGGTGTTGAAGAGAGCAACCCTGATTACAATAACGGATGTATTAATCTCAACAGCAGTCTGCTTCACGAGAGTGCTGCCGCTGCCGCACTGCACTACAATTTACATGTAGATTCTTTTGACTACGGTATTCTCTGTTTTGATGCCAAAGGCCGACCGCATCTCGACAATTTTAAAGAATCAACACTTTTAACTACCCAAAAATTACTAAATTTCACATATTCTGGAAAATCCCTCTCCATTATCATTGAACCTGTAAGCGGATATGCTATAATAAAGCATCAATAGTTACATATTAATGAAAAATAATTTTAAGAGTTAAAATGATTGGCAATTCCATTCTCTATATACGCAACGGTGACGAAACACTTCTTTTTGACGGCAAACGCTTTAATGCAGCGCCTGCAACGAAAATAGCGTCCTACTACAGCGTTGCAGCGCTGCCGCTCTCATTGATTCGTACTCACGGTTTCAAAACTCCTCGGGAGACCAGCAGTGAAAAGCTTGCCATTCAAGCGGAAATAAGCATGTATGAAGAGGGGGGACTCAACCCCGATACCGATTTTAAAATTGATTCTCTCACCATCCCTTTAGAGCATGAGGAGACTCTGTACGTCGAGTCGTATGCTGTTGAAGTGGAACGCATTCGTCACCAATTTGACACTTTTGTAAAGAAAAGTGGGCACCTTGATGCCATTATATCACCTGCTCTAAGCTACCAAGCCCTCTACGCCTTTGAACATCTTGATGCCAAAAATGACATTTTTATCCATTTTGGTGAACATAGCGCTTATGCCGTAATTTTCAAAAATGGGCACTATATTGCCACACGCTCTATTACAAACTTGGAAGATTTGGCTCAAAAACTCGGTCTCGGCGTTGGCGAAGTACGACAACTACTGCGTACCAAGGGGATCGAAAATGATCGTTACACTCCCGATGAGTTTTTGCAGATGCACACCATTCAAGAGGAGCTTTCCAAAGCAGTAGAACGTATTGCCCACTCCATTAGCCACAAACGCGGTATCTTTGGGCTTGATCACATTGAACGCTTTTTTATTGACTTTGAAGGCGACACCATTCCGGGGTTTTTAGAGATGTTTGAGAGCTACGGATATGAGGCTTCCTCCAAAGAGATACTGAATATTTTTGACGATGTTGAACCCGGAAATAAACATCACGCCCTCAATGCACTCTACGCTTTGGGTGGCTTCATGCAGAAATATCCAATGCCAAATCTTAGTATTTACGAGCGCAAACCCTCATTTTTCAAGACCCATGTAGGACAGTTTTCGCTACTGATTGCAACAGCCGTTCTCTTAGCTGTTGCCTACCCTGTGTATGCTAATTTAGAACTTGAGCGCCTTAACACACAACACCAGTCACTGCAACAGCAGGTCAGCAGCATGGAAACCATGACACAAAAACTTCGTCATGCACTCAAAGAAGAACGACGCAAACGCAATATGTTAAAGGATCAATATCATACGCTGGTTAAAACCGTAGAAGGGTATGACCATATGCTTGATGCATTGATCGATTTTGACACCGAAAAACTGGCACGACAACGCATGATGAAAGATATCAATATGGCGATGCGACAATATATGCTCTCTTCAAAGTATCTTGAGCAAAACGGATCTGAATCTATGAAAGCCCATATTATCACCCCTTATACCAAACGTGATAATATTGCCAAATTCATGAAACAGCTCATTCAACAAGGATATACCCACGTAGAGACCAAAAAAATTGAACGTGACAATACACTTTACGAGAGTTTGGTGGAGATACGTCCATGAATGAACAGCTTGAACTGCTCGAATCCCAGCTCGGTGACATGCCTGTACTCAAACGGCTTGGCATCTATATTACCATTATGGTTGCACTGCTTTTTATGAGCTGGAATTTTTTTGGTGAAGGCCTCTACCAAGAGATAGAGACAGAGCGACAAGCCATAATGTCACTGCAGCAAAAACTGCAACAGCGCGGTACCGCATCGCTGCAACGCGCCATTACAACATGTCGCAGTGAGATACTGGCACTCCAAGAAGATCTCACCAATGTCCATTTTAAAAACCAGTTTTTACGCACCAAACTTGAATCAATCGGATTTATTCTTTACAGTCAAAAAGGTGCGGCTCAAATACTTGACGATCTTCTTAAGCAGTCTGTCAACCACGGCATTACCATTGATCTGATTCAGTCAGAAAAGAGAGATGCTCCTTATGCACCCTATATTCACGAGAAGGCACAAATCCACGTCACCGGCGAAGGGAGTTTTAAAAGTATTATAGCACTCATGCAGTACATTGACAGTCTCAATGTCCTCATGCGTACCAAGACCCTCACCATTGCCATTGATGAGAGTAATGCTACCCGTTTTGATATGAA
>JAJRVF010000041.1 GCA_024277395.1 Campylobacterales bacterium
CGCATTAATCCTGAATGTTCCGTATCTCCGGTCGATCTTTATAATCCCTGTGCACCGTTTAGCCGTTTGGGTACAACGATCGAAAATTTTGACCCTGCATTGCTGCCTCACCTGGACGGACTGAATTTTCATGCACTGTGTGAAGAGGATGTTGCTGCCTTGGAGCGAGTTTTGAAAGCATTTGAAGCTAAATTCGGAGCGTTTATTACTCAGATGAAATATATCAATTTCGGAGGAGGGCACCACATTACGAAAGAGGGGTACGACACAGCACGGCTCATTAAGGTCATTAATGACTTTAGGAGCCGCTATAACAATGTTGCTGTCTACCTGGAACCGGGTGAGGCAGTAGGATGGCAGTGCGGTTATCTGGTCACCACCGTACTCGATATTATATATAACGGTATGGATATTGCCATTTTGGACAGTTCTGCTGAAGCGCATATGCCTGATACTCTGGCAATGCCCTACCGTGCCGAAGTACGTCATGCTGCCCCCGCGGGGGAGAAGCCATTTACTTACCGATTGTCCGGAAACAGCTGTTTGGCCGGTGATGTTATGGGTGACTATGCTTTTGATACACCGCTGCATATTGGTGACCGCATCATTTTTGAAGATCAAATTCACTACACCTTTGTCAAAAACACTACCTTTAACGGCATCCAACTCCCTTCTCTTGCCCGCATTGATCGAGAAGGAAAAATACATGTAATTAAGAGATTCGGCTATCAAGACTACAAAGACCGCTTGTCCTGACAGATAAGATAATCAAATAAATATATGCTTGATTGTCTTTTTATAATTTTCATTTAAGATTCTATTTAATTAGTTTTCATTATTATGTGTAATAAATAAATTGACTTGGTTCTAATCGATGCAAAAAATAACAATAGGTGAGACAGTTAACCGGCACATTGCGCCACTGAAGCGTGACAGCTGTATTGCCGTAGCACTTCAAATGATGAGACGACAGGCTGTGAGTTCTGTCGTAATTGTTGATGAATCTCATCATCCCGTTGGAATTTTCACTGAACATGATGCACTTGAAGTTGTCGCGCAGCACTTAGAGACGTCTTTGGCTGTTGAAGAGGTGATGTCGGAAAACCTTTTTTGCATTCATGAGTCTATGCATTTGTATAATGCCTACATTCTTCTTGAAAACAGAGGATACCGCCATATTATTGTTGTAGATGAAAGCGATATCTATGTCGGTATTGTCAGCGAGAGTGATTTTTTACGTCAAATCGGCTCTGACTATATTGCAAACTCCAAAGATGTCCGCAGTGTCATGAGCACGAAACCTATTCAAATAAGCCATACAATGCGCGTATCTAAGGCTGCTAAAGTGATGAGTGCACAAGGGGCACACTGTGCTATTGTGCTTCATGATGATCAGAGTAAAACATTGCTTGAAGAGCATGATATTGCACACTGTTATGCCAACGAACCCTTTTCTGAAGCAACTGCAGTCAGTGAGCTCAAACAAAAGCCTTTTCAATCCATTCCCCAATCGATGTCACTAAAAAAAGCTGCTGCTATGATGGAGCAGCATGGAATCAATCAGCTTGTTGTTGTTGATAACGAAAGTACGGTTGTCGGTTTACTCAAACGCCATGATGTTTTAAAGGCGATTCATGGTGAATACTTTAATTTCCTGGTTGATATTATTGATAAAAAAAGTGCTGACTTAATGCTTATTTATGAGAACAAAAAGCTTTTACGAGATGTGATCAACACGATTCCTGATCTTATATGGCTCAAAGACACTCACGGCACATATTTGGCCTGCAATAACAGGTTTGAGCGTTTCTATAATACCAAAGAGGGGCATATTATAGGAAAAACAGATTTTGATCTGATTGATGCCCCTACCGCTGCATATTACAAAGATCAAGACCAAAACGTTTTGAACCAAGAGGTTCCACGTCACTACAAAGAGCATCTTGTCTTTAGCGATGGAAGCTACAAAGGTCTCTTTCATATTATTAAAACGCCAATGCGAAATGATCAGGATGAGATCACCGGTGTACTCAGTATTGCACGTGATATTAGTGAGCTCCATCGACATGAAGATACACTGCGTCGTATTGATCATGATTTCAATGAGGCTCAGGCACTGGCACATATCGGAAGCTGGAGTCTGGATCCAGCGAACGCAGCGCTTCAATGGTCTGATGAGTGTTACCGTATTTTCAACATAGAGATGGATACCCCCATAGAGTATGAGCTGTTTTTACAACGTGTTCATCCTGATGACCGTGATTATGTTCACAGTGCATGGGAAGCAGCGCTTCAGGGAGCTCCGTACAAAATAGATCATCGCATTATTGTCGACGATGCTGTAAAATGGGTACGTGAACGCGCTAAATTGGAGTTTGATGAAAGCGGCAAGCTTAAGGCAGCAGTAGGAACGGTACAAGATATTACCAAGCGCAAACTTTACGAAGAGGAGCTGGAGCGTCTGGCCAATTATGATTCACTTACAGGCCTGGCAAATCGTTCATTTCTTCTTTCACATCTGCAAAAATCCATTCATATGGCAACGCGAAACGGCAGAACCATCGCACTGCTGCTTTTTGATTTGGATCACTTTAAAGATGTCAATGACAGCTTTGGGCATACTATAGGTGACGAACTGCTGACGTTGGTAGCTAAACGATTTGTCGAACGGGTTCGCAAAGGGGATCTCATTACCCGTTTGGGAGGAGATGAGTTTGCGGTTGTTTTGGAGCATATTACCCGACGGGAAGATGCTGCACAGGTTGCCCATGAGATGATTGGCGTGCTTGCTCAACCGTATCGTCTTTCCAATAAACTGGAGATACATATTGGTTCAAGTGTTGGCATTGTTATTGCGCCGCAGCACAGCCAAAACGCCGAAGAGCTGCTGCAGTTTGCCGATACGGCACTGTACAAAGCAAAAGTGAAGGACGTTCAACGTATTCGTATTATACCGATGCGCTGACCAGTACTGCTCGAGAACGTATTCAATGTGAAAATCGTCTGCGCCGTGCTATTGGAAATCAGGAGTTTGAGCTCTACTATCAGCCACAGGTGCATATGCAGAGCAACCGCATTATTGGGGTTGAAGCGCTCTTGCGCTGGAATGACCCTGAATTTGGGCTTATTTCTCCCGAGCGTTTTATTCCTTTGGCTGAGGAGACGGGGATGATCGGTGAAATAGGAAAATGGGTGCTTTTTGAAGCATGTAGCCAAGGAAAAAAATGGTTGGACAAGGGGTACAATTTACATGTATCGGTAAATGTCTCTGCGCATCAGGTACACCATCAGGATCTTCCAAAAATTTTGGAACATGCACTTAAAGAGAGCGGTTTTATTGCCGACAAGCTCACTCTTGAACTGACAGAAAGTGCCATGATGCGCCGTGAGGAGGAGGTGGTTACTATGTTGCATATGTTGCGTGCCAAAGGGATACGTCTTGCCATTGATGATTTTGGAACGGGCTACTCTTCCTACAGTTATCTCAAACGTTTTCCCATTGATATTTTGAAAATAGATAAAAGTTTTATTGATGATATTCCGTATGAAAATGATGATGTTGCTATTGTCAAAGCCATTATAGCCATGGGCAGCGCTATGGGATATCAGATTTTAGCTGAAGGAATTGAGCAGGTAGAGCAACTGGAGTTTTTAAAAGAGCAGGGCTGTACCTACTATCAGGGTTATTTTAAAAGCAGACCGTTGCAGGTAAGTGACTTTGAAGCGTTGTTAAAAGAGCATTCGTAGAAATCCACTATAATAAGATAAAGATTTATGGTGGTCTGTTTTAGTGAAATATTTATTGTTGCTTTTGCTACTTTTCTCACTGTTGTATGCTAAAAAAGTGCCGCTATATTTTCAAGGTAATCACGCTTTGGATTCGACTGCTCTTTACGAAGCACTGGACATTGATGTACCGCTTTTTTTTGAATTTTGGAAAGAGCGTCCGAGTATTGATCCTAAAATGCAGACACTGTATGTCGAGTATTTAAAAGAGTTTTACAAATCCAAAGGCTTTTACCATACCAATATTATCTCCAGTGATACGGATAACAGTGCTGTTACTATTGCCATTGAAGAGAACAGTCCAATTATTATCAGCAATATTGAGACCGTTTCCGCATTAGATGTGGACGAGATTATTTCTTTAAAAAAAGGAATGGTTTTTGATGCCGAACGTTTTGGTGAAAGTAAAAAAGCACTTAAAAAATTTTATATCAATAAAGGCTTTTGCAATGCAGAAGTTGATGCTAAAAGTTGGTTGGACATTGAAAGAAACAGAGCCTATATTCTGTATAGTATCATCCAAAACAAGCGCTGTTATTTCGGTGAAATCGGCATCTCTTCACCACCGACAATCCATGGTGACATTATACGAACGTTTTTAAAATTTAAAGAGCAGGATCGCTACTCGACTGAACGCATACGACAGAGTTACGATGCACTCTATGCCCAAGAGGGGATTGCCAAAGTTCTCATTGATGTGAGTGAACGCCATGATAACCTTGTGCCCGTACATGTAAGCGTCGGAGATCATGACAGACCGATCCGTTTTAATATGGGTTTGGGGTTTAGCAGTGATGAGGGCTTTGCGCTCTCTATGGGAATAAAACACCGTAATTTCCTCTCTAATTTAAAGACACTTTCACTCAAAGGGCGTTATACCGATATTAAAAAGAGTGTCACAAGTACCTTTTCAATGCCACTGCGCAACCGCAATATTCTTGGTGCCGAAGTAGGTTATGTCGATGAACGCTTTGAAGGATATAAAGAGCGCCGAACCTATGAGACGATCTATCTCAATCAATATCGCAAGCCACATACTTTCTTTGAAGGAATCAAGTACGATCATGCGGTGACGTATGACTCCAAAGACGACGATATTTTCAAAAACAGCGACCTCTATCTTCTTTCACTGCTTGCAGGGTGGCGCTATGATGTACGTGATAAGTTTTTGGATCCGACACGCGGTTATTTTATTAAGAGTGATCTCTCCGGAGCGCATAATGCCTTTTTTTCCGATGCAACCTATTTGAAATATGAGTTGAGTGGCGGCTATATTCACAATATGGGTAGCTCCGTTATTGCATTTCGTGCCAAATACGGCTCTATTAAGGTTTTTGACGGCGCCGTTCCCGCTTCATACCGCTTTTATGCCGGTGGTATGAACAGCAATAGGGCCTACAGCTACCGCATGCTAGGCCCAAAAAATATTAATGAAGATCCTGTTGGATTTGAGCGTGTTGCTGAAGGGACGATTGAGTACCGTTTTCCCATTAGCGGCAATTTTCGCGCTGTTCTCTTTAGTGATACGACCTTTATTGGCAACAGTGAAGGCAGTAATTATGACAATGCTTATGTCAGCATCGGCGCGGGGTTGCGTTATGTCACTCCTATTGGTCCCATTGCTTTGGACTTTGGTGTTGATACGGCAGATACAAATCAATATGCCGTACATTTTCATATCGGTGAGTTGTTTTGATACGTGATATTTATTTAGAGATTCGCTCTCTTATTGTTTTTGCAATACTTCTGTTGCTTGCAGTGGGACTGTTGCTTTTTCACCCTTTGGTTGTACCTGCAATAGCACATTATGCTCTGAAAAATATTGATATCAGCTACAGTCAGATTGAAGGAACACTCTATAGCGGCTTCCGCATGCATGATGTAGCATACAAGAAACTCTTTAAAGCGCACGAGGTAAGTGTTGATTTTGACCTGTGGCATCTTTGGAATCATGGTCTTCGCATTGATGTTTTAAACCTCCGTGATGCCGTGATTGATCTCAATGCTCTGCCGTCGCATCAAAACAGTACTGCGACATTCACGTTGCCGCCAATAACCTTGAAGCATACGGTATTGCAACATGTCACACTGTTAAGCGGCAGTGAAAAAATCGGCATTGACGGTACCTTTGAAGGGAGCCATTACGACAATAGCGCTATTGATATTCAAAATGTCGACACTGCTATTGCTACTCGTTATGCGGACATGCTGCTAAAGGGCAGGGTAGAACAGAGTGTTTTTAGCGGAACAAGCAGAACCACTCTGAATAAAAGCTACTTTCAGCCCTATTTGAAGAATTTCAAAACCGTTCCACCACATTACAGTCTTGATATTGCACACGCTTCGACAACACAACTTCGAGCCGCTGTTAGCTTGAATCGTCTTGAGCTCAACGAGGAAAACATTTTGATTGACAATGCTCATATTGATGTCGCCTATCGCTATAGCAACCAATACATCGACATCAATGGAAGCTATCTTCTTTGCCGTGAGGATATTAATATAAGCGTCGCACAGCAGCTTCATCTTGCTTTCAATGACAATATCACTTCTGCAATAGCAATTGATATTGAACATATGCCCTATGTGCTGCCCGAAAAGCACTATAAGGCGATGATTTCGTTAACACCAGAGGGTGTCTTTCATGCTCATGTGCACTCAAATTCTAAAGCACTGCAAGCTACCCTCTCAAGCGATGACATGCAGACCTTTGCGCTTCATGCCCAAGCAAGAGAGATCTCGAGCAACGTCATACCTTCATTGCCGCAGTTGTTGCAACATCGTGATCTCAATGCCTCCGTTGATGCCAACATAAGTATCAACACGGCAGTAACGGCGGTCGGCACCATGACATTGGGTGATCGTACAAGCACATTAAGGAGTACTTTTGAGTATGACGGCATACAGCTATTGGCAAAGGGGCTTGTTGATGTACACGCCAATGCAGCGGAATGGAACGGCATTAGCACGCAAAATATTTTTCCTATTAACTTTGTAGCTCACTATAATCGTGAAAATGAAGGGATGCTGGCATTACGTTCCCATGAGGTTTATGCGACGCTTTTTAAACGTGCCCAACGTATTAACGGATGGGGAAGTTATCAAAATAGCCGTTTTGATATTGAAGGAGTTCAAAAAGAGGCGCAAACCGTTTTGCATATCAATAACCATATTGCATCACTCTATGAACTAATCAACTCCGTTACGCCGCTCCACTATAAGAAGTTTGAGTATTACGATGCTGAACTGCATGCACGAACACGCGTGACAATTGATGATGATGTAAGTGTTGAGAGTCTTCTTAGTATTCCATGGTACGTGGCACAGCGCGATTCACAGACCATTGACTTTGGGCACCATTCCACCATGAAGGTACGTTTGTTCAATCGCTATGTCACGCTCGATGAATATAATGTCAGTGTATCAGATCACCGTGTCTATGCAAAGCGTGACTCCAAGTTTTTTCTTGACAAAAAGAATAATTTACATGTAAACGGGCTATGGATCTACGACACACTGAAGCTTACCGGTGTTTATAAGAGCAAAACCAAACAGATCAATATGCGTCTTCACGGAAACAACTTTCACTACAACGGTCCTGAAGGTGATCTGCATGCCGCAGTAGATATTGATATTTATTCCAATACAGCGGGAAATATGAGTATTGAAGGTGCCGTAAAAATACTTGAAGGAGTTGTAACCTATTACCCAAGCAAGAGCTATTTGATGCGTGATGATGATATTGTCATTATTCAAGATATACGCGAACCCAAAACCTCGAATCTTTTTGTCAATGTTCATGTAACGGCAGAAAATCCGCTACGCTATCGTGCACATGAGATTGACGTAACGATAATGCCCGATATCACGTTGTGGAAAGAGCCTGAAAAAACATTGGTTCTGCTGGGCATGGCAACAGTTGAAGGCGGAGAGGCGCTTCTCAGCGATAAACGCTACGAGATCAGTCTGAGCAAATTTTATTTCGGCGGAGACACCCCGATCAACCCCTATCTGGATCTCAATATTTTACGTGAAATTGACTATAAAAAAATTCATATCTATGTTACCAATACCATGGAAGATCCCGTGGTGCTTTTTAGCTCCACACCCTCTATGAGTCAAAATGATATTATGAGTTATCTAATTTTCGGTACACCGGCAAATTCGGCATTTGAAGGGGGAGAAGAACTCAGCGGTGCCAGTGCGGCCAACCTCATCTTGGGCATGGGGCTTAAAAAAATGATTGGTGATACCACCGGTATTCATGTTGATACTTTAAACATTCTGAGCAGCGAGAGCGGAGCATTGGGTTTTGAGGTGGGAACCCAAGTAAGTGAAAAATTGCGGGTTTTATTGAAAAATGACTCCAAATTCAGTGCGATTATGCAGTACAAACTCAATCGCTGGTTACGCCTTGACGTTGATGTCAAGGAGACAGGACAGGGGATCAACCTGATCTATGTTAAAGATCTCAGAGATCCGTTTCGATCAGAATAATCTGTAGTGCACCTGCACATTGACATGTTCGTCATAAAGCGCTGATGCGTACCGTAACTCCCGCTGCTCCATCAAAATGGTCACTCAAGATCCGGGCGGTCACAGAGCTTCCTTTAAGTATAAAGGTACGATTAATAATACCGTTCAACTGTGCTACCTGATTGTTGTTTTCATCATAAAGATAGAAAAAATCGTAATAGCGTTCCGTTGCTCCTGTTACCGTCACCTTTAAGTGGGTTGCACCAAGAATAGAGAGTTGTTGGCTGCGGTCTTCGTTGTTGTTGTAGGCTCCCGTCGTCCACGTAGTGATATCATTGCTGTTATCGTAGATTGCTTTAATGCTGACGGTGACACCAGAGGCAACCACTGAATAATCGCTGAGCAGTCGTGCCGTGATGCTGTCACCTTCGACAACAAAGGTTGTATTGATCACACCGTCAAGTTTGGCTACCTCCTTGCCTGCTTTATTGTAAATGTAGATAAAATCATAGCCTGCTTCAGTCTCGCCGGTAATGCTCACCCGTAGTTTTGCTGCCTTGTCAATAACAAGCTTGCGGCTTCGATCATCGTTAATACCGTAACGGCCGGTTGTCCATGTAGTGACATTATTGTTGGCAGTATCATTTTCTGCGGCACTAATACTGACGGTAACGCCTGATTTTCCCTGTGTATTATCGCTTACAAAGCGTGCTGTAATGAAACTTCCGGGCAATACAATACTGGTATTGATGTCCCCATCAAGCTGTAGAACCTGATTGCCTTTGTCATCGTAAATATAGATAAAATCATAATGTAACTCTGTATGTCCTTGTACCGTAACACGCAAATAAGGAGCATGTTCTATGCCAAGGGTCTGGTTTTTATCTTCATTGTTGCCGTATACACCTGTGCTCCATTGTGTAATATTACTGTTGTTTTGATCAGGAGCGCGATATGTCAAGGCCTTGTGAACATTGAGTCGGGCACCGCTTTTTATCTTTGCATGCAATGACGGCAGTGCATCAGCGCCCTGCAGCAGAGCCGTAATACGTTCTGTCATGCTGCTGTTAGAATTGTGAGTACTCAGAAGTGCTATGGCGCCGGAAACAAAAGGAGCTGCCATTGACGTACCGCTGTAGGTATCGTAGCCGTTGTTGTTGACGGTACTGGTAATATCGACTCCCGGAGCGGCAATATCGACACTGAGAGTACCATAGTTAGAAAAATCTGCAAGCTGATCATCTCTATTGGTGGCGGTTATGGAAATAATGTTATCCAGATCATAGTTGGCAGGGTAGGTCGGAGTTATGTCATTATTGATATGCTCATTTCCTGCTGCAGCACAGACAATAACCCCTTTGTTTCCAAGTTTGGCAATGGCATTTCGAATCACATCACTCTTGCCTCTGCTGCCGTAACTGGCATTAACGGCGACAATATTAACCCCTTCGTCAATTTTTTGCGAAACAAAATTGAGTGCCTCTAAAATATCACTGTCAAAAGCATTGCCATCAGAGCGAAAGACTTTGAGGGCCATTAAAGAGACGTTGGGTGCAACGCCGACCGTGCCAATACCGTTGGCAAGAGCACCAATGATCCCGGCAACATGGGTGCCGTGTGAAAGACGGGGCATCGGGTTGTTATCATTTTGCCCCAGATCATCTGCTGCAAAATCATATCCGTGATAAGGCAGTCCAAATGCTGTTCCGTCCCACATGTTTTGACGCAGGTCGTGATGCGTATAGTCAATTCCTGTGTCAATCACAGCGACAACACGCTCTTTGGAACCCTGCTCAATACTCCATGCTTCAGGAGCATCAATGTCGGCATCAGGTGTGCCGCCGGATTGTCCCGTATTGTTTAATGCCCACAAATCATTGTAATAGGTATCGTTGACATCGATCATCAGGCGGTTAATATAGTTGGGTGCAACCGAAGCAACCGAACTCCAACCATGCAGCTTTTCGAGTAACTCTTCTGTAGTATATCCATCAGAGTGGATAAGCGCCGAATTTAAGTTGTTAAATGTTTCTTGCGTATATTGGTTAGATCAGAGCATACCGTTGAGTTGCGCCGTACTATCGATGCTGCTGGCACTGTAGCCTTCACGAAATTGTACTAAAACTTCTCCGGATGCGTAGGGATCCGACTGTGCCTGCGCCAAAGAATAGTTTTCTACCACTGCGTTCAAGGTTGTTGCAGTGCTCAGTACAAAAATCACAAGCAATGAAAGTGCTTTTTGAATATTATGGGTTATCATATCTTGCTCTCCTTATTCCAGTAACGTTCAGAGTGATTCTATAAAGATTTCACTTAAAGCAACATACTTTAAAACAGATAATATTAAAACACATCAATAAAAAAAGAGAAGGTGTAAAAAGTTAACACTTTATCAGTTGCAAATGTGTCGGTGAGCAATATGTTTGAGTTCTTTACATGTAAATCCGGAGGCTTTGCGTCCATCAATATTAATGTGTCGGGGTTGTTGAAATGTATTGGGGTAATAAAGTTCGACAATATTAAAATAGCAGCTTTTATCAGCGCCTGCGAGCTCACAGGCGTAACCAAACCAGTAGTCGCCCTTGCGAACATGTTCAACCTCTTCCGCAACAATTACATTGAGTGTATCGATGATCTGTGTGAGTTTGCTGCAGTGAGGAAGACGTTGCAGTTTCGTAATAATTTGAGGTGTTGCATCCAGACCGTTGGCTTCTAAATAACGCGGTACGACCGCCATACGGTGCAATAGTGAGTGTGCTGTTCGTTCTTGTGCTTCAAAGAGCGCATTATGAACACTCAGGTCACCATAGTAACTGCCAAGATGATGCAACAGAGTCTCTAACATCTGAAAGTGGCGAATCTCATCATCGGCTACTTGAAGCCAGTCGTCATAGAAACGTTGCGGCAGGTTGCGAAATCTATAAGCGGCATCAAGGGCTAAGTCAATGGCGCTGTACTCAATATGCGCTATGGCATGCACCAATGCAATCTGCCCTTCACTGCTTTGAAGGTTCTTGCGTCGGGGTACCTGTTGCGGCGGTACCACATGAGAAAATGAAGCATACGAAGGCGCTGTAAAGCTCAAAGGACTCTCATGGGAGTGAAGAACAGCATCTGTATTGTTGCGATAGTGCTCATAAAATGTACCGAAGCGCTCAATTTTCTCATGAGGTGTGGGTGCTAGCAGCAGGCCCTGAAGTGTATGATAAAAATCCATATTCTAATATCTCCTTAAGTAGTAGCCGACTTTGTAGCGAATGAGTGTTTTTTGTTCGGGTCGTGGATATTTGGCGTAAGCATACTCAATGGTTTCTTTTGTGGTACGGTCTAAAATATAGTAGTTACTTTTTTGAATCAGACGTATTTCGCTGATGTCACCGTTGGGATAGAGATAAAACTCAACGATATTGCTGGCATTTACATGTAAATTGTCATTTAAATTGATACTGCCGACCCGATTGAGCACCTTTTGGGTAATACGTCGCATAATCTCCTGATTGTCAATAATATATTTTTGTTCTCCTTTGCTCAGTGTGGCAAAGGTGTCACCATAGAGCTCCTGTATATCCTGATTGATATGACCGCGATTTTTCTGTGATATATTTTTTTTGGACTGCGGCATAGTTGAGGGTGTTGAGAGTATGTTGTATAAACTTGAAGGTCTTGATTTGGGTAACTCCTGTTTTTTTATTGGTGCGGCAATGTAAGGCTTGGCGGGCGGAAGCGGTTCACGTTTGGGCTTGGAGGGCGCTGAAGCAGCTTTCTTGGTCGGCGGGAGATGTTTTGCAGGCTTAGGCAAGGGCGGTTTGGTTGTGTTAATGAGTGGTTTTTCTATGATTTTCTTGAGCTGTTTCCCCTGAGGAAGCGCAGGATTTTTTTTAATGGATTCTTTATTCTTAACCAGGGCATCGCGATGAACCTGTGGACGCTCTTTAAGCGAGACTTTCATGCGTTCCTCTTTTTGCGGCGGCACTTTAGGCGCAGGAGGAAGCAAGAAGAGAAGGAGAACACAAAGTAGTACCAATACTATATGTAAAATGATGGCAAGAAGTAAAGCACTGAGCGAACGTTTCATATATAAAAAATTATACATTCATATAATGAACAATTTGCTATAATCGTTAAAAAATTAGAGTGGGACAAATATGAATATTACAAAATCGCTGTCTGCCTTTGAAGCGGCATCACAACTCATCCCCGGGGGAGTGAACTCTCCGGTACGAGCCTTTGCAAGCGTTGGAGGCACTCCGCGTTTTATCAAAGAGGGAGAAGGTGCCTACTTGATTGATATTGACGATAACCGTTATGTCGATTATGTTCAGAGTTGGGGTCCGCTTATTTTCGGACATAAAGATGAAACTATTGAAGCTGCTGTTATCAATGCAGTCAAACACGGCCTAAGCTTTGGTGCACCTACGCTTGCCGAAACACAGTTGGCGCAAGAGGTGGTCTCTATTTACGACTCAATCGATAAGGTGCGTTTTGTCAGCAGCGGCACCGAGGCGGTCATGAGCGCCATTCGTCTCGCACGCGGCTATACCGGTCGTGACGACATTGTAAAATTTGAAGGGTGCTATCATGGACACAGTGATTCACTATTGGTTCAAGCAGGTTCCGGAGCTGCAACATTTGGCAATCCAAGCTCTCCGGGAGTACCGGAAGATTTCACCAAACACACACTGCTTGCCAAGTATAATGACATCGAAAGTGTCAAAAAATGCTTTGCACAAAGCAGCGATATTGCCTGTATCATTATTGAACCGATTGCCGGAAACATGGGTCTTGTACCTGCACGCAAAGAGTTTTTGACTCAGTTACGAGAACTTTGTGATGCCAACGGTGCGTTGCTTATTTTTGATGAAGTCATGAGCGGTTTTCGAGCTACACTTTATGGTGCAGAGAGTATCACCGGTACAACTCCTGATCTGGTGACCCTAGGCAAGGTGATCGGCGGGGGTATGCCCGTGGGAGCTTTTGGTGGCCGACTGAAGGTTATGCAGCAACTCTCTCCGGAGGGACCCGTCTATCAAGCCGGTACGTTAAGCGGAAACCCCGTTGCGATGGCAGCAGGATTGGCGGCGCTTCAGAAACTCAAACAACACAGCAAGCTCTTTTCAGTATTGCAAGCGCGTGCCACCCGATTGACAGAAGGGATAAAAGATGCTGCAATCGAGCAGGGCATTGTGTTGCAGAGTGATGTCAGAGGCTCCATGTTCGGTCTGTTTTTCAACAGTGCGCCGGTTGCTAATTTTGATGATGCCGCTGCAAGTGATCTAAAGATGTTTGCCGCCTTTCATGCGGGTATGCTTGAAGAGGGCTTTTACTTTGCCTGCTCTCAATTTGAGACCGGCTTTATCTGCAGTGCTATTACCGATACAATGATTGAAGAGACCATTGAGGCATCCAAACGAGTTTTTAAGCGTATCGCATGAGTGAAGAGAAAGTACCGCAGGAAGAAGAGCAAAAACAGCGGCTTAAGCCTGTCATTGAAGGAGCTGAATCACTCTCGTTAGGTATCTCGATAGTGGTGGCGGTTCTCATTGGCGTTGCCGTCGGCCTGGGTCTGAAAAAACTTTTTGAGATTGACTGGCTGCTGTGGGTGGGGGTCTTTATTGGTATTGCTGCGGCAGGACTTAATGTTTTTAAAGCCTACTCCAAGCAGTATAAAGAGTTTGAAAAACTTGCTCAAGACCCTCGCTACAAGATTAAAAAGCAACTTGACGATGAAGATGAGGATGATGATCGCCTCTATTAAACTCTTTGTATGTATACAAGCAGCACTGGGGTTGCTGCTGTTGGTATCATTTCAGTTTTTTATCAATGTTGAAGTTGCTTTTATCAGCGCGCTACTTATTATTATGGGTTCCATGTACAGCTATGCCCAACTGGTTAAAAGACGTCTTAACTCCGGTGAAACACCGCTTTCAGATGACTTAGTCGACACAATAGACGATCCGTACGATCTCTACAGTAAAGAGATAGCATTTGATGAACAGATGGAGCTCAAGGAGATTATTAAAGAGGAGAAAAAACGCATAAAAACCCATGGTTTTAAAAACTTCAAAGTGGGTTCAGGTGCGCTGATATCATGGTATCGTATTGTACCGTATCTCTTTTTAATACTCGGATTTATGGCACTCAATAACAAGCAGTTGCTCTTGCTGCTCCCTTATTTAAGCGGTTTGGGTGTTGGTATTGTCAGCGGCTATTTTATAGGAAAAAATTTTATTCAAAAATCATAGGAATGTTAATTTTGACACCGGTTGTTTTTACCTCGGTAAAAAGATTGTTTTCTTCAGCAAGCCTAATAATCTCATGCTCCAAATCCATGTCCATGTCTTTGGAAAGAATCTCAACGGTAAAGATTGAATATTTTTTATCATCAAAACGAATATGTTCACCAATGCACAAATAGAGTTTTGTAATAACACGAGAGTTGTGCTTAAGTGCGGCATAGATTTTATTGAGTAGTTTAATAAAGAGTTTTTCATACAGACGAATTTCAGGAATACTGGGATCAATATCCTTAATAAATTCGGTGCTTGAGCCAATGGAATGACTGCTGATGCATAGATCAATAAGGGTATAGATATTGGTCAAGTTGCCGTTTGGTTTATTTTTTTGAAACTTAAAATAGGGAATGCGATAGAGTGAAATGCCGATCCGGTCATCGTTGATATAACCGACATTAATACCAAAAAATTTGTATTTGTCAAATTCCAGATCAAGAAATGTTGTCTTAAAACCAAATGTCGGGGCGGCATAGGCCGTTGCCAACTCAAAGATCGTCTCTTTGGTAGTAGCACCGAAAAGATATTGTGCCTCCGTATTGAGTGAAACAATTTTGCCGTTGGAGTCAAACAGGATAAATGGATTAAAATCGTTTTCAATCCATTGTTGTTCAAAGGTCATTATTCTTCAATATAATTTTTCAGCTTACGTCCCACTTTCGGGTGTTTTAGCTTCTTAATGGCGCTCGACTCAATCTGACGTACCCTTTCGCGCGTAACACTAAGCTCCTTGCCAATTTCCTCAAGGGTGCGGTCGCTTTCATCGTCCATAATACCGAAGCGCATTTTTATGACGGCTTTTTCACGCTCATTAAGCTGTTCAAGTACGCCTTCAATCTGACCCTTTAGGTCATCTTTCAAGACAGCATCTGACGGTGAGAGCGAAGTTTTGTCTTCAATAAAGTCACCAAAACGACCATCTTCTTCATTGCCAATGGGAGCTTCAAGTGAAATAGGCTCTTTGGTAATTTTAATGACATTTTTAACCTTCTCTACGGAGAGACCGACTTCTTGGGCAATCGTGTCAACATCGGGTTCTTTGCCATGCTCTTGCAGGTATTTTCGCATGATTTTGTTAATGCGATTAATAGTCTCGATCATATGGATTGGAATGCGGATGGTGCGGGCCTGATCGGCAATGGCGCGTGATATTGCTTGACGAATCCACCAGGTTGCATAGGTTGAGAATTTGTATCCTTTTTGATATTCAAACTTATCAACTGCTTTCATCAGACCAATATTTCCTTCTTGAATGAGATCAAGAAACGGTAGTCCGCGATTGGTATAGCGTTTGGCAATAGAGACGACAAGGCGCAGATTGCTTTTTGCCATTTTAGTTTTGGAAATTTCAGAAATGGCTTTACCGCGTTTGATCTGCTCTAAGATTTCAGCCAGCTTTTCGGGATCCATGTCAAAACTTCCTTTGGACGCCTCTTTGGTCTGAATCAGTTTTTTTATTTCCATGTAGGTGCTAACCATGGTGGCTTCAGGAACACGACCGGCAATATCCTCTTTGGTAAGATTGCAAATATTGTCAATTATTTTTTGGTGGTTACTTCGTAAAAGATCGTTGAAGAGCGGCAGTTTGTATTCAAGGCGCTTGAGTTCTTTATCGAACCCCTCATCGCTTTTAAGAACGGTCTCCATGGAGCGTACGAGCTCATTAATAAGTTTTGATGTAGGTCCTAGGTCCAGCAATTTTTCTTTGAGTATTTTCTTTTTAAAACTGACAATTAAAAAGTAGTGCACCACCTCATCACTCAGCTCTGTAGCCTCAAGGTCAACACTCATTTTATCAACGCTTTTAATCCAATCTTTTTTTGCTTTTTCGAGTGCTTTGAAACTCTCTAAAACTTTTTCGACACGTTTTTTGTCTTTTGCGGTAAGCGCGCGTTCTTCCTTCTCTGCCGACAATATTTCGTCACTCTCTTTTTCATCAGACTCTTTTTCATCGTCTTCAAAACTTTTAAACAGCTCTTTAACACGACGCTCACGGTTTATTAGCGGGTCACGATAGTCCAAAATAAAGGTAATCAGGTAGGGGACTGAGCAGATAGCATCAATAATAATGCTTTCACCACCTTCGATTTTTTTGGAGATTTCTATCTCTTCTTCTTTGGTTAAAAGGGGGATTTGTCCCATTTCACGCAGATACATGCGAACAGGAGAATCAGAACGCGACCACTCCAGAAGTTCATGTTTTTTTAAGATATCAAAATCTTCTCCGTCGGTGTCTTCAAGAAGTTTTCGCTGGGCATCACGACGTGCAGTAGCCTCTTTATCATTAAGGAATTTTGCATGTTCCGAGGATGTGTAGAGGCATTTTTTATATTTTTTGGCAAGTTTTAAAATATTTTTTGCCTGTGCCGCCGTTGGTTGTTTTTCAAAAAGTTGAGCAAGAGATTCATAGGTAATACAGTGGTCATTTTTATGCTCTGTAAACGTTACCTCTAAAAGGTTGTTCAGTTCTTTAGCTGTCATGCAAAGAGCTCCCTTGTTTGGTGAGTGTGTCTTTAAATTAGGTGGATTATACCCAAAAGTTACTTAAATGTGTTTTACGATTTAGAACATCGAATATTGAACACTCTTTGCTTTAGCTTGATTGAAACTATCTTATGGAGCATTTTAATGCAAACGGGTTTTTATGCATCGACGGCAGGTATGGTAGCGCAGTTTAATCGTCTCGATACCATTGCCAACAACCTTGCCAATGTCAACACATCCGGATTTAAGAAAAAGTCTTTAATTACAGGAGATTTCGCCCGACTTTACAAAGAGGCGCGAGATGAACTTCCGATTAAAAATCAGTCGCTAGAAGGGGCTTCATATATCAACAGAGCCATGAGCAGAGTGCCTCATATCGTCGAGTCTTACACTGACAATGCTTTGGGATCTCTGGAAAAAACCGATAACCGTTTTGATATAGCACTGTCACAAGAGGGTCTTTTTTTTGCGGTAAAAACCCCTGATGGTGTACGTTTAACACGCGACGGTTCTTTTTCACTTAATGACGAGGGAGTACTGGTTACTAAAGAAGGGTATAAAGTACTGCCGCAGAACTATCGGAGTGATCCCGATGCAAATATTCGTTTTAATGTTGAAGATACCTTGGTTGAACTCGATAAAAATGGACAGTTTTACAACTTGGCACCGGGCTCTACACAGCTCATTGAAGGTAGCAAACTGCTGATAGTACAGGCTGAAAATATCAAATATCTTCAACAAGAAGGTAACGGACTTTATATTCCCGACAGTGCCGATGCACTGAAGCCGCTTGATGAGAGCGGTGCTGTCCTGCAGGGTTTCATAGAGAAAAGCAATGTTAATCCCATTACTGAAATGGTCGCAATGATTGAGGCTAACCGTTTGGTGGGCATGTATCAAAAAGCGATGGATTCCCAAATGAATGATATGAACCGTGACGCCATTGAAAAACTCGCCGTAACACGACGCTAAACAAAAGGATACACCATGATGCAATCGCTCTATACCAGTGCCACCGGAATGATGGCAATGCAGACACAAATTGACACAACGGCCAATAATATTGCCAACGTTAACACTATCGGTTTCAAGCAGTCCCGTGCTGAATTCTCCGATCTGATGTATCGCGTTATGGAATACGCCGGTACATCTACCAGCGATACGACCAAATCACCGACAGGTATTGAAGTCGGGCTGGGCGTTCGCTCTACCGCCATTAGCAAAATTTTTACCGAAGGTTCGCTCAAAGAGACAAACAACAATCTCGATCTTGCCATTATAGGGAGCGGTTTTTTCAAGATGGAACTTCCTGACGGCACTGAGGTGTACAGTAAAAACGGTGCATTCAAACGTGATGCCAACGGAGCTATGGTAAACAGTGACGGCTATAAACTCATTCCTGAAATTGTCATTCCTGAAGATGCAACCAATATCTCTATCGGCACAGACGGAATTGTTACCGTTATTCAACCCGGACAAGCACAGGCAACACAGATCGGACAGGTAAATCTCACCAACTTTATCAACCCTTCAGGCTTGCACGGCATGGGCGACAATCTCTTCTTGGAAACTGACAGTTCGGGGCAACCGGTCGATGGAACACCGGGTATTGACGGTTTGGGTTCGCTGCGTCAGGGTTTTGTTGAGCTGAGCAACGTGGAGCTTGTGGTAGAGCTTACTGACCTTATTACCGGACAGCGTGCCTACGATGCCAACTCCAAAGTAATTACCACCAGTGATGAAATGCTTCAAACGGTTAATAATCTGAAACGCTAACAATTTCTTAGGGAGTTCTAATATCAATTAATATTTTTTCAAAAAAGATTACATGTAAATTATCTAATTGACATCTTTCAGCCTCTTTAGAGTTCTACTTGGCTATAATCGCAAAAATTATTTTTAGGATAATCTATGCAAAAAATAGAAGGTAACGTCTGGAGCTTCGGTAAAGATATTGACACCGATCTCATTATTGCTGCCCGATATCTTAATACATCGGTACCCGAAGAGCTGGCTAAACATGTAATGGAAGATGCCGATCCCGATTTTGTTACGAAAATATTACCGGGTGATATTATTGTTGCCGGTGAAAATTTTGGATGTGGCTCGTCTCGAGAGCATGCTCCTATTGCCCTCAAAGCAGCTGGAATCTCAGCTATTATTGCTCCGACTTTTGCACGAATTTTTTATAGAAATGCTTTTAATATGGGGCTTCCGATCTTTGAACTTAAAGAGAGTGCGGAGATCAAAGAGGGCGATATGGTCAGTATTGATATGGCAAAGGGTACAATAACTAACAAGAGTAATGAAAAAATCTACTCATTTACCCCCATTCCGGAGTTCATGCAAAAATTGCTTCATGCCGGCGGCTTAATGGGATTTGCAAAAGATGAAATTGCCTCATAAAGGAGAGTAAATGAAAAAATACAGGATTTGTCTTATCAAAGGGGACGGTATCGGTCCTGAGATTATTGATGAAGCGGTCAAGGTTCTTGATGCCGTTGCCTCGTGTGAAGATTTTTATTTTAGCTATGAAGAGGCATTAATGGGTGGCTGTGCTTACGATATCACCGGAGATCCGCTTCCTCAGGAGACTGTTGCGAGTGCAATGAACAGCGATGCGGTACTCTTTGGTGCTATCGGCGGTGAAAAATGGGATACACTGCCTCGTGAAAAACGCCCTGAAAGCGGACTGCTTCGTTTTCGTAAAGCGTTGGGAGTTTTCGCAAATCTAAGGCCGGCAGCGGTGTATGATGAACTTATCAACGCCAGTTCTCTGAAGCCTGAAATTGTCAAAGGCGTCGATTTGATGGTAGTGCGTGAGCTCATTGGCGGCATCTATTTCGGTGAGCCCAAAGGCCGAGAAGGTGATAAAGCATACAATACCATGGTCTACAGCCGTGATGAAATTATTCGCATTGCCCATGTTGCCTTTAAAATTGCCATGGAGCGCGACAAACGCGTCTGTTCTGTTGATAAGGCCAATGTGCTTGATGTTTCTCAGCTGTGGCGGGAGGTAGTTGAGGAGGTTGCTTCTGAATATCCTGAAGTCAGCCTAAGCCATATGTATGTCGACAATGCTGCCATGCAGCTCATTCGAGACCCCCGTCAATTTGATGTCATGCTGACAGTAAATATTTTCGGTGATATCTTAAGTGATGAAGCCAGTATGCTCTCAGGCTCTATTGGGCTACTGCCTTCGGCCTCGGTGGGCAGTAAAATCGGTGTGTATGAGCCCATTCACGGCTCGGCTCCCGATATTGCGGGACAAGGTATTGCCAATCCTATTGCCACCATCTCCAGCGCTTCTATGATGCTGCGTTATGCTTTGGGTGAAAATGCTACCGCCGACAAGATTGATGCCGCAATTAAACAGGCACTTACCGAGGGATACCGCACCAAAGATTTGGCACAGTTTGATGCCAAAGAGGTCTGTTCAACTTCGGAGATGGGTTCTATTATTGCTAACTACGCGGTGAAATGCAAGTAGATTGATGCAGACTCTGACACTTGCTAATATTTATGAACTTCAAGGACTCAAAACAGAGGCTTTGGAAATTTACAAAGATATTTTAAAGCAGGATCCCAATAACGCTGATGCCAAAATTGCTATTCGCCGGCTAAGCGGTATCCGACGTAAATTTTTAGGAGTAAACCAGGAGATGAAAGAGTTTTTTGTTTCCATGGATCAGAGCGTAGAGTATAATGAATTTGAAAGGTGGCTGCTAAAGTTATGGAACTAAAAGATGTAATACTCTCAACACTAGCAGAGATGGATGATGATGCAGTTATACAGAATGATGTCTGTAAACAGGAAAAAGCGGTACCGTCACCGCAAAAGCAAGAGAACCCTTCTCTTGCAGAACATGATGAACAGCTTTGGCTAGAAAGTGTCAGAGAGCGGCTTCTGGTTCTTTTTGAAGGCTTTCAATCACCCAACAATGTTCAAATCGAAGCCAAAATTGATCTCTCATTAAACTTTTTGGAATATCTCTTAGCCAATATTGACACCCGACTCGAACGCATTAAAGGAAACAGGGACCATGGAGACTTATAGAGTTTTAATCGATTCCCATGACGAAAAAGGGCTTGTCTATAAGATTTCGAACATATTTTTTAAATATGATCTCAATATTTTAACCAACAATGAATTTGTTGATCGAGTCAACAACAAATTTTTCATGCGAAGCGTCGTTACCGGAAATATTGATACTGACACGTTAAAAAAGGCGCTTCACGAAGTGCTTCCTGATGATGCTGCCATTCAAATCATTGCTCCCAAGAAGAAAAATATCGTCTTAATGGCGACTAAAGAGTCTCATGCTTTGGGTGATATTCTGGTACGCTATTATGATGGTGAGCTTGATGCCAATATTTTAGCCGTTATTTCCAACTATGATGCATTGCAGACTCTTGTTAAAAAGTTTGATATTCCATTTGTCCATTGCTCTCATATTGATTTAAGTCGCGCTGATCATGAAGCTAAAGTCTTAGAGGCACTTGCACAATTTGAACCCATTGACTATATTGTTCTGGCAAAATATATGCGTATATTGACACCAAAGTTTGTTGAAACGTATCATAATAAAATAATTAATATTCACCACTCTTTTTTGCCGGCATTTATTGGGGCAAACCCCTACAAACAAGCCTATGAGCGCGGAGTCAAAATTATTGGTGCTACTGCACACTTTGTAAATAATAATTTAGATGAAGGCCCCATCATTTTTCAAGATGTTATTCATGTAAATCATGCCTATGATTGGAAAGAGATGCAGCGAAGCGGTCGTGATGTAGAGAAAATTGTACTCTCTCGTGCGCTTAAGCTGGCATTGGAAGATCGTATTTTTGTGTATGCCAACAAAACGGTAGTTTTTTAGTGTTTCATATTGTACTGGTGCATCCGCAAATTCCTGCTAATACCGGTGCTATCGGGCGTTAGTGTGTCAATACCGGTACCACTTTGCATCTTATTGAGCCCATTGGATTTTCACTTGATGAGAAGGCTGTAAGACGGGCAGGACTTGATTACTGGAAGCTTCTTAAGATTAAAGTCTGGAAGAATTTTGAAGTATTTTTGGCAGCCAACCCTCAGAGTGATCGCTTCTTTTTTGCCACAACCAAAACAGAGACGCCTTATTTTGAACAAGAGTTTAAGGCCGGTGATTTTCTCTTTTTTGGGAGCGAAACTTCTGGTATTGACACATCCATACTTAATGCTTACGCGTCGCAATGCATGACCATTCCCATGGGAAAAGAAGGTCGAAGTCTCAATCTCGCCATAAGCACGGGTATTGTCCTTTATGAAGCAATCAAACAAAATTTCAATACCTATACCAAGGATGTTATGTGAACCCTGTTATCGATACCATTATGATGATACTGTTTGTACTCTTTATGATCTTTATTTTTCGTGGTTACCATCACCAGAAATATCTTCAGCGCGAAGAAGAAGAGCGAAAAAAAGAGGAAGAGAAAAACACCGCCAAAGATACATCCAAAAGCGATGCTCAGAACAATTAAAGAAGTTTTTCTGCCAATACTTCAAGTGTGTATTCAAACTTCTCAAACAGTGTTTCCGCTTTTTTTATAATCTGTGCCATGATTTATCCCTTTTAATGATATTTGAGAAATTTTAGATTATTTGAGGCAACTATTAAATTTATATTGCAAAATGACATATTTTTATGGAATACTCTGAAAAATATTTATGATAGCAGCCATAAGTTATTTTACATGTAGGAGAGAGTGATGAAACCGTTCTTAGATATTGTTGAAGAGATTAAAGATATTATCTCTGTTGACTATAAAGGGAAAAAAGTTTTTGACAAAGATGTAGCAGATCTTTTGGGAATTTCACAAATGAACTTTGCCACCATGAAAAAAAGAGATAAAATACCGTTTCGCGAGCTGCTTGATTTTTGTGCTGGACGTTCCATTGCGATTAACTGGTTGCTTTACAATCAAGCACCCGAAAGTCTCATTGAGGCAACCAACAAATTTTTTATGATACGCTATTTTAGTGAAGTAAATGCTTCTGCCGGCGGGGGTGGCAGTGCTGAAAATGAAAACTATGAATCGCTCATGCTATCGGAAAATTTTGTTATCACGCTAGGAGGAGAGCGTGAACTTAAAAATATTGAAGCCATCAATGTTTCAGGTGATTCAATGGAACCTACGTTTAGTTATCATGATATTGTTTTTTTAAATCGCTCCAAACAGGATATTTCTCGTGGGGGTATCTTTACTATCAATACCGAACACGGCCTTTTTATTAAGCGTATTCAAAAAAGAATTGATGGAAAAATAGATATAATTTCTGACAATAAAGAGTATCCTATACAAACGGTGTATCCCGAGGAAATCGAAGTAATCGGTCGTATTGTAGGACGATTTGGCGGTATTGATTGAAACAACTACTTTTCTTTTTTGCTCTCACTCTCATAGTTGGGGGCTGTTCTTCTAAGAAGAGCACTACTCCTGTTGCCGATCTGCTTAACTATAGCCAAGAGAGCAGCATTTATATAGGTGCTATGCGGCCAAAACATGAGCTTTTAGCGTCTCAGCAACATTATAAAGAGATATATTTCACGCCCTGGCATATGAGTGAACCTCCCGTTACAAGATTTGAGGCAATGTGGGCACTGCAGCGCTACAAGCCAGGGGAGAGTTATGGTGAAAATCTACTTCCCGTTGATGCATCGTGGTTTGATACCATGGAACAACAGAGCAATTTTGATGCTTACGGCAGTGTCAATCGCTACGCCATAACACGGCGTTTTAGCCATCTGCGAGCCTTTCCGACGCATAAGCCGATCTTCAGCGACCCCTCCAAGGCGGGGGAGGGCTTCCCTTTTGATTATATGCAAAATTCAGGTATTCACTCCAATGAGCCCCTGTTTATTTCTCACTATTCCAAAGATGGTGCATGGGTTTATGTCTTTACCTCCTATGCAAGCGGTTGGATACGCCATTATGATATATCTCTGCTCACACAAGAGGAAACTCAACACTATCAGAAGCATAAATTTTTACATGTAATTCGTGAATATATTCCCCTTCAGGACAATAATGGTACCTTTATCACTTATGCACGAGTCGGAATGCTACTGCCTTACAGTGATGTTAATCGTACGCATTTTACCGTTTCTGTTCGTCATGAAAACAACTTTGTAAGTGCTACACTGCCGCTTGATGCTGCCCGTAGCAACGTTATGCTACTCAATAGAAAAAATATGGTATTGTTGTTAAATCAACTTGTCGGTAGACCGTACGGTTGGGGCGGTTTGTATGAAGAGCGTGACTGCTCTTCAACGTTGCGAGATATTTTTGCCTCTTTTGGTATATGGCTGCCGCGAAATTCATCAAAACAGGCTCACATTGGCAAAGTAGTCCCTCTTAAAGGGCTCAGTGAGCGTCATAAACGAGAGCGTATTATTGAAGAGGGCGTGCCCTTTGAGACAATCCTCTACAGACGAGGTCATGTGTTGCTCTATATGGGAGTCTATAACGACTCTATTATGGTTTTTCATGATACATGGGGTATTCGTACCGTAAACGACGGTGTTCCCGGCAGAAAAATTGTTGGTAAAACAGTCATTAGTACCCTGAAACTAGGCAAGGAACAGCCTGGTTATGATGAAAAATATGCCCATCTAAGGAATTTAGAGAGTATGAATATTCTTACGCAAGAGACAAATATAACTATGCCTTAATATCTAAGAGTGATCCAAACATTTTCTCTTGTGTTTTTACTGTCGTAACATTGCTTGACACTGCGGTTTCTATAGCGACCTGATCGGTAAATTCTGCAGCAAGATTGGTTTGGCTGCGCGCAGAAGCATCCATGCTTTGTTGAGAGAATGTGGCACGAACACCTCCGGAGCTTCCTTCGTGGAGCGTTGTCTGCAGTGGAGCAAAACCGTCACTGCTTACATTGGAAACATTTGCGGCACTCGCGTTCATATACGATTGATTGGCCACAATAGAAGAGAGATTTGACGATATCATAATATTTACTCTTTTTTGTTTTTAAATATTGTAGAATAATCTTGCTTAGAGAGATGTTAGAATTTACATGTAATTTTGGGCAGACAGAGCCCAAAAAAGAGATCAGTGCAGATCGGCATTAAGTTTGATCTCGCGAGTAGAACGTTTGGCAATAATCTCACCGGTGAGAGAGTCTTGGCGGAAGTGTAAGCCGTTTAGCCCGGCTAAATCTTTACCTTTAAAAATCTCACCTTTAAGCGTTACTGCCGGGTTGGCTTTGTTGATTTTTTGAAGTTCTTCAGGGTATATACCAACTTTGGTACCCTCCAGGATTGCCAGCCCCGCATCAATAATACACCCGTTACCCAGCGGAATGCCGCAGACTGAATTGGCACCCAAAAGTGAATTTTTTCCTACGGAAATTGGATTGCCGTCGGTACCGCTAAGGACTCCCAGAATGGAAGCACCGCCGCCGACATCACTGCCGTCACCGACAATAGCAGAACTTGAAATTCTTCCTTCTACCATACTGACGCCGGTTGTTCCGGCATTAAAGTTAATGTAACTGGCTCCGGGCATTACCGTAGTTCCGGCATGCAGCTGAGCACCAAAACGTACTTTAGAAGTTTCTAAAATACGTGTGTTGTCGGCAGGAATAATATGTTGCAAAAAGCGGGGGAATTTATCGACAAAGTCAATATGCGGGTATTCATTGGAAAGTTTTAGTTCAATCTCAAATTCACGCAACCAATCAAGCTCAATAGGCATTCCGGCCGACCATGCTACATTGGGAAGTACGCCGAAAGCACCATTGAGGTTGATAGAACGCAGCGGTACTTTGGCTTGAGACAGGGCATAAAGCTTCAGGTAGGTTGCTTCGACGCTCTGGCAAATCGCATCATTAAAGAGGAATACAACACGGAATTCACCCTCACGGAACCCTTCTTGTTTTAGCTGATTGTACAGTGCCGAAATCACTTGAATATTTTTGTGGGCACTGCCTATGGCTTCATCGGCGTAGGGGGTGAAAGCATTAAGACAGCTCTCCAAAAAAGCTATATTGATATTGCAAACCACTTCATCAGCACTGAAATCTACATGTATATTTTGCTCACTCAAAGCTTCGATAAAAATAGCAGCACTGCCAAAATTCTCATTCCAATTAATGAGCGGGTAGGTCGCCTGAAGCACTCTGTCGACATGCAGTTGTCCGTAATCGACACGGCAGATGCCAAACGCCAAAGGGTCTTTGTAGGCAGGTTTTGATTTTATGGTTTCAACACAGGCTTTAAAAGCATCAGTTGTTTCAATAACATTCATGGTACAATCTCTCTTAAAGTAATTTGTGGAATTTTAGCATAAACATTTGAAATTACTTAAAATAATTGTTAAACTCGTGACGCTCTTTTAGGTGTGATATGAGCCGTGGTATACTACAAATTATCAACACGGGAACAGGAAATGATTTTATGACAACGAAATGGTTGACACTGCTTCAAAACAATGACTATATCGGCATTAAACAGTATCTCAATGGGGGAGCTGACGTCAATGAGTGTACTGAAACAGAAGAGAATGTTATCTCCTGTGCATTGCGTTTTCGGTGCGATCATGAGATTATTGAGCTGCTCATTAAGCACGGTGCGGATGTAGATGCATGCGACAGTGAAGGGGTAAGCGTTTTTGAGTGCGCCATTACCTATAACAATTTGGCATTTGTTGAGTATATGATTGCACGCGGTGTTAATGTTAATGAAACTCGACGTAAAAGCGGTTTTACGCCGCTTATGGCAGCCACATGCTACGGTCGAGCCAAAATGCTTGAGCTTATTCTGCAAGCCGGGGCCGATAAAAATCGACTCGACAACCGAGGCTACAGCGCACACGACTTCGCCCGTAAAATGCAAAAAAAGAGCATGATTGCTCTTTTGGAGCAAGAGGCATGATTGCTAGACTATGGTATAGGCGATATGCTTTTTTTGCAGCAGATCTTGAAATGTTTGAAACGCCTTTTCCAGATAATTGCGATCCGGTGAGGACAGGGAGAGCTCTACCGTAGCTACACCCTCATGCAGCATGGGCAGCGAGGAGAGCTCAATATGTTCAGGCAGTGTCATCATGGTCTCAATCAGGGTGTTTTCGCTGGTCTGAGCTATGAGTGTTTTACGATAGGTTGTTGCAGCGGCCGCAATAGAGCGTTCAAGAACCTCCTTGACCATAGGGTGCGCCATCTCAGGAAATCCCGGAACAAAAAAGAAGCGCTCATTCAAAGAAAATCCCGACATGTTGTTAACGGGATTTTTAAGCAGCTTGGCACCCGCGGGAAGATCAGCCATATGAATGCGGTGTGGGTAAGCTTCATCGCCGAAGCGTTCTACAATATCTTGATAAAATTGCGGATGACGTACCGGCGTTTGTGATGTAAACACCTTGGCGGCAACCTCGCGGGTCATATCATCAGGTGTGGAACCGATACCGCCGAAACTAAACATAACAGAGTCTTTATCGGCTTTAACAAATTTAAATGTTTTGGCAATGAGCTGTGTATCGTCTTTAATGATGAAAGAGGCAAAAAGGGTATGTCCGTATTGTGCCAGCGCCTTTTTAAGAAACTCAAAATGTCGGTCTTGTCGCCTTCCGTTTAAAATTTCCGTGCCGATGATCACCGCATAAATATTCATTGCCATCCGTCATTTACATGTATTTTTAAAGTATTATAGTAAAATTACAGCTTAAA
>JAJRVF010000042.1 GCA_024277395.1 Campylobacterales bacterium
AAAAAGAGACGCCGTCTGTTAAAGAGGACTCCTGATGTTTGAAGATCTGCGCCCCCATCTGGTTGAACTTCGTAAACGTCTCGCCATCTCCGTCGGCGCTGTCGTGGTGATGTTTTTTGTCGCCCTTTTCTTTCATGAACCGCTTCTAGAGTGGATCATTGAGCCACTCAATATTGCTCTTGAAGAGGTCGGAAAAAAGTCGGTTCATGCTGCTGAGGGAATGGTGACGACCAATCAGGTCGGCGGTGCTTTTTTTGTTGCACTCAAAGTCGCATTTTTCACCGGAATTTTAGCGGCACTGCCCATTATTCTCGCCCAGTTTTGGCTCTTTATTGCCCCTGGACTCTATGCCAACGAGAAGAGAATGCTCATTCCGTTCATTGTCGGCGGCAGTGTTATGTTCGGCGTGGGGGTTGCCTTTGCCTACTATGTCGTCACCCCGTTCGGATTTGATTTCCTCATCACCTTCGGTAGTTTTAAATTTACGCCGCTCATTAACATTGAAGACTATGTCGGTTTTTTCACCAAAATTATGTTTGGATTTGGCCTGGCCTTTGAACTGCCTGTATTTGCCTATTTTCTTGCTCTTTTGGGCTTGATATATGATCGGCAGATGAGTGGTTTTTTCAAATATGCCATTGTCATTATTTTTATTGTTGCCGCCCTCTTGACCCCGCCCGATATTTTAACCCAACTGCTGATGGCCGGACCGCTGATTATTCTTTACGGACTTTCCATTCTCATTGTCAAAGCGGTCAATCCTGCTGCCAGGGAAGAAGATAACGAGAATGAAGACGATGCCAAATCCGG
This sequence comes from Campylobacterales bacterium, assembly GCA_024277395.1. Classification (GTDB taxonomy): domain Bacteria; phylum Campylobacterota; class Campylobacteria; order Campylobacterales; family Sulfurimonadaceae; genus QNZR01. The sequence continues at coordinate 811 of JAJRVF010000042.1, forward strand.
TACGTAACCCGCTACATACGGCAAGCTATAACTACCATCTTCCCAGAGAGCTCATAGCATCCCACCCTGTCGAACCCAGAGAAAATGCGCGGCTTTTGGTTTATAAAAAGCAGACACAACGCATAACACATGCCCATTTTTATGACCTGGAACAATTCATACCTGAAGATGCCGCGCTTATCTTTAACAATACCAAAGTCATTAAAGCACGGCTTTTTGGAGTCAAAAAGAGCGGTGGACGTATTGAACTGCTCATTAACCGTCCCATTGATGCGCATACGATCCATGTCTACATTAAAGGACGGGTACGTGAAGGTACGGAGCTTCTGTTTGATAACGGGCTTAGGGCAACAGTAACGCACTGCCACAATGACGGCAGCCGCCATGTACAATTTACATGCAAAACCGCTCTGTTGCGTTTTGATGAGCTGCTCCCTCTGCTTGAGCGTATTGGACACATACCGCTACCGCCCTACCTCAATCGTGATGATGATGCAGCCGATGAAAAAGATTATCAAAGTGTTTTTGCCCAACGCGAAGGCGCTGTTGCCGCGCCGACGGCATCACTGCACTTTAGTGACACCTTGTTTAAAGCAGTCTGTTCCAACCACCCGCATGCCTTTGTCACCTTGCATGTCGGAGCGGGAACCTTCAAGCCGGTAGAGCACGATATTATTACCCAGCACCCGATGCACTCGGAACACTTTCACATCTCCCAAGAAGCCGAACGGCTACTGCAACGTAACGGTAACATTCTTTGTGTCGGCACCACATCAGTACGCACGGTAGAGTATTATGCCCGTACCCGACATCTCCAGGGAGAAGCCAATCTGTTTTTACATCCTAACAATCCGCCGTTACGTACCGATGCGCTCTTGACCAATTTTCATCTGCCAAAATCAACCCTGTTAATGCTGGTGGCGTCGTTTGTAGGTTTAGAAGAGATGCACCGTATCTACGAAGAGGCAATACGCCGCCAATACCGTTTTTTCAGTTACGGCGATGCCATGCTTATTATTTAGTATCTGACGCGCACAGCGTTGCTGCAATCTTAGTTGAGAACCCAATAGCAACATCATTCCACGTTTTGCCTTCATGCAGGTCATAACAGGCTTTGTTAATGGCACTCAGTGCTTTGTTGGCAGAAAAATCAAACAGATCAATAACCCCGTTTACATGTAATTCGCCCTTCTCATAGCCAAACGCCATCGGCACACGTTTGGTCACGTTGTTCATGGTCACTTCTACAGCAAACACTCCGGTTTTTGCTTTGCCTTTTTCATGCTTATTGGAACTCACATCAACAATTTTTGCCGTAATCGTACTGCCGCTCATCTGCGTAAAGAAATACTTAACCAGCGTAGCATCACGCTCTGCATGATTGGTATTGACGCTCGCCGTCTCAATTACCACACTAGAGCCGACAAAAATCTCACGAAAATTCGCGCCACTATCGGCGGCCGGTGTAAATTTCACGCTGTTAAAAGATCCGGAAACCTTTGCTTTGGCCGCTGTCTTATAGGCACCCCACGTTACCGCAATCGGTCCTTCTTGCTTCAAGACACATCCGTGTTTTGCTGTGCTCAACCCCGCTGCATACACTCCTGTTATTGCGATCATAAAAGCAAACATTATTTTTAACATTGTCATTCCTTATGCCTTGTAATGGCAAAAGTATAGCAAAAGAAACTGCAATTTTATTTAAATGCCGTGAGTAAAAAAATGGGATAATATTGTTGCTCTTTTTGTATCACATCTACAATCTCAAACGCCACATTTTCAAAGCCGACGGAGCTCACCAACATCCGCAATGAACGCTCATCGAAACCAAAATGGTGCACCCCTTCATTACCATCACCGTGAAACGTGCCCGCTTCGCTGCACAGATCGGCCAAGGCAATAAAACCGCCTTTATTCAGATTTTTGTACAGATGTCGCAACAGGCGTTCTGTCTCTTTGATATGATGCAGGGTCATCGAGCTCATCACTCCGTCATAGAGACCTTCTAAAGGCTCTTGCGATATATCATGCAGGCGAGCGCTCAGATTATCTGTTGCACCCTTTTTCTCCTGCAGCTTCTGCAACATCGCCTCGGACGTATCCAGCGCTACAATACGCTTCACATGAGGCAGTACCTTAAAGGTCAACAGTCCCGTACCCGCTCCCAAATCAATAATATTCATATTGCGATGCAACGGTACTGCAGCAATAATGCCCTCATAAACACGTTGTGCCAATGCCTGACGCCGGCTAGAAGCATCCCACCGATATGCTTTAGCATCAAAGAGCTCACTCATAATGTCGGCAACCCCTCTGCTTTCCATGAATTGATGCCGCCGCTAATATTGTAAGCTTGAAAACCATGCGCTACCAATATGCGTGCAGCACTGACACTGCGGCTGCCGCTACGGCAATAAACCAATATTTTTTTATCTTTAGGCAGTGTTGCCAGATTTTGTTCCAATATCCCCAGCGGAACAAGTTTCGAATCGGCAACTCTGCCGTCATTGAGATACTCTTCTTGTGAGCGAACATCGAGCAAAAAGACCTCATCGGGATGTTGCTGCAACATCATATAGGCCTCGTTGGCATCTATTGTTTCAAAATCGGCAAAAACATACCCTTTCTGGTAGAGAAAAAAGAGGACTACGGCTGCAAGCAGCACCAAAGAGAGTAAGTCGGGTAAACGTTTTTTCATAATAATCCTTGTTCATTGGCATAATAGAGTGCCGCAGCAATTGCCACTACTGCCGTAACTGCTGCAACAATTTTTATAATGCTATAGGGACGTTCTCCACTAATGGCACCGTTTCTGCCGTTAATGACATAACTGTAGACTTTGCCCTCAAAGGTGAAGGCAGAAGCATATACCGGCAATAAAATATGCTTGAAAGTGATACTGGAGTACGCTGTCTCTACACCCGTAATTTCCTGGCGGTCTCCGCCTATTTGACGCTTTATTGCCGCGCGAATCCGATACTCCATTGTTGCTTTAGCCCGTTCAAGTCCACGTTCAAGGTCAATGGAGTAGACCTCACTCTCATAACCGCTAAGAAATGATTCATCATAGTTAACAAGATTTTCTAGATCCCATTGCAGCAGTGAATAGTGCAATGATTCGCTGGCCATAACCAGTACATCGTCAAAGAATCGGCTCATATTGCCGCTCACCGGAGTCCAACGGATTTTCTGTACTTGTCGCGAACGTACTTCAGAGCGTCCGTTAATGGCAGCCCGATACGTCTGCGTCTCATAATAGACCGTTCCCCGTCGTCCGCTGTAGTGGCTAAAGGTCTGTGCATCATAGGTCCAGTAGGGAATATAGATCCCTTTTAAGGTACTCTCTTCGGCACCATAGTGTTTCAGTTTATTGGGAGCAAACCAATGGCTTTTAAGCCACTCTTTAAAAATTTTCCGCGCCGCATCGCTACTGATTTTAAACGGCAACAATGCCTGCGGCCGAATGTGACGGTAGCGCGCCACCTCGTTGACAACAGCACTTCCGCAAAACGGGCAGACCGAAGCATGAATATTCTCTTGAAGCTCAAAAGTTGCCGCACACGCAGGACATTTACTGCTGGTCACGGCACTAGGCTGTTGGGGAAGATGCTTGAGCCGATACAGTGCTTCATCATAATCTTTTTCGACCACTTGGGTAAACGCCCGCTCTACGTGGTTAATATGAGTGCAGTACGGGCAGGTCAGCTCTCCTGTTGCCACCGAAAAGCTAAGTGCAGCGCCACACTGCTCACACGGAAAAACATACTCTTTTTGCATGAGACCATTTAACTTGGAAGCGGTGGGGGCGTGGCGCGAAAGAGTGCCGATAAATTATCGAGCGTATCGGCACGCTCCCAGCCGTTCATCCCTTCACGCCACGCCAGAGTGTCACCGCTGATCGTGCCTTGACGAATGTTGGTTTTAATCTGTTCAAGTGTCAAAGGGCCTCTGGCATGATTGTCAATCACAAAGTGATACGTTTGTGCTTTGGGAATGGGCGGCGGTGTCAGTATGCTTGTATTTTCTTCCTTGAGATTTGTTGCCATCTGTTGTGCCATGGCAAGACCCATGCCCATGCTCATCGCCTCTGCTGCAGCCGAGGATCCCCCCTCTCCTGCACCATTGCCGCTCAATGCTTCAGCCGCACTGTACTTCAGGTATGCATCAAGATTTCCGGCAAGTCCCATACCGGTGCGCTTATCGAGTGCTGCTTCAACATTTGGCGGCAACGAGATATTTTCAATAAGCAGTTTGGTCAGCTCCAGACCGTATGCCTTAAACTCCGGAGCAATTTTTTCCTCAATAAAAGTACTCATTTGCTCATAATTGGCGGCCAAATCCAAAATAGGAATCCCCGCTTGTCCGACAATGGTTGCAAAACGCGAAACAATAAGATTGCGCAACTGCTCACTCACCTCATCAACTGTAAAATAGCCGTCAGTTCCTACAATCTCTGTAAGAAACACAACCGGATCATCAATACGGACGGCGTAGGTGCCAAACGATCGGATACGTACGGGACCAAACTCTTTGTCACGCAGCATCAACGGATTTTTCGTGCCCCATTTCAGATTCACAAAGTGGCGTAAATTAAAAAAGTAGATCTCGGCTTTAAACGGACTTTCAAAGCCATGATCCCAATGTTGTAACGTTGTCAAGATCGGTAGATTTTTGGTCTCTAATGCATAAATTCCAGGCATAAACACATCAGCAATATCACCCTCATTGACAAAAACGGCAACCTGTGTTTCACGAACCGTCAGTTTGGCACCGTATTTAATCTCATTGCCGTAACGCTCAAAACGGTATACCATCGTATCACTGCTGCTATCAGTCCACTCAATAACATCAATAAACTCTCCCATGAGTTTGTCGAAAAAACTCATCATTATGACTCCTTATCTGCCGTGACACCCTCTTTAATACGTGCTTGTGTCGCCAACAGTGATGTTTTCAGATCGTGCTCAAGCGCTTCAAGTTCTGCTTCGGCTTTTTGACGAGCTTCTTTACCTTCATTGGCAATAGCCAATCCATCTTCAATGGTCTCTATTAAAAGCTTGTTGGCCAGTTTAACACTCTCAATATCGAAAATTCCTCGCTCAGCGAGCTCACGTGTCTGACGGTTTGCCTCTTTGAGATTTTTTGCATTTGCTTCTAAAAGCTCATTGGTCAAATCCATGGCATCTTTTAATACGGTACCCGCTTTTTGGTTACGATAGATTGTAATGGTCTGCGCCAGCTGATTCTTCCATAATGGCACCGTATTGACCAGTGTCGAGTTAATCTTATTAACAAGTGTCTTGTCATTATCTTGCACCATACGAATGGAGGGGAGCGATTGTAGTGCTACCTGGCGGGTTAACAGCAGGTCATGCACGCGGCGTTCAAAATCATCACGTGAAGCGCGAAGATCTTTAAGTTCCTGTGCTTCAAGCATCGCCTCACTCGTCCCGGCTTTACGCTCTAGCAAGGGAATCTCTTTCTCGTCAAGAAGCTGCAACTTCTGCTGTCCGGCAGCAATATACTTTTCCAGCTCATGGACATAATTCAAGTTGGCATCATACAGACGGTCAAGTGACTCAATATCATTTAAGAGCGTTCCTTTTTGACGCTCAAGCTCATCAGTAATACTCTCGATCTGCTCTTTAGTATCTTCATATTTATTCAAAAAAACAACCAGCGGCTTGGCTTTGCCAAACAACTTGTCAAAAAAACCCAACTCCTTATTGGGGTCAAGTTCTCCGACATCAAACCCTTTAATGGCGGCTATCATATTTGACAACGGCTCTCCGGCAGCGCCTAGATCCTTGCCTTTCACCCCTTCAAGCATCGCCGAAGAGACCGTTGTTACTTCTCCTTGAGCATTGGCTCCAAACTGCATAATTGATGTTGAACTGCTTAAATCTATAGACGCTACCAATTCCTGAACCGCCTTTTCATCGCTCACTACAATATTACCCTCTTCCATGCTTTACTCCTCACTTTCTAATCGTTTTTTCATTACAGAGAGTTTAACATCCAGACCTACCATGTCTTCGTCCAAAAGTCTCTCGTACTGTCTGTCAAGTTTATCAATACTGCTATCAATGGTATCTAAAAAAGAATCGCGCATCTCCTCAGAACGTCCTCGTTCTTCAAGATGAACGTAGGTCTCACTCATATGACGCAGCTCTCCTAAATAACTGACCAAATATTTGCGTGCCCGCTCATAATCATCAGGTTCATTTTCAATATGTTTGACAATTTTCTCAAACGCTTCTGCCATCTGCAACATTGAGGTCTGAATCAGAGTAGATTGTGAACGTACAGCACTTTTTTTAATGGCAACAATATCGTTATCGGCCTGAACCAAAAGTTTCATAATCCGCTCTGCCGACTTAGAATTTTTATACCCTTCAATTTTGTCTTTACGCGGATCCGGACCATAATAGAGATACCACCCTAACATAACGGCACCACCGAGCATCAATGATGATAACAGAGAATACCCGCCTAAAAGCGCAGAGAGCGTTGAAGCACCCGCAAGCAACGAACCTGCAATATTTTTCAGGGGGTATTGCGGTGCTTTCGCATGCGTAGCATTGTTGTAAATACGCTCCAGTGCCATACCGCGTCGTAACAAAATAAATGCTGCTATAAAGGCGGCAAATATTGCCAATGCGATCAAGAAATAAAAACTCTCACCTCTACTGAGTGCTTTAATGGCAAAAGAGAGGTAGTTTACTCCAATAAGTAAAAAAAGTACACCGCTTACCACAGGGGTATACTGTTGCATTTTACTTTGGTTTTGGTGAGGCTCATAGCGTGTTGCACTGCGATACTCTTGTTTAGAAGACATGTGTCACCCCCTCACACGCAGTTATTAGCAGGGCACTGTAGAGTAGTAAAAAGCCGACACTCACACGAATCCACTTTGGCATCTTTATTTCCTCATTCCTCTCAATGTTTAATAATTATACCTTAATTTTATACAACATAGATATTCCCGTGTTCAATTTTAATGCGTCCCTCCAATTCATACTCAACAATGCGATCACCATAGTGTGCCACCGCCTCGTCATAGCTGACCCCGCGACTGTAATACTCCAGCAGTTCATCCTGTTTACATGTAGATTCCCCGTTGCCAAAACTTGCCGCAAAAGCCTCTATATCGTAAATTGCTTCGACACTGCCTTGCATTAAAAGCTGTTGCGTTCCCAGGCTTTCTGCTAAACGGTGCGGCAGCACATAGATCGGCTTTCCCATGGCTTGGGCATATGCAACACTGCACATCGTACCGCTGTTAACATCCGCCTGGGTCACAATCAATATATCACCCAATGCCACAACCAATTCATTACGAACAACAAAACTCCACTTTGTTGCCTTAAAAGCACTCTCAAATTGGCTCAATGTCAATCCTTCTGCAGCAATATTCTCAATTAACGTACGATTGACTTTGGGGTAGACAACATCAAGCCCGTTTGCCATCACCGCTATGGTATTGCTGCTGCCGGCACCTTTATGCGCCAAAGCATCAACACCCATTGCCGCGCCACTCACTATACAAACCCCTCGTGCAGCAAGTTTAGAAGCCAGCATATATGTCATTTCTTTGGTATATTGGTTTGGTTTTCGACTCCCGACAATAGCGACTTTAGGCCGCTGTAGCAGATCTAGGTTGCCTTCATAATGCAGTATTGAAGGAACTTTTTTCATAGCATATAATTCTGGAGGAATCCGGTGTAAGACCTTCATGGCATGCATCCTTTTTGAAACTGTAGCACACCATCATGCTGTTTGCCTGATCGTATGACATTTTGCTATATTAATTTATCAATACGTACCAGATCTACCGCTTTTAAAATATGCTTAGATTCTTTGAGTGCTTGCAGGGTCTCTTTGCGCGGATGCCCAATAGCAATGGCACTACCGTGTTTTCTGGCCTTTTTTACTGCCAATGCAATCTGTTTTTTTATGTAACTGACATTGCTCTCATGATCTAAAAATACATCACGTGCAATATAGGGTGAACCGTAACTTTGCATGACTTTGGGTATTTTGGTTTCTGCCGTAGTACGGCTATCTATAAAACGTATTTTACTCTGTCTTAGCGTAAAAATAAGTCGATTAACCGCACCCTCGTCAGCGGTAAATTTACTGCCGGTATGATTATTCATATACGCCACTCGCGGAAAGAGCTTTTTTAACTTGCCAATACGTGATGCAATCTCTGCTTGCGTATCACTTACCCGCAGCGTGTATGTCTCTTCCGAGTTAAAATGCATTGCTTCCAACGGCAAATGTACCATATAAAAAGGCTCTTTTTGTGCCAGTTTTGCCGAATTGGGGTGACGTTCGCTCGGAGGAAGAAAGGACATGGTAAGTGGCATATTCAGAGCCTTTATGGCACGTACGTCACGGGCAAAGGAGACATCATCAATAATAATGGCCAACTTGGGGCGTACTGTAGAGTGTACCACTTTACGCTCCGGCGCTTTAGGCGGTTTTACAATATATTCTGCAGTATCGGCATACTCATGTGCCGCTGTCTTTTGCTTATAGATACTACCGTTTTCTTTTAAAATACTCTGCAGCTTCTGCTTCAGTATCGGGACACTTTCTTTCTCCTTGAGTTTGGCCTTTAAAGCATCAATACTCTTGTGCAGGCGCTGCAGTTCCTGTTGCGCCTGTTGCTGTTGTATTGCTGTACCCTCATTGTAGCCGTAGTAGTATCCGACACTCACAAACAAGATAACACCAATAAGTCCTACCGCCAGCCATGAGAGAAAAAACAGAAAAGAGGAGCGTTTGGGGGGTACTCTTTTTTTAGTGCTTTTGCGTTTCGCCAACTCAATATTCCTCAATACATTTTCTGGCGAATTTTATTGCAATAGATGTTAATATTTCATTAGTCGTGCACTATATCATCAATTTACATGTAAATCTTTTATGATTTGGTGTAAAATACAAAACAGTTTGCAGATGAAGAGGGAAGTGATGCTATTAACACAAACAGAGGTGGAGGCATTCCGGCGCGATGGCTTTATCATATTACGTAGGTTTCTCTCTCAAGCGGAAACCGGTGCGCTGCATGATGCCGCAAAACATCATGTCGCCAAAGCGGAAGCTCCTGTTGAAACAGAGGAGGAGTATCACGGCATTAACGAGCAGACAAAGACACTGCGCCGACTGCGACAGGTCTACCAAAGAGATCCTCTCTTTCGCGCATGGATGACCCACCAAAAAATTCGTCCTGTTTTACAACAACTCTTGCAAGATACGCCCATCTTGACTTTGGCACATCACAACTCCATTATGACCAAATTTCCCTCGAATATCTCTTCAACCTGTTGGCACCAGGATCGCCGCTACTGGCATTTTGAAAATGATAATTTGCTAAGTATCTGGCTGAGTCTGGGTGAAGAGTATCTTCAAAACGGTCTGCTGGAGTTTGTTCCGGGCAGTCACACTCTGCATTTCGATGCTGAACAGTTCACACCGAATCAATGTTTTCGAACCGATCTGCAGCGCAATCAAAA
>JAJRVF010000043.1 GCA_024277395.1 Campylobacterales bacterium
CAGGGCGCTCAAAAAGTGCTTCTATTTTTGCTTTCAACAACCCTAAATCACGACGACTTAACGACTCTTTAACAAGCAGTTCAAGTTCAATTTCACGCACATCCCCGTGAATCTGTGCCATAGCGCTGCCCACAACAACCTCTTTGCCCTCAACCATAAAATGTTTCTCTTTTAACCGCTGGGTCATCTGATGTTTTTGCAGCATTTTATCGTAAGAGAAGTAGAGTGGTATACTAATAACAACCAATAAGGCAAAAACAAACATCACACTTTTTTTACTTTTAACTACATTAGAAAAACCCAATAGCTGAAAAGTTATTACCGCAGCAATGGTGATGCCGACCAAATTGGTAAAAAACAGCAAAAATGCTCCATTAAACATTGACAGATTTCCTTGACCCAGACCAATACCCGCCGTCGCAAGCGGCGGTACCAAAGCCACGGCAATAGCAACTCCTGCCAGACTTTGCATAATCTCTTTAAATGACTTTGAGTACGCCGCTGCCACACCGGAGATCACGGCAACACTTAGATCCAAGAGCGTCGGATCAATACGTGCTTTCATCTCGGAAGTCAGTTCCGAATAGGGAATTAGTGCCCCTAGAAGCGATGAGGCACCCAGTGCCAATACAATACCGACAGTGATCTTCGCCAAAGAGTGTTGAATCATATCGGTTTCAGCTCGTAACAGTCCCATGGAGAGTGAAACAATAGGTGTCATTAAAGGTGCAATCAGCATTGCACCGATAATAACCGCAGCGCTGGAGGCAAACAGTCCAATGGTAGCCAAGAGCGTACTTAAAATCATCAGATAGAGATAGCTCTGGTTGATTTTGGCATCGGAGCGCAACATCTGAAAGAGATCTCGAAACCGCTCCTCCGAAGCATAGGTAAAAAACGGAATATGTTTACCCGCATACTTTTGCGCTTCATTTTTATCGGGCAAATTATCGATTTTTACCGTCTCTTTCGTATTGCTTTTCTTCTCGTTATGCAACCAAAACTCTTCACTGGCATTAAATTCCAAGGCATCGGGAATAATTTTACATGTAATCGGCAATTCCGTGCTTTTTCCGTTATCAAAATAGAGTCGCGTGCTGCGACTTGCCTTAATCTGCAAACTCTTGCTTTTAATGTAGCCGATTGCTTGCGGCAATGCTCTCTCATTTTTAGAGCTGTAAAAAATTGAGCTTAGCAACCGTATGTATTCCATAATTGAAAAAGGAGAGATTATAACTGCCGTAATCTCGCCGTCACGCACCGACTGATCAAAATCAAAAATGCGCGACAGCAGTCCGCTGCGGGTATGATTCAAGATTACCACACCGCTTCCCGCCGTCGTGATGGCTCTACCGTTTTCCGTCGTGATTTCAAACTCTTGCAACTCAATAGTAAAGAACTCTTTGACGGCATAGACAATACTCTCCCACAGTGAGTGCCGCGTACGCACTGCCGCCCGCCCTATTAGCGGCGAGCGTCCAATAATACCCTGAGAGTAGATAAACTCTCCGTTAATCTCCACCGCATCTATAGCAATACTCTCATCACGAAGTGCCAGCTCAATATTTTTGGAAATATCGCCGCTGCAGTAGAGATTTTTAATGAGTACTTTTTGCGATGGCATGGGAATAATACCGACAGAAAAGCCGTATCGGTACGCCAGGGACAGGAGTTCACTGATTTTCTCTGAAGCGACACTCAGTACAATATGTTCAATATCACCGGCTAATGCCTCGATATTTTCAAGAAAATAATTGACATGTACGGAGCTAATTCGCGTATGAAACGCATTGGTTTCTATGGCTTCGGTAATGCTTCGGGAGTGATCATCAAAAATAAAATAGGCATGTTTTTTATACTGCATCTATGACCTCTTTATATGCTTTAATACAACGGTACCGGGACATTAATGTAAAAAGTGGCGCACACCGGAGAAATAGAGTGCCATGCCGTGTTCATTGGCAGCTTCAATCACCTCATCATCGCGAATAGAACCGCCCGGTTCGATCACGGTTGTCACACCGGCTTGTGCCGCGGCGTCAATAGAGTCGCGAAACGGGAAAAATGCTTCCGATGCCAGTGCTGAACCACTCACGTCCAGCCCCATCTCTTTAGCTTTCTTCAAAGCACAACGTGCTGCATCGACACGAGAGGTCATTCCCATACCTACGGCAACCATAGCGCCATTTTTGACATATACCACACAATTGGATTTGGTTAATGCGGCTATTTTGTAGGCAATCTCGGCATCTTTTATCTCTTGCGACGTTGCAACACGCGTGCTCACCTGTTTGGCAGCGGCAATTTCCTCGTCAGTCACCTTATCGGCATCTTGGAAAATAAAACCGCCTTCGATGTGTTTAAAATCTTTGGCATCACCGGAACAACGCAGATAATCACTGCCGTATTCAAAAAGTTTCAGCCGTTTTTTCTTGGCAAATACAGCCTGTGCCTCCGGCGTAATACGCCCGGCAATAACCACCTCTAAAAAGATATCACTCATCTTCTCAGCCAAAGCTGCATCGACAACACCATTGACGGCAACCACCCCGCCAAACGCAGAAACAGGGTCACATTTAAGAGCTTCTGTATAGGCATCAAGCAAATTTTCACGAAGCGCAAAACCGCAAGGATTACCATGTTTGACAATACAAACAGCCGTCTCGGTTCCAAAGGCGGCGGCAATATTGACCGCCCCGTTAATGTCTCCTAGATTATTAAAACTTGCCTCACCTTTAAGCGTAGTAAAATGGTCGCTAAAATAGCTTTCAAACTCATACAAGGCTCCTTTTTGGTGCGGATTCTCTCCATAGCGGGTATCCATAACTTTTGTACCGACAATAAACTGTTTTGCCCCCATACCGTCGTTAAAGCGCTCATTCATATAGTTAGCAATCATACTGTCGTAAGCGGCGGTATGCTCATACGCTTTGATCATTAGCGCGCGACGAAACTCAAACGAATCACCACCCGACTCAATGGCTTCTATTACATTGTCGTAATCACCCGTACTCGTAACAATAAGGACATCTTGAAAATTTTTCGCCGCACTGCGCACCATAGCCGGACCGCCAATATCGATATTTTCAATAATCTCATTAAAATCATCGGTTCGATCGATCGTCGCTTTAAAAGGATAAAGATTGACACAGACCAAATCAATACCGACAATATCGTGCTCTTTCACAGTGGCACAGTGTGTCGCAACGTCACGACGATATAAAATACCGCCATGGACATAAGGATTCAATGTTTTCACCCGACCGTCAAGCATTTCGGGGAAACGGGTCACCTCGCCAATTTCAATAGCACCGATACCCGCGTCACAAATCATCTTATAGGTGCCTCCGGTGGAGACAATCTCAAATCCTAAAGCCGCCAAGGATCTAGCAAACTCAACAATATTACTTTTATCACTCACACTTAAAAGGGCGCGCTTCATTACGTTCCTTAACAATATTTTTGTATGTGATTCTATCTAAAAAGAGTTTAGCTGCTAATGAAACCGTTTACATGTAAATTGCGAGTTAGTGTAGAATATGCGAAACAATTTAAAGGATACGCATGAGCCATACCACCAGCGATACCATAGACATAGATACCCTCTACACTCTAGCAGACAAGTTTATTGACCTCGCTAACGAGTTATCACAACACGAAACGTACTCACCCAATACCGTAGGCACGGCGTTTCGCTATGCTGCTACCCGTTTCAGCGCTTTTGAAGCGTCCATGGCAGCTACCGATCTTGCGCGCGACAAAGAGCGCATTAAAACCGCGCTGCTCAAGGACTACGACCATATGCTCGAAGAGAATCTACAGGTCTACATTCGCCATCAACAATCACAACGCAACAGTTAATTCAAAAGCTCTTTTAAAAGCTCTGTTGCCTCTGGCGGAAGTTTGTCTTGAAGCTCTGTGTCAATTACCTTTTTGAGCGCTGCTTTTCCTTCACCTTGAAGCAATGCCTTAACATCAATACCGATATGCGGTGCATCCATATCACCCTGAATGCGAATAGGCACAGGATAGTGTTTGAGCATCACATCCAGCTGGGCATCGACACGGTTATTCTCTAGATCAAGCAGTACACCGCTGGCTTTGACATCACTCAAGCGGCTTTTCATAGAAACGTCGCTTAATACCTGCATATTATCAATAGTACTGTTGACTTCCGTAATGTCATAAACCTCCTTAGTAATGTCAAAATGCGCCATCTGCTGCAGCAGCAGACTCATCTCGTTGGGCAGTATTCTTCCTTGAAGCAGCGTGGCTTTTAGAGCCCCTTTTTTGCTCAGCGTATCGTAGTTGAGTGTCGCATTCATCGTTGAGGCAAATACTTTAGGGAGCATCAGCATCTCACTAAGCGCTGTCGTCTGGAAGTTTTTTGTAACTACGGAGAGCTTATTATTTAGCATGGTCGCATCCATTTGACCGCCTAGCAGCGCACTGTGAGCGGTTACTTCAAGATTTGCATCTGCATAACCCGCTTCGCCTTCTAGTGTCACAGCACCTCTTAGGGGCCGTTTAGTAAGAAACTGCAGATGGCTGAGGTCATCAACCCTCAATCTGTAATCGCTGTGCAGCGTACCTTTGCTAAGATTAACAACACTCTGTTGTGTCTGAAGTGAGGCTATGGTACTCATCAATTCAACACTGGAGACAGCAACAGATTCTTTAATTTGTGTCATCACTTCGGCTTTAAAAGTTGTCAGCGGCAAAGTGAGATTAAAATCTCGTTGAAGCAGCACACTGTTAAACGTACCGCTGTTTATTTTGGTTTTAATTACTCCCGTCAGTGCATCTTTATCCAAATTGTTCATTGCAACCAGCAGATTCATATCGGCTCGGGCATAGATGGGCTGTGCCGCCAAATAGAGGATTTCATGTAACGCGGCATCCCCGTTAAGCTTCATACGTCTGACGTTAAAATCTTCTAAAAACAGACTGTATTGCATCTGTGTAGCAACAATACCGACATCACCCTCGACAGTCGTCTGTTTCTGACTGCCCTTAATGGTACCTTTGGTATAAAAAGGACCCTGCAGCGGCATACCGGCTAAAACAGACAAAGGGGCAAGCTCTTTTAAGGCAACATCATAGGTTCCGTCAATGCTCAACGCCGCCATATTGAGCGTTGTATTACAAGAAACTGTAGAGCTCTCAGCAATGTTGGCATCCATCACTATTGAGGCATTGGTCTCATCAAGTTTGGCAGTGACATCTACTGCAAACGGTGTCTCTGAAAGGCTGATATTGTACTCCTGTTGCAGTGTATTGGTATTGATCGATCCCTCTCTCAGCGCAACAACAAGATTACCCCGGGAGTACTCCGGTGCAGCAATATTAAGCTCTTGAATATTGACATGAAGCGCAACATCGGCATCGGCGACATTGGGCTTTACCAACAAATGCAATATTTCTTGAAGTTTCAGATCTCCTTTGGCAATCACTCTTCTTGGTTCAAACTCCTTGAGCTCCACCGTATAATCAAGATAACTTTTACTCAGCGCTACGCTCCCTTGAGCCACCATCTCTTGTATCTTTCCGACGATGGTACCACGCGTGTGAAACGGACCTTGCAAGGGCTGCGATATCACCGCGCTCAGTACTGAAATATCATCCGTATCCACCATGTAGTTCATCTTGACCTGCTGTGTTGCAAGCGAATAGGTCCCCTTGAGCTCAATATGACCTGTTGCTCCCACGGTGAGCATAACATGCAAATCAGACCAACTCAGTTTAAATGTTTCTAAGTTTGCTTTTATCGGGAATTTCTCACTGATTTTTGCTTCAACAAACGGTTTTAAGAGCGCATTGCCCGCCGGAGTAAAGAGAACACCAAACAGCAGGGCAATGGTAATCAACAATATTCCTAGAAACCAGCGCATAAGCACTCCAAAAATTTTTTCGTATTATACGCTTATTTGACTACAGAAAATCTAACAGCATCATTAATAGCACCCCATATGCTACAATTTACATGTAAATTGAGATGGAGGGACAATACGTGTTTAAAATTGTTATATTGGTATGCTCATTACCGCTGATGCTCACCGCACAAGATCTGATCTCACGAACGCAGGTTCACATGGGAACGCTCGTTACCATCACCTTGCCGCGGCATCAGAGCGAGTGGATCGAAAAAGGATTTAAACGCTTCAAAGAGCTTGACCGTGCCCTCTCAAGCTTTAAAACCGACGGCGACATTTACCGCCTCAACCATGAACATAATATCTCTATTGGCTCCGATACCTACGAGGCATTACGCTTAAGCCGAAAGTACTTCGTACAAACGCAAGGCTATTTTGACATCAGCATCGGCGCGATTACCAAAAAACACTACCGATTCGGAACAGCAGAACGCATCGTCAAAGCATCTGTTCTTGATCAGGAGCTACTGGGCATGCAAACACTTCTGCTAAGCCCCGATCGCGCCGTGACACCCAAGCACATTACGCTCGATCTCGGCGGAATGGGTAAAGGGTTTGCCGTCGATCAGGTTGCATCACTCTATGCGCAACATAACATTACCTCCGGTACCATTGCCGCCAGCGGCGACATTTACTGTTTGAGCCGTTGTGAGATCGCTGTTGAAAACCCTTTCGGCGAAGGCATTATTGCCCGTTTTACGACACACCATCCCCATACCGCTGTCTCTACCAGCGGCAACTACAGACGCTTTGTTCACAGCATCGAGCACAACCATCTCATTAACCCCAAAACCAAACGCCCGCAACAGCGCATTGCCTCCGTCACTCTTATCGCAACGGCACTGAGTAATAGCGCACTAGACGCCTACGCAACGGCAGCATCCGTGATGCCCACGGAATCTGCCATAGATTTTTTAAATAAGTTCAAGCTTGCTTATGTCATCATAACGACGCAACATGATCAGATCAGAAGCAAAAATTTGACGATGTTTGTCACCCCGCACCACTAGGAGGTCATCATGCCAAAACAATTCACCCGAACCTACCGCCTGTGGCACTGGCTTCTGGCGCTATCCGTCCTCGGACTGCTTGCTACGGTTTTGCTGCGTAAAACATTTTTAAGCTGGCGCAGCAATGCTGAGATCATTCAGGCGCAACTCGCCCAACTCGGTACCGGCATCACCGCCGAAAACGCCGCAATAGTTGCCAAGGCCATTCGTGCGCCTATGTGGGAGTGGCACTATACTTTTGCCGTGATATTAGGTCTTGCCATTGCGCTTCGTATCTATATGATTGCTACCAAACAGGCCCAACTGCCTATTATTGTGTTCATGAAGGCATCGGGCAGTGAAAAACTTAAAACCGGAACCTACATGCTGCTCTGTTTCACCATTGCCATTATGGCCATCAGCGGAACCCTGCTCTATTTTCATGAATTTTTGGGTATCTCCAAAGAGGGCGCTGCGGGGATTAAAGAGTTTCATGAGTGGATGATGCAGCCGCTGATTCTGTTTGTACTTATGCATCTTGCCGGTGTATTGCGTCATGAGTTGACGACAAAAGAGGGCATTGTCTCTAAAATGATTCACGGAGGCTCATAACAGCAGCATAACACACTGTCCACAGTAAAAACAAGCCCGTTATCTGAAAGAGCACCATTGCCGCCAGTTTAACCCCTGCAAACACGCCCCAGCCCGCAATAATGGCAAAAGGGCTCGCAATAGCAAGCAGCGCGCCAATAAAGCACAATGCCGCCACCCACACCATAAGCCGACGCGACCGTTGCGATGTAAAGAGAACAAAATGCGCGCTTACCATAATAAAAAGTCCCATGCCTCCGAGATGCGGCACGGCGATCTCTAGCAGACCCTCACGGCTTTTTGGAGGTTTCAACAGCGCCTCATTGCCGAGATAGTACTCTGCTATGGTCTCCACACCAAAGCCGGCTTTCATACCAAAAAGCCACAACCCGCTTGCAAGCAAAAGCACTCCAAATAGCGCAAAATAGACAATGACATAACGGTGTACATCACCCATCAACGGCGCAACCTCCACACTATCTCCAACGCCATCAGCACGGCACCCAAATGCCATAAAACAAAACTCACCGACCACACCCCAATAAAAATGTTGCCGACATACAGCGCCGCCGGTAACGACACAATGGCCAACAGTGCCGCGATCATCACGGTATGAAGCGCATAAAGGGCTCGTTTTTTTGAAGGACACAGACGTGCATAAATACTCCCAAGGGCAAGCAAAATCATCATAGCAAAAAAGGTATCGGCATGCAGCAGCTCCAAGAGAGTGCTTAACAGCACGGCATCAATATAGAGTACTTCATCACCGAAGAGATAGGTATGTACCGCTGCATACGAGAGGCCGATGGTCTCAAACTTATAGAGCATATCAAAGCACAAAAACAGTATGCTAAACAGCTGCAATCCCAGCAACAGCACGCGCATCATCGGTGTTGCATCAAGAGCGTTGCCTGCTAAAAACTTCATTGCTTTCCTTTTAAGACGGTTTCATAAAGTGCCAATGCCAACCGTGCGCCGTTTGTAAGTGTACGCGCCGACATGGTTGCCCCTGTAATGGCGGGAATCGTCTGACCCGTTCGCAACACATCGGAGTGCTTTTTTCCATAAAACTGCTGCAGCCACGTCGATGAGGGAAGGTACTCCAAAGGCTCATGAAATGCCACCACTTCAATACTTTTAATTGTGCTGCTCTGCGCATCAATAAGGTAAAGTACCGCCGCATTTTTACTGCGTACTTTTTTAGAAATCAACACACCGAATGCACGGATAGTATTGACATCGCTCACGGTAAAAATACGGTATATCTTTGTCTTCAGTGCCACGTGAGCCCTTTTGGAAACCTCGGAAGCTTCCCGTTTTGTCAAGAGAAGATTTTTTTTAACAATATTCACATTCTCATGGGGATAGCTTAATTTAATAGCATCAAAAGGAGATATCAGCGGTGCGGCCTGCAGCAGTGAACCCGCAAGCAGTAGCCCCAAAAATACATGTATTTT
Source organism: Campylobacterales bacterium (assembly GCA_024277395.1). Classification (GTDB taxonomy): domain Bacteria; phylum Campylobacterota; class Campylobacteria; order Campylobacterales; family Sulfurimonadaceae; genus QNZR01. The sequence goes on from JAJRVF010000043.1 coordinate 8,971, forward strand.
AAAAGACAAAGCCAAGTCCTAACGACAATGTATTAACATCATCTTTAGTTGCATCATCATAATCTTTCATCATATAATCGAGCTTTAAAACCACTTGCTCATGCGCAAAGAAATTCAGCCCCACATTAATATTGCTTACAGCGTTATTGGGATCTATTGCAGCTAAAGTCTCTTTAGTCGTATCGTATGACTCATACTGAATAAAGAGCGGCAGTCGCATCGGAGTTGCAAATGCAGCAAGCGCATTGTATTCAAGATTAATATAATACCCCTCGGCTTCGGTAGCAGCCTGAGGATTATTCCACACTTGAGCATCACGAACCGATGTCGCCGTATAAACCCCTTTGGCTTTAAAAGCACCCTGCTCATAGCTGGCATGAAAGGCATATATCAACGCCCGTGAACCACTGACGCTTCCTTGTGCCGCGTCGCCGTAATATGCCGAAGCACCGACAAGCAACCCGTTATAACCGCGATAATCCAAACGTCCTACAACGGCCACACGGTTCATCACCCCTTTATTTCGCGAACCGATGCGTCCTTGACGAATCCACTGCGCTTGTGACACTTCATTGCCCGACTTGAGATCGAGTGCATTGACGAGTCCGACAGTGTACTCCAGATCGCTCTGACCAATCGCTCCATAAACCAGCACTCCGTTCTCGTTCCATGTTGAGGGAATCAGATAGCGCTCAACGTCGGGACGTTGTACGGTATTAAAAAGTGTCGGTTCGTGCCGTAGATTAATCAACCCCATTGGCACTAGAAGATTACCCAATCGAATATTCATACTCGAGTGAATCAGAAAGTCCAGATACAAAAACTCTACCACGACC
>JAJRVF010000044.1 GCA_024277395.1 Campylobacterales bacterium
CCAAACGAAGCGATATTGATCTTTTCAGGTCGGTAATAGCGCAACATCTCTCGCTCGACAATATCCAGTGCCTCTAAAAGCATTACCCTCTCTTGAGCGCTGCACTCACTAAACTCTTTACGCACCCTTTTGGTAAAAATCTTAAGCCACGGTACCTCGCTCTCATGTATCTCTACAACAATGAGACTGTTTTCAAAAAGCGACATAATCAATTTACATGTAAATTTACAGTTTTGGAGCAAAAGGAAGCAGTGCACTTCCCCATGTCAACCCACCGCCAAAAGCATCAAGAAGCATTAATTCACCTGCTTGCAGTTGACCCGATTCGTAAATATCGTTCATCGCCATAGGAATGGAAGCACCGGAGGTATTGCCATATTTCGCTACGGTTAACACCACCTGCTCATCACGCATCTTCAAAGCATCACCTACCGCTTTGATAATACGGTAATTCGCCTGATGCGGAATAAAATGCTTAATAGCTGTGGCATCAATATTGTTTTCTTTTAAAATAGCGACCACATCGCTTGTCAGGGTACGTACTGCCACCTTAAAGGTTTCATTCCCTTTCATTTTCATGTAGCATCCCGCCGCCTCACGGTCAAGCGCATCATGTGCCGAACCGCTGCCGCCGTTAGGTGTCATCAGCAGATCGGCGTACGTGCCGTCAGATCCGGTATGCACGTCAATAATGGCCTCCGCTTTATTGGATGTTGCACCAATGAGCGCGGCACCCGCACCGTCACCAAATAAAATACATGTACCGCGATCACTGTAATCCGTAATGGCGCTGAGCTTCTCCGCACCGACAATGAGTACATTTTTCTTCATACCCGATTCAATAAAAGCTTTGGCAATACTCAATATATAGACAAATCCCGTACAGGCCGCAGAGATATCAAACGCGGTAATGGCGGGGAGTCCCAGTTTCGTGGCAATGACCGTAGCAGTTGAGGGCATGCAGAAATAATCGGGTGAGATGGTCGCACAGATAATCATATCAATCTCATTTGCTGCAATACCCGAACGCGCTATAGCCTTCTCGCACGCCTTAACGCCCATGTCTGATGTTGTCTCATCTGAAGCAGCAATACGGCGCTCTTTAATGCCGGTACGCTTGGTAATCCACTCGTCGGTAGTCTCAACCATCTCCGAGAGATCGCTGTTGGTAAGAATTTTTTCTGGAGCATAGGCACCGATTGAGCGAAATGCTGCATACATGAACTACCCTTTTTTTGCAATATCGCCCAACGACGCTTCAATGTGAGCATTGACACCGGTATCAACATAGCGAATGGCCTGAAATATAGCATTTTTAATAGCTTTAGGATTGCTTTTGCCGTGACTGACAATCGCGCAGCCTTTAATACCAATAAGCGGAGCACCGCCGATTTCGGCATAGTCAATCTGCTTTTTCAATAATTTAAATACTTTTCGCATTAACAAAGCACCGGTAATGGCAACCGGTGATTTACGAATATACTCTTTAATGAGCTCCGTAATGGTTTTGGCAACTCCTTCAGATGCTTTAAGTACCAAATTTCCGATAAAACCGTCGCAGACAATAACATCACAGCTGCCGTCAAAAATATTATTGCCCTCAACATTACCAATAAACCCGTCAAAGTCTTTAAGCTTTATAAACGACTCTTTGGTAATCTCGTTGCCTTTGGACTCCTCCTCGCCGTTTGCCAACAGACCGGTTCGCGGCTTACTCACACCCAGCATATCCTGAGCGTAGTGGCGGCCCATGACCGCAAACTCCACCAGATTATCACTTTTGCAGTCCACATTGGCACCGGCATCAAGCAGAATACTGCGGCTGCCTGATTTTGTCGGCATTAATGCGGCCAGAGCGGGACGTGTCACATGCTTGAGTCGCCCCAGACGCAGGGTTGCCAGCGTCATGGTTGCCCCGCTGTGTCCGGCAGAGACGACACCGTCGGCTTCACCTCTTTTAACCAAATCAACTGCAACATAAATAGAGCTGTTTTTGCGTTTGAGTGCATCGGTAGCCGCATCACTCATCTCAATAACATCACCGGCATCTACTATAGAAATCTTGTCTTTATAACCCTTAGGTAACAAAGATAAAATCTCATCTTTTTTTCCTACAAGAATGGGTTGAAACTGCTTCTCTTTAAGAGCCTGAATGCACCCTTTTACAATTGGTTCGGGACCAAAGTCCCCACCCATTGCATCAATTGCAATCTTGATCATCAATTATTTGTACTCACCGGTAGTCGGATTAATGTGGTGTGGTAGCTTGTAGGTACCGTCCTTGTCTTTTACAGGACGTGCCAATGAAATTTTATAGTGAGTTCTACGTTTGGCTGATCGGGTATGACTCACTCGTCTCTTAGGTACTGCCATTATAATTCCTTTCTTTAATAGTTTACTGTCTCTTTCGAGCAGTCAGGGCAACGTCGATAGTCGCATTTAATCAACTCTGCTTCAGAGTGAAAAATTGTCTCCATATCCACTACGGAGTCCAAAACTTCCACGACATCAAGCATCTCATCCATCCCTTCATACACGCCGTCAGAAACCAGTATCTCTATGGTTTCATCTAGTATTGTATCAAAAGGTTCGGCACATATATCACACGGAGCACTAAAGTGACCGTCAATGTGACCATTTAAATAAAAAAGAGACCCCTTTTGAAACACTATTGATCCAAAAAATGTCATCTCTTCGTTTTCGAGCTTAAACTCAATCGGTCTGTTACCGATGTGTCGGCACGCAATTTTCATCCGTTATACTACGAAATTTCTCTATCGGCAAAGAAAAAATGAATCTCATTTACAGCATTTTCTGCCGAATCACTACCGTGAACGGCATTAGCATCAATGTTTTCGGCAAAGTCGGCACGAATCGTTCCTGCTTCTGCCTCTTTCGGATTGGTCGCTCCCATAAGATCACGATTCTTAAGAACAGCACCCTCCCCTTCAAGCACCGTCACCACTACAGGGCCGCTAATCATAAAATCGACAAGATCGTTGAAAAAAGGACGCTCAGCATGAATCGCATAAAATGCTTCGGCATCTTGACGCGTCAATTGAATTTTTTTCGTAGCGGCAATACGTAATCCCGCACTTTCAAAACGATCTAAAATTTTACCAATAACACCCTTTGCAACCGCATCCGGCTTGATAATAGATAGTGTACGCTCCATTAAAACTCCTGTATAATTTCAAAAATAGGGTGCAATTATAGCGAAAAAAACAGCGTTTTACGATTAAATAAAAAAAAGAGGGGAAATTGGGTTTACAGTAGTAGCAGCAAGTACCCAAAAACGGTACTTATCTGCCGAAATTACTCAACGCAAGGCTCACCGGCAACAGCACCTTCGGTATCGGGATTTTCACCCCAAACAATACACCCTTCAGTAGGACATGCCGTTGCACATGCTGGCTCATCATGGTGACCTATACACTCAACACATTTATCTGCATAGACATAGTAGATCTCCTCGCCTGTCGGGTTATCATCCTCATCAACAATTGCTTCTGTTGGACATTCGTCAATACAAGCACCACAGTTGATACAAGTGTCATTAATAATTACAGCCATAAAATCTCCTATTGTTTAATACTGAAAACTATACCAATAAGAGTTTTAAACGTAGCTAAAAGAAGAATGTTATTGGAGGATATATCGTGCAGATGTAACAAAGACATCGACACAATAAATTAGAGTTTTAAAAAGTCGCGAATAGCATCCACTTTATCTGTTTTTTCCCATGTGAATTCATCTATTTCACGTCCAAAATGACCGTATGCCGCTGTTTTTCTATAGATAGGACGCAATAAATCCAATGTGTTGATGATCCCTTTTGGTGTTAAATCAAATAACGCTTTCACGCACGCTTCAAGGCGCGCTTCTGTTACTGTTGCTGTCCCGTGGGCATCTACCATAATAGAAACAGGCTTGACCACACCAATAGCATAGGCTATTTGAATGGTCACACGCTCGCATGCACCTGATGCCACCAAGTTTTTCGCCACATAGCGCGCCGCATAGGCAGCAGAGCGATCGACTTTGGTCGGATCTTTTCCACTAAAAGCACCGCCGCCATGCGGGCAGCTTCCGCCATACGTATCGACAATAATCTTGCGACCCGTCAAGCCCGCATCACCTTGTGGCCCGCCTATAACAAAATTGCCGGTCGGGTTAATATGGTATTTTACATCACTGCTTAAAAGCGTCTCGGGAATAACCTGCTTAATGACCTTCTCAATAACATCACGGTGCAGCTGCTCTTGATCAATATCCTCATGATGCTGCGTTGAAACCACAACGGTGTCAACGCTGACAGGTTTATTGTCAACATATTTTACACTGATTTGTGCTTTACCGTCCGGTCGTAAATAGGGAATAATTCCTTCTTTGCGTACCTGCGCCAATCGTTCTGTCAAACGGTGTGCAAGATGAATGGGGAGCGGCATCAACTCTTTGGTCTCTTTACAAGCATATCCAAACATCAAACCCTGGTCTCCTGCACCAATATCACCGCCTTGCTGATCGACGCCTTGATTAATATCGGCAGATTGCTCACCAATTCCGTTAAGCACGGCGGCCGAACGAGAATCAAATCCGTATCGCGCATCAATATAGCCAATCTCTTCAATAACCCTGCGTGCAATATCTTGCATCGGAGCATAACAGGTCGTCTTTAATTCGCCTGCTATCATGCAAAATCCGTTTGAGACCATCGTCTCACACGCTACACGTGCGTTCGGGTCATGCTCTATAATATAGTCTAAAATAGCATCGCTAATTTGGTCTGCCATCTTGTCGGGATGACCTTCGGTAACAGACTCGGAAGTAAAAATATACGTTTGACTCAATCAATTTCCTTTTGTGTAGTACATTCTATATATTTATAGCTTATACGTCTAATCTATTCTCTTGCTAATAGCCAGATTCATCTGTTTTATACGCTTTTCGTTCTCATAGAGCTCATAACTCTTGCGCACGTATGCCTGAAGCACGATTTTAACATCGTTATTGCCTTCGACATTAAAGTCATCTTGCATCGCCTGTTGCAAATAGGCGGCAAACTCCTCCTCCACATCAATATTGAATGGTGTGGAGTTAATACGAAGGCTGATCTTTTTTTTCATACGCTATGAGCTCTTTCTTACGAAAGAATGCCCTCAATTTTGTTCACAATCTCTTCAATTTCAAGATCTTTCATGGCATTTTCTTCTCGCAAACGCTCCAACTCCTCATCTTTACCGCCGCTTTGCGAGCGTAAAGTGATCAGCTCGTTGCGAAGACTCTCGTTTTCGCTTTTTAATTCATCATATTTCTGTAGAAGCAGAGTAACTTTATCACTCAAATTTTCTATTATTGATCGTTGTTCCATTTTTTCTCTATTCATGATTTTTAGGAACATTTTACAGAGTTATTAATTAATTTACCATTTAATAATCCTAGAAATTATTTATAACGTTTTTAAAAAGCAGATATGACACTTAAAAAAGCTATAATCTCGTTTATGATAAAAAACAGTAATTTCAAAGCCGTAACACCTTATCAGCCTTCAGGCGATCAGCCTCAAGCCATTGAGAGGCTCTCTCAAAGCATTAAAGAGGGCAACCGTTACCAAACCCTTGAGGGAGTCACCGGCAGCGGCAAGACCTTCACTATGGCAAAAATTATTGAAAACACGAACATGCCGACCATTATCATGACCCACAACAAAACACTCGCGGCTCAGCTTTACAGTGAGTTTAAAAGTTTTTTTCCCGACAATCATGTTGAATATTTAATCTCTTACTACGACTACTACCAACCCGAAGCCTACATTCCGCGACAAGATCTTTTTATCGAAAAAGACAGCGCCATTAACGATGAGCTTGAACGTCTACGCCTCTCGGCCACTGCCAACTTATTGAGCTACGATGACGTTATTGTCGTCGCTTCCGTCTCTGCCAACTACGGGCTGGGTGATCCTGAAGAGTATGAAAAAATGGTACAGGTTCTCAACATAGGCTATGAGATTTCACAAAAAGCACTGCTCTTGCGCCTTATCGATATGGGCTACAGCCGCAACGACACTGTTTTTGAGAGTGGTCACATTCGTGTGAGCGGCGATGTGATTGACATCTATCCGCCCTATCTTGAAGATGAGGCCGTTCGTATTGAGTTTTTCGGCGATGAAGTGGAATCCATTAATACCTTTGAGGTGATCAGCAACAAACGACTCGAGGATTTAGACAAAGTCACCATCTATTCAACCAGTCAATTCAGTGTCACCAAAGAGAAGCTCTCCCGCGCCGTCAAACGCATAGAAGAAGAGCTGGACGAACGGCTGGACTACTTTCTTAAAGCAGATAAAATTGTTGAAGCACAACGGCTCAAACAG
>JAJRVF010000045.1 GCA_024277395.1 Campylobacterales bacterium
CTTTCCTTGCAGTTTGACTGAAATCCACGCAGAAAGATGCTTCAAACCGTCGCGCCCCATTTTTTCTCCGTCCCACACCGCAAACGCCACGGGGATCGCCGCCGCATCAAGATTAACATAGTCGTCTTTCAACGCACGCGAAAGCGTACCTTCCCACTGCTTCTCGCCTTTGCTATAACGGATACGTGAATAGGAGTTATTGCTTCCGTCTTTAATCTCCGTCATAGACCGAAATCCTTCACTGACAAAAGAGCGTTCGTAATCACTGTTGCTTAAGGCGGCAACTTTCTTATCAAACGTCTTCAGCTCCTTGCCAAAAAGATCGGTCTGATTACGATTGATCTGAAGCGCGACATTGCCCTTGCCGTCAGGCTCGTAAATATCTTTGGCTACTTTTTGCAGATGCACCACCACCGGGCGCCCTTCCGAACCCATACCAATATACGGCAGCGCATCGGGATGACTAAAATCACTGGCAAACTGCACGGCAAACCCGTCTGCATACGATGTGGTGCTTAACCCTTTTTGAACATTAACACTCTGGTCGGGCCAGCGAATCATAAAGACAATACGGTTATCGTTATAGACTGCTGCCACCATTGCTTTTTTTGCTTTATTGTGCGCATTAATCGCATTGGCTTTCTTGTCATTCATGCGAATGGTGGTTTGTGGGTAGAGCATGACGGGTGAAAAGCTTGCCTTGCTCCATACTTTTGATGCATAAGAGACGGTACTTAAATCATCATTGACTTTCAATGCACTCACCGCAGCCTCTGCTCCAAAAAGCGAACTGCCCGCCAATGCTGAGACCAAAAGTGTTGTTGCTACTGTTTTCATTAGTGATGCCCTCCTGCTGTCGTTCCTGCTTCATGTGTAAAGTTCATCGTATGCCCCGTTTTGGTAAACTTTCCTGCAATGTAGCGTGTATCAACCGGCGCTAACGGATTACGCCCTTTTTCTTTGGCAACACTTTGATAATAGGTATTGTCCAAGCGGAACATATCGGCATGCTGATAGGCAATTAAAATATCCATTAGCTCGCTCTCACCTGTCTCTTTGCGTTTTTTCATCTCCGCTTTTAGTGTTGTGATAGCACCGTGTACTTCCGGACCAAACAGTTTTTCAAGCTCTTCAACCGGAATACGGTCGGATCCCTCAATAATTTTGCCATTAGCATCAAATTTCACCGGCGATTCCGTCGGTGGCACATAGTAGACATTAGGCTGTGTACCGTAGTCGCTACGCAGACCCAGTGCAACTTTGTACTTGTGCACCAGCTTATAAACCTGAGACGCTTCATCATCCAAAAATCCGACAAAACGGATACGTCCGACGCACTGCTGTGCACATGCCGGCGGCAGCCCCTGTTCCACACGCGGAAAACATAAAATACATTTTTCCGATTTGGAAATTTTCGGGTTAAAATAGATCTTTTTGTACGGACATCCGGCAATACAGTAGCGATATCCCTGACAACGATCCAAATCTACCAGCACCACTCCATCTTCATCACGCTTGAATATTGCATCACGGGGACACGCACTCAAACATCCCGGATTGGTACAGTGGTTACAGATACGCGGCAGGTAAAAGAAGTAGTTGTCTTGAGGGAACACGCCCTCACCTTCATCTTCATCCCAGTTGGGTCCCCATGTCGGCTCAACATTGGGCTCAAAACTGGCACCGCCGGCAAGTGCGTCATAGTTATAATCCCAAGGAACGCCGTAATCGGCTTCCAGATTGGGAATGACGCCGGGCTGCAGGTCACCCGCATCATCAAAACCGCCACCGAGATCCATCCAGTTTTTAGGATACCCCGTTCCAGGATAGGTCTCTACATTATTCCAATACATATACTCACGGCCGTTACGATTGGTCCACTGAGTTTTACATGCCACGGTACATGTCTGACACCCGATACACTTGTTCAGATCCATTACCATTGCTAATCGTCTTTTAGACATCGAAACTCCTTACACGTTTGCTTTTTCATAATTGACAGCGCCATCATATGCGTACTGGTTACCGTCCCAAAGGCCACCGAACTTCAAGTGCCCCCATCCGTCTGCCATCTCCAAGAGGTTCAATGAGGTCGGTACCACCTCATTGTGCCCTTTGTTGAATTTATACATGTACGGCTCCCATCCATGCTCCATTACCAATCCGTCTGCAGGGGAGGACGAGGAGAGCTTTGCCATAGCGTAAAACTCTCCCAGGCTGTTATAGACCCGAATGGTATCGCCGTCTTTAATCCCTTTTTTCTCTGCCACGACACGATTCAGCGCTACCGCCGGTACACCGCGCTGCAAGCGCAATAGAGTGCGCGACGTTTTGTAATTCGAGTGAATCGACCACCGTGCATGCGGTGTCATCAAGACATACGGGTACGCTTTGCGCTGTGGACGAATTCCCTCCATTCCCGTATTGGTTGCCGCACCCATACGAATGAACATCTCATGGTCGACATAGAAGGTCTGACGACCCGAAATAGTATGCATCGGCTCAAACTTATAGAGGTGAAATTCGTTGGAGTTGTACGGTTTATCGGAGTAGAGCGGTGACGTCTGTGCCGCTTTGTCATTAATCAGCAAGAACCCTCCAACTTTGTACATCTTCTCCATTGTCCACGGCTCATACTGCTCACACTGCTCCAGTGCGGCCTGCACCGCCATTTTATCGGTACCCAGATAGACCTCGCCTTCACCTTCAGATTCCTCATCGGTATTGGTGTACTCTTTATGAAAAATTGTCAAATCGTGATACCCCGGACGGGCATAGCGCTTGTCGTCTTTAATTTTGGCTTTGGCAATGTTTTCCGGACGGTTTGCAATCTCCTCAAGCTTTTTTGCCAAAAAGGTGAACATGGTCCACTCATCTTTGGCTTCTCCGACATTTTTTATATTTGCCACCGGTTGCGCCAAATTGGTAAAACGGTGATACCCCGGAGAGGTGCGCAGGTCATACACCTCATAGTGCGACTTGGCCGGCAGCAGGACATCAGCATACTGTGCGGCTTCGCTCATACGGTAATCGACATATGCCCAAAAATCCATGCGTTTTAAGAATGCGTTACGATATTCGCTCGCTTTGTTGCGCCGAAATGTTGAGTCTGCCACAATCAGTGCCGTTGTCGGCAGCCACCACGGCTTAACAACATTGCCGTGCTCGGACTCCATATTGGCCTTGCCGTTCTCACCGGCCGCAAGCATCTCTTCAAGTACGGCAACATACTCCTCCTTGCTCATGCCGTTTTGTGCACGGCGAACATCTTCATCGTTAAAATACTGCTTAAAGGTTTTCATGCCGTTGCCGTTCATAAACTCACCGACAAACCCCGAGCCGAATCGCGGCGCATATTTACCGCTAAACCCTGAAAGTGCCCCCAATCCGGAGAGCTGAAACTCATTTTCGGTGTTCAGACCGCCGTAAGGTCCCATGCGACCGGTCAATCCGCAAATAGAAGCCACATTCCAGATGGTCATCATCCCGTTGAAATATTTGTTTAACGAGAACCCTGTTGTGATCTCTACTACCTTCGGAACGGCAATATCGCGGGCAAGCAGACGCACGGTATCGGGATGCACCCCTGTCGTCTTCTGTGTTGCTTCCGGAGAAAACTGTGCCGCTGATTGCTTCAGCAGTTCAAATACCGTCGTCACCTCACGCTTATGTCCGTGCACGTCGGTAATAGTCCAGCTCCCCTCCAATGCCGGCTTGACATGGTCCGGAAGACGCAGAGTTCGCTTGTCGTGTCCTTCGGTTCCGGGCATTAAAAACGGCGTGCCCTCAGTCGTATTCATGCAATAAAACTGCTCATCCCACTTGTGATGATCCTCTTTGTTTTGGGTATGCTCCATATCATTACGACGAATCATCTTTTGCGTTTTGACATCAACCAAGAAGGAGAGGTCGGTATAGATTTTCATAAACTCGGGTTTGTAAAGCTTCTCTTCTAAAATAACGTTAATGACACTCATAGCCAGAATATTGTCAGAACCGGCCTTAATCGGTATCCACAAGTCTGCCGACTTCGCCGTTGCATTAAACTCCGGCGTAATTACAATAATCTTGGCTCCGTTATATTTTCCTTCCCAGACAAAGTGGGCATCGGGAATACGCGAAACAGACGGGTTTCCACCCCACATCACAGCAGTATCGACCGTATACATAAAATCCCATGTACAGCCGAGATTCCCTTCCCCGTACGCGATAGCCGCACCGGAGAACATGTCGCCCAGATACGACGACGGATAGATACGGTTGGCGCCCAGCTGCGTTGAAAAACGCAACGGTGCCCCGCGCCGCCCTTCGGTCAACAGTCCGGTTCCGGCATGAACCATCAGCTTGTCCGGTCCGCGCTCCGGATCGCTCAAGGTGTCAAAAATATTTTGACAGACAATTTCGGCAGCTTCGTCCCAACTGGCACGACGCCATTTCCCCTCACCGCGCTCACCCACACGAACCATCGGATAGAGAATGCGGTCTTTTTGGTACATCACCTGAGAATGCTGCACCCCTTTGTTGCATCCGCGCGGATTAAAATCGGGAATTTTAGCATTAATAATCGGATAGCGAGCCGACTGGTTTTCACGGGTAATCACCCCATTATGCGACCATACCTCCCACGCACAGTTCCCCTGACAGTTCACACAGTGATATGCAAAGCCGTGCTCCTCTTTTTTACCGTATGTAAACGCAAACTCATTGCGGTACATCGCTTCGGTATAGCTGGTATTGGGATAGTCCTCTTTTGCGTTCTCCACCGATATCGCTTGCGTCTTAGCAAACAGACTTCCCTGCGATGCTACCAGTGCGGCCGTCATTCCTGAAATTTTCAGAAAATTTCTTCGTTTATTATTCATCACTTTAGTCATATTGTAAACCCTCTTCGTTTATCGTTTCAACGGTAAATTCATATCATTGCCCCAGACATCCCAGCTGCCGGTAAACACCTTGACATCTTTGTAGCCCAGCAGCCGCAACGCGGTAACAATCTCCGAGCTTCGTCCCGTACCGACCATGCAGTAAGCATAGATGGTTTTGTCTTTACTCACACCGTAGTGGTCAAAGACCTTCTGAATCTCATCTGCTGACTTGAACGACTTCTTGTTCTTGGTATCGGAAATTTTGTTCCACTCAATAAATTTTGACCCCGGAATGTGCCCGCTTCGCGCACAGTTGTCCATCTTGCGCTCACCGATAATTTCACTCATTGCACGGGTATCGATCACGGCAAATTGCGATTTGTCCCCATTTTTTAAAATATCATCAACCGCTTTTTTAACCTCGTTTTTTTCGGCAATATAGTCAAAATTGATGTTATGCTTGTCAATATGATATGTTTTGGGCGTCACCTTCTCCTCACCCTTAACCACCAACAGATCTTTAGCCGCCTCATTGAGACGGGCCTTAATCTCTTTTTGCTTGACTTTGCTCGCTTTACGAATTGCTTCAAGTTCTGCAATTTTCTCCGCACTCAAATCTGCTTTTTTCTTCAATGCTCGGCGTGCTTTTTTATCGATCTTTTTTTCAGCTTTCAACTCTTTGTTAATAGCATCATACACTTTTTGTGCCGGATCAATCGCCATAATGGCGGCACGACCGCCATTAAGAATTTTAATGTTCTTGTGGCCGTAGCTTTCAAAGAATGAGTATACTCCCGTCGCATTGGGTCCTTTAAAATCATCATACGCAATGATCATCATATCGTTACTGATCCCTTTGCTGCCAATATACTGTTCGGCATCATCAATACAACGGTACAACGGTGCACAGTGCATCTCTCCGGCAATATCAGAGTGATGCAGGTGATGTGCATACATCTCGACGGAACCTCTATATGTCCTAACTTATAGACATCTTCATTATCCCCTGAGACAAACATCACCTTCTTGTCTCCAATGAACTTAATTGCCTCTTTTGCAGAAATCAATATATCTTTATTAACATAATCATTGCCTGCAACGGCTGTAGTAACACTCAGTGTTGCCACAACACATAATGTCTTTAGCAATCGTTTCATCCGTGCTCCTTTTTTAAAATTTGTAATTTTCTCTTCTTATTCCCTTGGGAACAACCTGACTATTATAGTATAAAGAGTACAATAAAGTATGAAAAAGTATTTTTTTATACTGAATCTGTATTACAAAAGGAAACATTTACAGTTTTTTACTGTATTAAAAATTCAATCTTAATTTACATGTATATTTTAAAGTTAATTTGAATCTCTAATATGGAATCAGCTAATATAATATCTTTTAAAATAACGAAAAGGTGATAAGAAGCTTGCCATGACACCAGACAACATACAACAGACAATTCGCCACAATGATACGACAGCGCTCGTAGAGCTATTAGAAGATAAGCAAATACCTATAGAGACTGTAAAAACAATCTACTTTGCCTTCCGCAATCACAAAGAGATTGTGGGTCAGGTTGCCATGAACCTAAGTTTACGTACTTCGGTATATGAGCGAGACAAGGAGTACAGCGATACTATGGTCGAGCTCTTATGTGACATTGCGAACAACCCTGTTGATATGGGTGCACGCTGGGCTGTTGCTAAAAACCCCCACACACCGGTTGAAATACTGGAAATTTTAGCCAAAGACGAGATAAACCTTGTACGCGCTCTTGTAGGTGCAAATCCCTCCACTCCGAGTAGTATTTTAGAGATGTTTTTTAATGATGAGAAAATTGTGCGTGATGCCCTCTCCGGCAACCCCAATACCCCCCTAAAACTTTTACGTGTCCTTAGTAATGACAACGATAAAATGGTACGCATCCGTCTGTGCGAAAACCCTGCTCTCACCAAAGAGATACTAGAAGTATTGCTCAACGACAGCGATACCGATGTTGCCAAAGCAGCTGAGGTACATTTAGGAGCACTTTCATGAAAGATCAAAGTCTTAAAAGCAAATTTACCATCTTGGAAAATCGTTTTTTAAATACCTTTTTTTCAGGCATCTATCTCTCGCCTAACGACTTTATTCGTATCGGTAACGCACTAGGACTCTCTTTAGAGATGCATACCCGCGAGATGCTCATTAAGCGACTGCTCAATGAGAGCGACGCTCATGGCAAGCTTCCTCAAGCTGTTGCGTTGTTGCGCCGGCTCGTAGAGGAGCGTATTGCGCAATATCATCAATTAAGTATGCACTATCCCGAAGCACAGCAACCGCTTGCCGCACTGGCACAAAAAGCAAATGCAACCAAAGCCCTTCTAACCAGACAATATCGAGGAAATGTTTATGAATAGTCAGGAACTTATGCATTTGCTACAACACTTGCATTACCCATCGTTCGAAAAAAACTTGAAAGAACTTCACCTTCTAGGAAATGTCCATGTCAATAATTCTCATGCTTCCATTGAACTGCTCACATCCAATGATGATTCTTTTACAATGCTAAAAACTTTTCTTGAACGTGAACTGCATCACCGTTTTGATACATTAGAAATTCATGCTAAAACACCAAAAACAGTGCATTACGGACATACGGCACAACCCAATAATCGTGCTCCGTATGCTAACAACATTATTGCTGTGACGAGTGGCAAAGGCGGGGTCGGCAAAAGTACCGTTTCGGTCAATCTTGCCATCTCTTTGGCAAAAAAAGGGTATCGGGTCGGTCTGCTCGACGCAGATGTTTACGGCCCCAATATTCCGCGCCTGACCAATACTGATACCGAGCGCATCGGCTGGAATGACAACAATCAAATTGTACCGTCTGAAAACTTTGGCATTAAAATCATGAGCGTTGCCCTCACTACACCTAAAAATGATACTCCACTAGTATGGCGCAGCTCTGTGGCAGTCTCAGCTCTTATACAGTTTTTAGAAGATGTTGCATGGGGTACGCTGGACTTTTTAGTCATCGACATGCCGCCAGGAACCGGCGATATTCAACTTACTATGGCACAAGAGCTGCCTATTACCGCAGCTGTTCTCATCACCACGCCACAAACAGTAGCTACTGATGATGTGAGCCGTGCTATTATGATGTTTAAAGATATTGGAGTGTCCATGGCCGGAATCATTGAAAATATGAGTTATTTTATTGCGCCTGACACCAAGATACGTTACGATATTTTTGGTAACGGCGGCGGAGAGCGTATGGCGCAAAAATATAACATTCCTTTTCTCGGAAGCATCCCGCTTGATATGGAAATACGAGCGGCATCAGATAGCGGTGAGCCTCCTTCAGCACTTGGAAGCAGTGAACAAAAACGGTATTATGATGCACTTGTAGAGAGGATGGAAGAACACATTAGCTTTAATGTGTAGCAAGAAGTGTCCGTTCTTCTTGCTGTACGTAATATAGACTTAGTATCTATAGCGAAAATAGAGGCGTAGGTCTGATGCCGTATCCACCGGATCTACTCCCATGGCCGCGAGCATCGGGCTGTCCACATCCATCGACATACCGCCATCGCCGAAGAAACCGTTGCTTCCGGTTTGCGCATAATCAATATAGGTGTAGCGAATCTGCATACTAAAAGCTTTGCCCATGAGCGGCTGCGTATAATAGACCTCGTATGCATCGCCGCGCACGGCCAGTTTTGATCCGATCATGGTATCTTCAGCATACGTAAACGCTCGCCAATATTCACTACCGTGATTAAATTCCAAACCAATGCGTCCCTCCTCGGTAAAAAGTGCAGGGAACTGTGCCCCAAACCAGTATGAGGTTCCTGTCTCGGAACTATCAGAGCCCAGCATGGTTTTTGTCGGCATCACAGCATCACCCATTGGACCGCCGACAAAATTTCTATTGACAGTGCTTGGACGGGTTTTTGACCATGCAAAACTACCAAAGACAACGGTGTAATCAAGAAAGTCACTAATACCCTCACCAATGCCGTCAACCAATACCGAAACGGCAGCGCCATCCATATCACCCATAGTCTGCATTGCCATAGAGTTCATATCCGGTGCCCAGTTTCGTGCATCCATTGGATTGGAAGGATTGGCACCCGTCCAGTTCATGGTGCCTGCTGCATATCCAGGAACGTTAAAGCCTCGGTAGTAAGTAGACGTTACCGTATATTGCCCGTCATCATACGGCACAAAAATAAATCCGGCCAAATCTACCGTGTCCAAACCTGACTGCTTGATATAGTCAATACCGCTTCCATCGGGATTAAAACGTTGTCCGGCATTGGTAAGTCCTCGCCCAAAACAAAACTTCAAACTCATACCGTCAATGCCCGTTATCTGATCCAATCCAAATTTCATGCTGGCACCGTCAAATTCAACATTAATAACATGCCCCAGCGGTGATTTTGCCTGATTATCATCACGAAGATTGACTAAAAAACCATTCGTTGAAGGGCGACGGCCTGCACTGGCTGTAAAGCTTACGTCAGAATCAAACAATGCATCAGTTCTGTAGAGCCAGTAAGCTTCACGCAACTTGATGCTTC
>JAJRVF010000046.1 GCA_024277395.1 Campylobacterales bacterium
AGCTGCATCTCCTCATCGGTAAATGCCATTTTCATGTAAGGTGCTTTGGCCAGACCAATACCGTGCTCACCGCTAAGCGTACCGCCCAGATCAATCGTAGCCTGAAAAACCTCTTCAATGGCCTTGTAGGCAATTTTCACCTGCTCGGGATCGCTGCCGTCAACCATGACGTTCGTATGGACATTACCGTCACCCGTATGACCGAAACAGGGAATTTTAATGTCATATTTGTCGGCAATGGCATAGAATTTTTCCAGTAGCTCCGGCAGTACCGCACGCGGTACGGTCACATCTTCATTGAGCTTTTTGCTGCCATAGACGGAGAGCGAAGGCGAGGCATTACGGCGGGCAAACCAGAGATCGGCAGCCTCTTGTTCGTTTTGGGCAATTTTAAATTCACTGCAGCCGTTCTCTTTAAAAACTTTTTCAATCTGTGCCAGCTGAAAATTCAGGTCATCTTCTAAATTGCCGTCCACATCGGTTACCAAAATGGCACCGGCATCAATCGGCAGGCCTTTATTAAACGTCTGCTCAACCGCACGAACAGTCAGATTATCCAAAAACTCCATGGCTACGGGCGTCACCCCGCTTGCCATGGTTTTATAGACCGCCGCCATAGCATGGTTAACCGAATCAAAAACACCCATAGCCGTTTTGGTCATTTTAGGTTTTGGAATGAGTCGCAGTGTCACTTCGGTAATCACGGCAAGGGTGCCTTCAGAAGCAATTAAAATACCTGCAATATTATAACCTGCCACATCTTTAATAGTACGTTTGCCCGCTTTGATAATATCGCCGTTGGCACGTACCGCACGAATTGCCATGACGTAATCTTTGGTAATGCCGTACTTTGCCGCTCGCATACCGCCGGCATTTTCACTCACATTGCCGCCAATAGTCGAGTACTCCTGACTTGCCGGATCGGGCGGATAGAAAAGTCCCACCTCTTCCACGGCACGCTGCAGATCCATATTGATAAGACCCGGCTGTACAATGGCAACCATGTTTTGCATATCAATCTCTATAATCTTGTTCATGTGCTTTTCAAATGCCAGCACAACGCCGCCGCTGCTCGGCAGTGCACCGCCGGTGAAACCGCTTCCCGCACCGCGCGGTACAATAGGAATACGATGAATATTGCAGTACTTTAAAATGGCACTGACATCGGACTCATTACGAGGAAACAGTACAGCATCAGGCTCAAAACGCTCCCGTGTGGCATCATACGAGTAGGCCAACAGATGGGCTTTGTCGCTGTAGACATTCTCGCTGCCCAAAAGAGATACAAAATAGTTGTTATGGGTCGCTTTCATTTAAAACTCCTTGGGTGTCGCAGAGGCACTTTTTCGCCACTCTTGAAACAATTCATTCTTCTGATTGCGCTGCTCAATAAGATGAAAATAGTAGGGTTCATACGCCTTCATTGGAGTGCTCCCTTCTCCCCACCATGCTTCACGAATCGTCTCTATGCGAGAGTAAAACGGCACCTGAGGCGCCGTTGTCTCGTACGTCATCGGTGTTGTCTGCAATACTTGAAAGCTTTGACAATCCAGTGTAAAGAGGCTCTTGTGGGTATAGATATAGAGGAGTCCTACCATTGAAGCATTGCAAAAATCTTGAATATCCTCTTGTAAGGGCGTAGGGTGTCCCCGTTCTGAGAGCATGGCGGCGAACAGATCGGAACTGACCCATTTAATACTTTTGCCGCGCGAGGTCACTTGATGATACATATCGCGGGTGGGTGCAATAAGAAGCGCTCGATCATAGGCAAATGCCAACTGCACCTCATCACCCTCTCTGGGGTGCCAATCTCCCTTAGGAAGTGCGTTTTGTTTCAGCCCGTCATATGCAGCAAACGCAATTGTTGCCTCTCTCTTTTGCGTATCAACATCTACCACAACGGCTTTGGCAATAATGGCACTGTGTTCGTCATTAAAACGGCGTACGACAAAGCCGCTGATCCCCTCTTGAAGAGTACCGATTTTTATCAACCCCTGATGTGCATCAACATCAAACAAAGGGGCTTTAATTAACGATGCCCACGTCATAGCGAGTGGCACCAACAAAAGTAACAGTAGACGCAAAAGCTCACCTCAGTCATTAAAATAAAAGTTATTATACAGTTATAAACTTTTGTATAAGTGAATTTTCGCTACCCTTTCAAAAAATTAATCTATTGAGATATCTATGAGCCGTTTTCTGTTGCTAACCCTTTTTCCGCTACTGTTGAGTGCTGCATATGTCGAACATTTTAAATGGCCCAAAGATGAGAGCTTTCTGCTCTTTTTAGAGCACAACAACCTGCCACAGTCCATCTACTACGAAATGGACAAAGAAGATCAAAAGCTTGCTGAAGAGATCCGTGCCGGTTTTTTATGTCAAAAACTACTGAATGATTACGGAGAGATCGAGCAGATTCTCATTCCCATCAGTGACGAACTGCAACTGCATGTATCTCGTAATCCTTCGGGAAACTACCGCGTTGAACCCATTCCCATTGTTTATGATGAGACCAAACACGAGGCCCTCTCTATTGAGATACAGAGCAACCCTTCAGTCGACATTAAAGAGGCAACAGGATCCTACCGTGTTGCCAGCATCTTTAGCAATACGTTTAAAAAATCGCTCGACTTTACCGCCTTGCAAAAAGGTGATAAACTGGTGATGGTATATGACCAGAAATACCGCTTTGGCAAGCCTTACGGTATGCCGGTCCTGCAAGTTGCCATGATAGAGATACGCAACAAATACCACTACATGTATTTGGGGCCTGACGAGAACTATTATAATGAAAAAGGGGCACAAGTTGACAGTTTTTTACTCGGATCACCCATTCCGGGGGCACGCATCAGCTCCAAGTTCACCAAACGACGGTTTCATCCTATTTTAAAACGCTGGCGGGCTCATTTGGGAATTGACTATGCGGCGCGCAGCGGTACTCCCATTCGCTCGGCGGGCAACGGGCGTATCATCTCGGCAGGTTACTCACGCGGTTACGGCAATGTCACCAAAATTCGCCACAGCGGCGGCTATGTGACCCTCTATGCGCACCAAAAATCATTTCGTCGCGGCTTCAAGCGGGGGAAAACCGTAAAAAAAGGTCAGGTTATCGGTTATGTCGGATCTACCGGCATGTCCACCGGACCCCATCTGCATTTTGGACTCTATAAAAACGGTCGCGCCATCAATCCCGCCGGCGTCATCAAAGTAACTACCAAAAAACTGCACGGTCAAAAACGTCGTGAATTTTTACGTATTAAAGAGGAGATGGACGACCTTGTTGCCATGCATCTTGAACACGGCACCATACCCGAACCTTTTGTCGATTTTGAGAGTTGCTGCTATATTGATGCCGATACCTTTGAGCCGTTGACCGTGATACAGACAAGGGATGAGAATGAAACACTTTAATGAACTCAAACATGCTTTTGACCACTTTTTAGATGATCCGAGCCGAAGCTCCCCTCACGCTTCAGAGGTCGCCCATCTTCTTAAAAAAATACGCAAAGAGGACAAAGAGGAGTTTCACGACTATCTCAGCCGTATTCCCAACGATATTTTAGGAGATATTCTTTTAGAACTCCCCGAAAAAATCAAAGATGAGGCCATTGCATTTCTACCCTCTGAAGAGCTGGCTGATGCGGTTGATAATCTTGACTCCGATGATGCCGCCGACCTTATAAACGACATTGACGATGTCGATGAGGACAAAAGCGAAGCGGTCTTTGCACAACTGGATGAAGAGAATCAAGAAGATATCGACAAGCTTCGCGGCTACTCGGAAGATCAGGCCGGTGCATGGATGCAGACGGAGCTGTTTGAAGCCACACTTGACGAGACCATTCAGCACTCTATTGACCGGCTCAAAGAACTCAAGCGCCACGACGAGCTTACCAATGTCCATCAAGTATTCATTGTCAATGACCATCGGCGCCTTGTTGCCACGGTTGCTCTTGAAGATCTGATTCTTTTTGACTTCTCCCAGACATACCGCGATATTGTCACCCCGCAAGAACTGCGTCACGTTGAAGCAACCGAGAATATTGAAGATGTCGCCAGCATCTTTGAACAGTATGATCTCTCTGTCTTGCCGGTTCTTGACTATCAAGGCCGATTGGTTGGACGAATTACCTCTGATGATATTTACGATGTTATTGAAGAGCGCGCTACCGACCAGATCTATAATCTTGCCGGGGTCAATGATGATGTTGAGCAAGAAGAGGATTTTTTCGGTGTCTTTCAAAATCGTGCCATCTGGCTGAGCATTAATCTGGCTACCGCCATTTTAGCCAGTATTGTCATCAGCATGTTTGATGCAACGCTGGCTGCCTTTGTTCCGCTGGCTATTTTAATGCCCATTGTCGCATCCATGGGCGGTAACGCCGGCACACAGACACTCACCGTCATGGTACGACAGATGGCACTGGGCGATATTGATCTGGAACACTCCAAAGAGGTGTTGAAAAAAGAGGTGTTCATTGCACTGTTAAACGGTCTGCTGTTTGCCGTTATTATGGGCATAATTGCCTACTTGTGGTTTGATATAGGCAAACTGGGCATTGTCATTGCCTTGGCGATGATCATCAACCTGCTGATTGCCGGATTCTTCGGTGCAGCCATTCCGTTGATTCTCAAACGTCTCAATATTGATCCTGCTATCGGCTCAACCGTTATTTTAACAACCGCTACGGATGTGTTTGGATTTTTAAGTTTCTTGGGACTGGCGTCGTTAATACTGATGTAAAAAAGGCACTGCCTTTTTTACATGTAAATTTAAAATCGATAGGTCGCATTGGCGTAGAGATAGCGTCCCGGCTCGTTAATAAGCATCACCTCTTTGGTGGTTCCGTCCGTAATAAGAGTCAGGTCACTGTAAGTATTGGTTACGGCATAGGTGCGGTCAAAAATATTGTCCACTCCTACCGCCAACGAAAAACCGTGGCCAAAATAGTGATCAACTTTGAAATTCACCACCATATACGAATCAAGCGGCTGCTCTCCGTTTTCAGCATCATAATCCTCCCATGAGGTCGCACCAAAGGTCTCAAGTTTGACAATAGAGTCTTCTGCATACTCATAGCTAAAAGCAAGATTGGCTTTTAACGGCGGAATCTCAGCCATATTGGTACCGGTCTGGCCGCTGAGCGGATCCTCCTTTTTGCCACGCTGATATGCCACGCCGAAATCGACATAAAATGCATCGGTACCGTAGATAGAACCGGAGATATCAAAACCGTAGACGGTGGCATCAACGTTTTCATACCGGTTGAGCATTTTGGAGGCATTATAGTAAATATAGTCACTGAGCATGGAGTAGAACACTTTCGTGCGTAACGTAATGTACTCATAACTGTTCTCCATGCCCAGATCGATCTCACGGTTTACGGTCTCATCCAGGTTCGGTGTTCCGATCAGCCCGCCCATAGACGATTTAAAATAGAGCTCTTTGGGGTCAGGAACCCGTGAAGATTGACCGACTCCTCCAAAAAACCGCATACTTTCACTGACATCATAAGTTGCAAACATGTTGGCATTGGAACTGCCGTAATCATTGCCCGGCTCTTCTCCTGCGGTCGTAATTTGCGTATCATCATAGCGCATACCCGCAGTTACTCTCAGAGCATCATAACGTTGTTCAACTTCGGCAAAAAATCCGATATTGTCCGTATCAACATCGTGAATATTGGGTTTGCCTTCTGGACCGCGACCTGTTTGGGAGTGGTAGAGTCCGTCCCAGTTCCGTCGGCTCATGTCAACACCCATGCGCAGTTCGGTATTATCAGTAATATCCATAACATTTTTGATTTTCACGCCGGCAATACGACTCTCGAGATAGCTCGTTACCGCTCCCGTCATCGCTGCTGCTTCTGAAACAGCCATTTTTCGATACCGTGTTGACATCGGATGCTCCACATAGGAGTAATAGCCCAGCACCGAAAACTCTTTGGAGTAGTCTCCCAAACCAAAAAGCGTATATTTGGCATTAAAGAGATCGGAATCATCGTAAAGAGCATCCATCTTGCTGCTGGGATAGAGCACATCGTCACTGCGATTGGCTGTATAGCTCAACTCCAAGGCTTGATTGTCGGTCATATCAATATAGACCTTTCCCAAAAACGACTTTTTATCGTAAGCATCCAGATTTCGGTATCTGTCCTGATACGCCGTTCCCGCCAATGACGGATGCAGCACAATGTAGTTGTCAATCTGCTGCGCGAAGCTGTTACCGTCTCCGTCTTCATACTGATCGCTGCTCTCCGTTGATGCACTCAACAAAAGACGAATCGTATCGGTTCCGCCACTCACAGTAGCCGCGGCTTTTTTATAGTTCCAGCTCCCCATATTGAAACTGACTTCACCTGAAATATCTTTCGTCGGTTTTTTAGTCGTGACATAGACCCCGCCGCTGAGCGTACCGAAATTCTCGACATCGTAAGGACCTTCAACGATTTTAATACTCTGAATGTTGTTGGTCATGATATGGGATGTCGGCGGATCCATTCGGTTGGGACACCCGCCGTATATTTTTCCCCCGTCAACCAATACATTAATATTGTCTTTTTTCTGACCTCGTAAAATAATATCGTTGGCAATACCGCTGCGACGCACCAGAGAGATATTGGGAATCTCCTGTACCAATGCTTCAGCCAAATCGGCCGACTTTACCTCGTCGCCGCTGACATCTTCTAAAACCGTTGCTTCGACATCAATAGCATCCATAGTAACATCTGAAGCATGCAATATTGCGATACACGCTATAGAAAGATAGAGTATTTTATTCATTGACTCTCCTTGTATTTATAAAATGTTCTCTCATGAACTATAAAATGAAAGTGTTACATATCTGTTAAATTTCGCGCTATTGTCTTTGCAAATGTATAATGAGCGCATGAATCAACGAGAAAGAATAAAACGTCTTGCACTGATTGCCTTGGCAATGTTGGCATCGGGCTATTTTTTATACCGTGGCTTTGCACTGCTCTTTAGTGCCCCGTAGTACCCTCTTTATAACTTTGAATGAGGCACTCATTAAGCTCATGCTGTGAGAGCCCTAAATGCGCAAGAATCGCTGTGGTACGATAGCTGTCATTTTGCTCTATGGCACTCAAGAGCTGCAGCAGCTCTCCAAACTGCCCGCTTTTATTGACCAGAGCATCGGCAATATCGTTGTCTAAGTCAACCTCTTTGACAATCTCCTCAAAAGCACTTTGAAAGATCACCTCAGACATCGAAAGCAAGCCTACCATATAGGCAACATGAACATTCGCTTCATCCATACCGATTTTACGTGCCAAAATACTCATTAAAACAGCGCGGTGGCAGGCATGGTGCTGCAACTCCTGCATAAATGCCTCTTGCTTATGGTCACCGTCGCTGGCGTAAACCATCAATTCCAGCCAGCTCTGGAGTTTGTCACGACCAATAACAATGAGTGCCTGCTCAATGGAGGCAATCTTGTTCTGTGCGAATCCGTTGTGCGTGTGAATAAACTTTAGCAAGTTCAGTGTCAAATACGGTGAAGTATTAAAAATATCAATAATGCGTTCGAGTTTTGCTTCGGACTCCAACAGATAAATAATGAGCATCAGCAGTGAACTCGGCGGTTCAATTTTATCTTTTCCAAAGAGTTCGGGTTTACAGAAAAAATACCCCTGAAACATATCAGAACCCATCTTTTTAGCCTCATTGAATTCCG
>JAJRVF010000047.1 GCA_024277395.1 Campylobacterales bacterium
AATGTCAATAACATCACCGCGAAACAGGGCGCTGCGGCAGACTTTTTTCTCTACAGTTGTCGTGACGACGTCAGCACCGGTTCGCGTGCCGTTGTTGTCGCCCAAGACGCTGTCGTGAACTTCACCGACACTGCCGTTCCATAAGCACGCATCAAAGCGGTACTCTGCTACAAGAGTAGCGGCCTGCAGGGAAGTGTGCGTGCTCAACGAGAGCAACAGTGCCAAAAATATAAAGTGCATGCGTAACACGTCTCCTCCTTTTATAAATATTTTAAGTGTTAAAAAGTTAAGATTTGTGTTAATTGTAGCATAAAATATTTGGAACTTGGATACGATGTAGTACCGTTTTACATAAAAGTGAGAGATACAAGGCAATATTTGAAGGTGTAACACAAGGAAAAAAATGACTATGGATATGACATCAGTATTCATTATTTTAGCTGTTATTGGTGTCTATATTATTTGATTTTAGAGACCGTTGTACAGCAGTTCGTTTGACACGAAGGAGATATCTTTTTATCAGAAGATATCATCATAAAATGTCATAGTCGCTACTTGAATATTGCAAGAAATATGTCGTATTGCCGATAGTGTTCTTCAGATAAACTTCATCCGGTAATGCCAGTATGACATGCGTAAGAAGTTAATTTTTTTTAGATAAGATTGCTTTGATAATATGGAAGAACAGGACGGTAGTGTGAAATATATTATTTTTTTAACGGCTTTGACAGGCGTATTGCTCTCAGCCATGCCAAGTTTTTTAATGCCTGATGAGGCCTTTAAGCCCGTGATTACCAAAAAGAACGATACAACTTATGAGATACGTATTGATTTGGGCAACGATATTTATGTCTACGAAGATCGGCTTAATATCAAAGATCTCGATCCTGATGACGGCATTGATTTACATGTAAAAAAACTCTCAACTGCCGTCAAACACGATAGTGATATGGTTTATGTTACACCACCGCTGTTTGAAGTAACGTTTAGCGGCAGCGGCAGTGCCAAAGCCATTAAAATTCTGTTGGAGTATCAGGGTTGTTCGGAGCAGGGTCTTTGTTACAACCCGATGGAAAAAGAGTTTACCATTGATGTTGATGCTACGATGCTGCAAAGCACAACAGCTGCTGCTGGTGGTGCAAGTGATCCACGCTCCGAGAGTGATGAGATTGCCGCAATTTTTAAGGACGGCAGTATTGTGGCGGTTCTTGCGGCATTTTTTGGATTTGGACTCTTTTTGGCGTTAACGCCGTGTGTTTTTCCGATGATCCCGATCCTCTCTTCAATTATTGTTTCACAGGGTGAGAATATGAGTGCTAAACGCGGGTTTTTTCTGTCGCTCATTTATGTTTTAGCGATGGCGATGGCCTATACCATAGCGGGAATTTTGGCCGGTCTGTTTGGCAGTAATATTCAAGCGGCACTGCAAGATCCTGTGGTGTTGACACTGTTTGCTTTGGTTTTTGTGGCGTTGGCTGTTTCAATGTTTGGCTTCTTTGAGATCGGCATACCCCAATCGTGGCAGACACGTATTTCAAAGTATTCGGGCAAGGCGGGAGAGCAGGGTGGAGTTGTCGGTGTGGCAATTATGGGTTTTTTAAGTGCGCTCATTGTCGGGCCGTGTATTGCGCCGCCGTTGGCAGGAGCACTCATTTATATTGGTCAAACCGGAGATGCACTGCTTGGCGGTGCGGCTCTGTTTGTGATGAGTTTGGGTATGGGGGTACCGCTGCTTATTATTGGAACGGGTGCAGGGAAGTTTATGCCGCGTCCGGGCGGTGGGATGACAACGGTTACGAAAGTATTCGGTGTGATGATGCTCGGTATTGCCATTTGGATGTTAAGCCGTATTATTCCCGAAGCGCTGAGTATGTTTTTATGGGCAGTATTGCTGATTGTGTCGGCAGTGTATATGGGTGTGCTAGAGCCTCTTAAAGAGGGTACGCGAAGTTTTAATGCGCTTTTTAAAGGTCTGGGTGTGGTGATGCTGCTCTATGGAGTTGCCCTTATCTACGGAGCATTGACGGGTGCGGGCAATCCGCTCAACCCGTTGGAGCATCATGCCAACAGGGCTGCGCTGAGTGTTTCACAGCAAAACAGTGGCAGTGCGGATATACACTTTATCACCGTACGCTCGCTTCAAGAGTTGGAATCTGAACTTGCCAAAGCTAAAGGAAAACGGGTGTTGGTCGATTTTTATGCTGACTGGTGTACGTCATGCAAAGAGTTGGAACATGTTACGTTTAAAGATCCCGACGTGGTAGAAAAAATGGGCACATTTGTTCTGATTCAAGCCGATGTGACCGACAACGGCGAGCAAGAGAAAGCTTTGATGAAAGCCTATAATGTTTTTGGTCCTCCGGCTATACTCTTTTTCGATGAAAGCGGTATCTTGCTGCAAGGAAAAACCATTGTCGGTTATAAAGACCCCAAAGAGTTTTTAGGGCTTTTAAATGCTATATAGTTAAGGATTAAATGATGAAAACTGTACTTGCAGGTATGATGCTTTTAGTGGCGACGCTGCTGTATGCCGAGCTTGACTGGGTTGATTACGATACGGCGCGCAGCAGTGCCGAGAAAGAGGGTAAAATTATTATGGTGATGCTCTCTCAAGAAGGGTGTGATGCCTGCTGGTATATGGAAGAGGTTGTTTTTGAAGATGATAATGTTGCCGCGGAGATAGCCATGGATTTTATTCCGGTATATTTTGATATTAAAGCGGACGATATTCCTGAAAAATTTACCTATATCGGTACGCCGACTTTCTATTTTCTCACAGCTGAGGGGAAAAAGATCGAGCGTTTAAACGGTGCTGTCAATGTGAAAGATTTTACAAC
Source organism: Campylobacterales bacterium (assembly GCA_024277395.1). Lineage (GTDB taxonomy): Bacteria > Campylobacterota > Campylobacteria > Campylobacterales > Sulfurimonadaceae > QNZR01. The sequence continues at coordinate 2,838 of JAJRVF010000047.1, forward strand.
GTTGATGCGTGATGTCAAGGCGAGTGTTAAAAAGAGATAGATGCCTATCTCCCCAAGGGGAGCAGCACAGCAGTTACGTAGCGTTTTTAATACCTTCTTCTACGGCGGTTCCATACGCCATATCTGCTTTTTTAAAGTGTGCAATCTGCAACTCTTGAATCATGGGTTCGGCGTTCTTGAGCGAATTGACAATATTGGCAACGAGATCACGCTGTTCAGATGCACCAAGCAGGCGGTAGAGATTGCCTGCTTGCACAAAATCACTGTTGGCATCACTGTCGTAAGCGTAACGGTCAGCATCGCCTTCAATGCGCAGCGGCGGCTCATGGAGTTCGGGAGATTCTGTAGGAACATTATAGTGGCTGGGTTCGTAATTTAAGCTGTCACCACCGTTGTCGTCAAAGCGCATGGCACCGTTTCTATAGCCGTTATGAACTGCAACATCAGGCTTGTTAATCGGTAAAAAGTTATAGTTTACACCGAGTCGATAGCGTTGGGTGTCGGGGTATGAAAAGAGCCGTCCTTGAAGCATTTTGTCAGGTGATAGCCCAATACCGGGAACTTTGTTTGAAGGTGAAAACGCAGCTTGCTCAACTTCCATGAAATAGTTTTTCGGATTTTTATTGAGTTCTAAAATTCCGACTTCAATAAGCGGATAATCACGGTGAGGCCAGACCTTCGTCACATCAAACGGGTTGATGGCATACTCTTGGGCTTCAAGTTCGGGCATGATCTGTACGGAGACACTCCATTTCGGGAAGTTGCCGTTTTGAATGGAGACAAAAAGATCTTCGGTGGCATAATCGGGGTTGACTCCTGCAAGCCGTACCGCCTCATCAGCTGCAAGATTTTTAATACCTTGCAGAGTTTTAAGATGAAATTTCACCCAAAAACGTTCGTTATATTTGTTAATGAAGCTATAGGTGTGCGAGCTGTATCCGTTCATATGGCGGTATCCGTCGGGAGTACCGCGGTTGCTGAACAACGTTGTAATCTGGTGCAGTGATTCCGGAGATTTCGACCAGAAATCCCACATCATGTTGTCCGATTTCAAATTGGAGTCCGGAAGCCGTTTTTGGGTATGGATGAAGTCAGGAAATTTCAACGGATCGCGAATAAAAAAGACCGGCGTATTGTTGCCGACCAAGTCCCAGTTTCCTTCTTCGGTATAAAATTTTGTTGCAAAACCCCGTGGATCCCGTGCAGTGTCGGCAGAGCCGCGTTCCCCGCCGACGGTGGAGAATCGGGTAAAGGTACGGGTCTGCTTGCCGACCTCGCTGAAAATAGCCGCTTTGGTATATTGGGTAATGTCATTTGTAACGGTAAACGTACCGTGAGCACCGGCACCTTTGGCGTGAACAATGCGTTCGGGTATCTCTTCACGGTCAAAGTGGGCCAGTTTCTCTTGCAGGTAGACATCTTGCATTAACACCGGACCGCGCGGTCCTGCCGTTAACGAGTTTTGATTGTCATCCACGCTCTTGCCGTTGGTCATGGTTAAAGGTATTTTTTTCATTGGTTATCCCTGTTGAACTGATTGTTTTATATCGGTAATGAATTCTGTAATGTCATCATGCAGTGCCTGCAAATCTTCTTCATGTTCGACCTCATCGGCCAAAATTTCTGAGACAATGTCATAGGTAACAATATCTTTATTGCGTGTCATGTCCGCAAGCTTCGAGTAGATGGAAATAGCACACTGTTCTCCTTTAATAGAGTCTTGCAAAATAGAGACAACATCAAAATTTTTAGGCTCTTCATAGCCACAATTGGTGTAGGTAAACCACTCTTTGGGGTTAAGCAGCGGTGTGCCGCCGAGTTGTAAAATGCGATCGGCTACCATATTGGCATGGCGCAGCTCATCGGTTGCATGTTGGGTCAGCTCTGCAATAGCGGCATCTTTCATTATTCCTTTGATAACTTTTGCTTCTATGAAGTACTGATAATATGCGAGCCATTCATCGGCATAAGCTTTATTGAGTACGCCAATTACCTCGCTGATCTCTAAATCTCTAATAATCGAATTTCCGCGTTGTGCCATTGTGTATCCTTTTGAGTTGGGTTTTTTGAGCAATTTACTAAAGGAAAAAAATTATCCTTTAGTAAATTGTAGTACTTTATTCCTTAAAGTAATATAATTTCTTTAGTATAACAGAATATATTTGTAATTATTGTAAAAAATTTTTAGAAACAGTCTATTTAGGTAACGAGAGTGTTGTCACGTTACAGTTTACATGTAAATTTACATCTCAATGAGTCGGGCAACTGTTTCCGAACTGCCGTGCTTAAGATAGCTGCGCAGTTGCAGTGCATCGTGAAAAAAGAGCGCTTTGTCCATATTGCAGTAGGCACGGTAGAGATTTTCCGCAGTGACGGCTTCTTGTAACAACTCTTCATGCAGACGTCTGCCGCACATTTTAGAAAACATGATGTTCCCCAGCCCCACATACTCCAGTTTTATCAGACGGCTTCCAATAAAATAATCCAGCGGTTTGGCAATATATGAAAGTACAAACGGCGTGCCGATAAGTGAGGCTTCAAGCGTTGCCGTACCGCTGCAAATAAAAGCAAATTCTGCCTCATAGAGTGCTTGGTGCGGTTCGTGAGAGATGCGAAAACGGCTCAGGTCGCCATAGAGTGTCCGAATCTGCCCGGCTGTAAAATGCGGAGGAATAATAAGCAGAAGCTCTTTCTCTTTAAAATATGTGGCAAGTCGGTGAAATATGGGCATGAGTTTGGTGACTTCACCTTTTCGACTGCCGGGCATAAATGCAATAGTGCCGCTTGAGGAGAGCGCTTCTTTAAATACATGTATTTCATCTAAAAGCGGATGCCCGACATACTGAATATGTGAATCTTTGGGGTAGTAGCTCTTCTCAAAGGGCAAAATGGAAGCAATGGTGTCAACAGTACTGTTAATGACCTCAATGCGTTTGTGCCTCCATGCCCATGCCTGGGGAAGAATGTAGTAGATGATCTCTTTGTCTGGGTAGCGCTTTTTTAACTTTTTTGCCAAGGGAAGATTGAATCCCGAGGAGTCAATAAGTAGCACTTTGTCTGCCTCTTCGGCCAGATCAAGCATTTGTGAGCTCAGTTTTAAAAAGAAAGGGAGCTTTTTAAGAGCATCGACAAAGCCCATAATAGCCAGAGTGCTCAAGTCGACCAGGGGTGTGCCCAGCGTCGTGTCAAAAATACCAATAAATTCAACCTCGTCGCTCAAGTGGGCGCGCAGTGCTTTGAGGTGAACGTTGGCGGAGTGTTCTAATGCGCTGACCAATACTTTCATGAACCGCCGTCCCCCCACACTTCATAACTGCTGTCGTACTCCTCTTGTGTAACATTAACAAAAGCGTGTAAAAAGGTGGTCAATGCGTCTATCTCCTCATCGCTTAATCCCGTTGCAAACGGGATCATCATCTCTTGTTGCTGATTGTCCGATATTTTATCACGGAAGCGCTTTAGCTTATAGGTTAAAAAGCCTTTGGCGCGGTTGGCAAGAGCAGGGTAGGCGGTCATGCCTTCGGCATGAATGCCGTGACAGCCGTTGCACCCTTTTTGAAAGTAGAGGCGCTCCCCTTTTTCATAGAGCGGAGTTGCCGTATAAAGCGGCAGAAAAATCAGAAAAAACAGTACAATAAATCTCACTCTAATCCTTGATGATGTAGAATTATCAAAATTATATCAAAAGTAGAGACGATGATTATTGCCGATGTAGTGTTATGTGATATGAGCGGGGAGCGTCAATGCGATATTGAGGTAATAGACGGGAGAATTGTACGTATTGCGCCGCATCTCGAGGGTGAATCGCGCAGGTCGTACGAAGGTTGCTATCTGCTGCCCGGACTGGTTGATACCAATGTCGAACTGCTGGACGGACAGCTAAACAGCAAGCATCTGGACAAGATCGCGCAACAGGCGGTGAAAGGGGGTATTAGTACGGTAGTGTTGATGCCCAACTCTACCCCCGCAGTTGATAACGAGATTGTTCTGGAATTTTTGCAAAAGCACCGAAAACAAAAACTCGCTGCCAATATTGAGACGACAGTGGCGGCAACAAAAGAGGACGAGACGTTGAGCAATATTGCGGTGATGCTTAAAAAAGGTGCGCTCGCTCCGTACATGACGACGGCCATTAGCAATAATTTGGCCTGTCGCATTGCCGAATATGTCAAGATGTATGGCGCGACACTGTTTTGTAAAGCACAGGACAGTTCGCTCTCATCGGTCGGAGTGATGGTCGAGGGAACGATGGCAACAAAACTGGGGCTCGTAGGCATTCCGCCGCTGGGTGAGAGTGTGCATGTAGCGCGGATGATTGAAATTGCACGACATTATGAGATTGATATTGTCTTTAAGTCCATCGCTTCACCACGCTCCATTGAGATGATTAGCAAGGCCAAAGAGGAAGGAGTCAGAGTCTATTGCGAGGTGGGACTGCACCACCTGCTTGTAAGTGATGCTGCGTGTGAAGGGTTTAATACCACCGCCAAGCTCAATCCGCCTTTACAGCAGCACGACGACATGTTGCGCCTGCAACACGCACTTAAATCGGGACATATTGATATGCTGAGCGTACTGCATCAGCCCGCATCACCCGTCAACAAGGACGTAGCATTTTTTGATGCCCAGTACGGTTCTGAAGCCATTGAGGAGGCATTGAGCCTGTACTACAGTAAACTGGTGCGTACCGGTATGATTGAAATGCATGATCTTGTGCGCCTCTGTGTGCATAATCCGGCACGCAGCATCGGCAGAGAGAGCGGCAGTTTTGTAGAGGGTGAGAATATTAACGCCGTACTGTTTGACCCGAATGAGAATTTACATGTAAAAAACCGGCTCTCACTCTATGACGGTGAAACCCTGCAAGGACGGGTAAAAGCACTGTTTAAAAACAGCAGAATGATTGAGGTTTATATGGATTCAAGATCATGAGGACATCCGACTATTGCATTGTGAGTACGACCGTGCCGAGCCAGGAGTATGTCGAAGTTATTAGCCAAGCACTGCTGCAGCGCCATCTGGTCGCGTGCATACAGGCTGTTGAAGTACAAAGCCGCTATGTTTGGCAGGGCTCTGTTGAGCAATCTCAAGAGATACTGCTGCAGATGAAGAGTGTTACGTCATATTTTGAGATTATCAAAACGGAAATTGAGCGCCACCATCCCTACGACGTTCCTGAAATTGTCATGACACCGATCTTAGAGGCAAATCGTGCCTATCTGGAGTGGATAAGCCAGAGTGTTGACACGTGACACTTTGTAAACGTTCATGTATGATATCGTATGTATTGGAACACTGTAGCCTCAAAACACTGTTTGAAACCATCCTTGTTGTAAAATCCTACCTCTTTAATATGCAGATGCTTCGAACCTATCGGAAACCGTGTGAGGCAACATCATGAAAGCACTGTTTCGCATTCAGGGATTTAGTGCCTTTATGATGGTGTTGTTTATGAATGCAACGGTGGACATTGCACACAAAATTACCATTCAAAACGTCCTGCTTAAAAGTTTTGAGGGGGAGATGCTCATTGTACTCAGCGCCCTTGTCAATGCTATGATTTTACTGCCGTTTATTTTACTGTTTTCACCCTCGGGCTACATTAGTGATCGTTTTTCCAAAAGCATGGTGGTGCGTTATGCCGCATTGGGTGCAGTCGGTTTAAGTCTGCTTATTACGCTTAGCTATTACCAAGGGTGGTTTTATGCCGCTTTTGCGCTCACTTTTTTGCTGGCGGTGCAGAGTGCCATCTACTCGCCGGCAAAGTACGGACTCATTAAAGAACTTGCCGGTGTTGAGAATTTAGGCAGTGCCAATGCGGCGGTACAAGCGCTTACCATTGTCGCCATTTTGCTCAGTTCGATTCTTTTTTCGGCGATTTTTGAGTACCACTATAACGGTGCCGTCACTCCCGATGCAATCTTGCCGAGTGTGACACTCATTGGCTGGATGCTGGTCGGTTTGAGTCTTGCGGAGCTCTTTTTTGCATTCAAGCTGCCGCAAGTGCAGGTATCGCACATGCTGACCCGTTTTCACTGGCGCTCTTATGTAAAACTTGACTATCTGCAGAGCAATGTGCGTCGTCTTCGCGAGAATGACAATATCTGGTTGAGCATTATCGGTCTGAGTCTCTTCTGGGGTGTAGGGCAGGTGGTAATTGCCGCTTTTCCGGCGCACTATAAAGCCATGACAGGTGATGAAAATGTCATTATCATTCAAGCTGTTTTGGCGGTAAGTGCTATTGGACTCGTTGTGGGTTCTGCAGTGGCAGGACGGGTTTCCAGGCGTCATATTGAGCTGGGTATTGTTCCTGTCGGTGCGTTGGGACTGTTCGCTTCACTGCTGCTGTTTGCATTGGCATCAGATGTAATGGTGATGGGTTTGGCCAGTATGCTTTTTGGATTTTTTGGCGGTCTGTTCATAGTACCGCTCAATGCGTCCATACAGTATTTTTCCAAAGAGGAGGAGCTTGGAACCGTATTGGCGGGGAACAACTTTGTTCAAAATATTGTGATGTTACTTTTTTTGCTGCTGGCAATACTGTTTGTTCAGTTGGGACTTACCGGTACCATGCTCTTTGCCATCAGTGCATTTATAATGCTAGCAGGCAGTATTTATGCTGTTAAAAAACTGCCCCATCTCTTTACACGAATTCTGCTGCTATGCATTTTAAAAACGCGCTATAAACTACATGTAAACGGGCTGCACCATCTGCCTCAAAGCGGCGGAGTGCTGTTATTGGGGAATCATATTAGCTGGATTGACTGGATCATTATTCAGGTAGCCTCGCCGCGTGCTATTACATTTGTGATGGAGCGCAGCATCTACAACCGGTGGTATTCACGCCGCTTCTTAGAATTTTTTAATGTCATACCTATTTCCGGAACTTCCGGACGTGATGCCATCAAGCAGATTAGCAAACGACTCGACAACGGCGAAGTCGTAGCACTTTTTCCCGAAGGACGCATCAGCTACAACGGACAGTTGGGTGAATTTAAAAAGGGATTTGAGCTGGCTATGAAAGGGAGTATGCATCCCATTGTACCGTTTTATCTGCATGGATTATGGGGTTCAACGTTCTCGCGGGCACAGCGCCGTTTTAAAAAAATGACGCGTGCAGGAGCCAAGCGGAGCATCATCGTTGCTTTTGGTGCGTCCATGGCATCGTCGAGTACGGCAGAAGCGGTGAAGCGGAAGGTCGCGGCACTCTCTCAAGAGACGTGGGAACAGCAGATGTCACAATCGCAGCCGCTGCATTATGCTTGGTTGCGACGTGCCAAGTCGCAGCTTTTAAAACGTTCGGTTGTTGATGCAACAGGAAGCACGCTCAACAATGCACAGATGATTATGTCCGTATTGCTAATGGCAAGACGGTTTCGCAATATCGCGCAATCAAATATTGGGGTGATACTGCCGGCCTCTTCAATGGGTTCCATGGTCAATATGGCGCTTCTGGTATCGGGAAAACGACCGGTGAACCTGAACTATACGTTTCACAGTGATGCGATGGAGGCCATACTGTCTCAAGCTGAGATTGAAATGGTAATCACCTCGCAGACGTTTGTCGACAAATTGCGAAACAGAGGGATTGATTTGGAGACGGTTCTTGAAGGAAAAAGTGTGATGGTGGAGCATCTTGCCGAAGGTTTTAGCCGTTGGGAGAGGGTGTGCGGCGCTGTATCTGCCTACATTCTGCCTGCAAGAGTGATACCGTGGTTTTATTTTGAACGGGTTGTTGTGGATGATACGGCAACCATTTTATTTAGCAGCGGCAGTGAAGGTACGCCCAAAGGAGTTGAATTGAGCCATAAAAATCTTTTGGCAAATATTAAACAGGTGGCGGCACTGCTGAATTTTGAAGAGAGTGACGTCATGCTCAACTCACTGCCGATTTTTCACTCTTTTGGTTTGACGGTGACGACACTGCTGCCGCTGTGTGAAGGGGTAACTGTGGTGAGTGCCCCCGACCCGACCGATGTGCCTACCATTGGAAAGCTTGCAGCACGTTATGAGGTGAGTATTCTGTTTGGAACTTCAACTTTTTTAAGACTGTATACCTACAATAAAAAGCTGCATCCGCTGATGCTAAAGAGTGTTCGCATGGTCGTGGCCGGTACACAGAAGCTTAAACCTGAAATAAAGAGTGCGTTTCGAGCAAAATTTGCCTTGGAGATCTTTGAAGGTTACGGTACCACTGAAACCTCGCCCGTGATTGCGGTCAATATGCCCGATGCACTTGATTTGGATTCAATGAGGGTGGTTACCGGAAACAAAGCCGGTACTGTTGGACAGCCTATTCCCGGAACGGTGGTTAAGATTGTTGATCCCAATACCCTGGAGGAGGTGCCCATTGGCGAGGATGGTTTGATTCTTGTCGGTGGCCCACAGGTAATGAAAGGATATATGAATGATCCGGCTCACACGGCTGAGGTGCTTGTTGAGATAGACGCCGTTCGTTACTATAAAACAGGCGATTCAGGGTATGTTGACAGTGACGGATTTCTTACTGTTGTCGGTGTGTGATGCAGACGGTTGATATTCACGCACATTTGCTTAGCAGTACGGTGCGGTTTGATCGTCTGTATGACCGTATTGCCATCAGGATGTTTGGAACAACGATGGGGTTTGATGTGCAGGAGTTGTTCAACAATCCGTATGAGGCCTATATTAACGCATTGATTGGTGGAATTCGCAACTCAAGATATCTCGAAAAAAGTGTACTTTTTGGTGTTGATGCCTGCGTTGATGACAAGGGCGGTGTGCTGCACAAAGATCTGACGGTTTGTGCTACCAACGATGAGGTATTAAGGCTTTACGAGGCTCACCCCGATATTATTATTCCATTTTTTTCCATTAATCCGATGCGACCTGATGCATTGGACTTGATTGATTGCTACAGTGAACTGGGGTTTCAAGGGGCAAAGTTTTTGCAAAATTACTGGAATGTCAATACCAAAGAGCAACGTTACCGTGACTATTTTGAAAAACTCAAAGCAAAAAATCTACCGCTCATTGTTCATATTGGCAGTGAAAGCAGTGTGCATTCGTATCGCGCGTGTGAATGTATCAGCATGCTGCATCATCCCTTGGAAGTGGGTGTCACTGTTATTGCGGCACATATGGCGCTGAGCTATGCACCCTTTAAGATATGGCAAGCGCTTTCGCGTCATCCCAAATATTTTAATACGGAATACTTTACCCTTTTAGAGATGTTAGCAGAGCATGACAACCTCTATGCCGATCTCTCTGCACTGCTCACACCGGTACGCGCCAAAGTACTGCGCCACTTGAGTGAGCAGGAACATATTCACCACAAACTCCTCTTTGGTACAGACTATCCTGTTCCTTTCAGTACGGTGTTTAACAGTTATGATATGGCATATAAACGCCGTTTCGAGCTTGCAAATATTGCCAATCCGTTCGACCGCTATGTCGAGACAATGTGTGAATATTTTCCTAAAGAGAGTGCGATTTTTTCAAATTATACGAAAGTATTAGCGCAGCAGACGTAAAAGGCAATGAGCCTCTTACGTATTGTTAGAGTGCCTTGCTCATAATATGGTTGAGTCGGCTTAAAAACTCCGGTGTATCATCGAGCTCCATGCCACTGGAGAGTTTGGCCTGGTCAAGCAGTACAAATGCCGCGTCGTTAATTAGGTTTTGATCGGCAGACTCTTTGAGCTTGGCAATAAGTTCGTGTTTGGGGTTGATCTGCAGAATGGGTTTAATTTCGGGAATCTCACCGCCCATCTGACCCATCTGCTTCATCATCTGCGCCATCATGTAGTTGGGATCGTCCTTGTCCTCTTTGAGCGCTACGGGCGACTCGGTCAGGTCGTGCGTAATCTCCACTTTTTTAACATGTCCGTCAAGAATATCGCCAAACTCTTTGGTAAGAGGTTCAAATTCTTTTTGAAGGGCTTCGTCTTCTTGTTTCTCATCATCGCTCTCTTCGAATTTAGCGTCAGTGACATTGACGAATTTGTACTCTTTATATTCTGTTACCATTGGGAAAACAATGGTGTCAATCTCTTCGTTAAGAATGAGGACATCAAGTCCTTTTGCTTTAAAGCGCTCCAGTGAGGGTGAGCTTTTGAGCATGGAGAGGGAGCTTTTAGCCGTAATATAATAGATCTCTTTTTTCTCTTCATCAACACTTTTGAGAAACTCTTCAATGCTGACTAGCTCATCACCTTTGAGGGTGTTAAAGCGCAAAAGTTCTAAAATACGCTCTTTGTTACCGTGGTCGCTGTAGAGTCCCTCTTTAAGAACATTGCCAAATTCTGCATAAAACTTAGCATATTTTTCGGCATCTTTTTTCGCCATTTTCGAGAGCTCGGAGAGCACTTTTTTTACCGAGGCATTTTTAATTTTTGCCATGACCGGATTGCTTTGCAGTATCTCACGGCTGACATTGAGCGGCAGGTCTTTTGAGTCAATCACCCCTTTTAGGAATCGCAGGTAAGTCGGCATTAACTCTTTTTCGTCATCGGTAATGAAAACACGGTTAATATAGAGTTTAATGCCCGGTTCATAGTCCACCCGATAGAGATCCATCGGTGCACGAGAAGGGATGTAAAAGAGTGTGGTGTACTCTATAGCACCTTCAGCCTTATTGTGCATCCATGCCAGAGGCTCGTCGGAGTTGTGGGCAATGCTTTGGTAGAAATCTTTGTATTCTTCGTCGGAAATATCGCTTTTAGAGAGTGTCCACAGTGCACTGGCTTTGTTAATCTGCTCGTTGACAATTTCGGTTTTTGAAGGCTCAATCTCTTTGCCGTCATCGTCAGTTTTTGCAGGAATATAGTTCTCTTTGTCCATAAAAATCGGGAAAGGGATGTGATTTGAGTACTTTTTGATAATACTTTCAATACGGTAGGTCTCTAAGAATTCGCTCTCATCATCATTGAGATAAAGCACGATAGTAGTACCGTGTCCTTCGCGTTCGGCTTCGACAATATCAAACTCTCCGTCACCCGTACTGCTCCATTTATAGGCCTGATCTTCACCTGCTTTTTTGGAAATGACTTCAACCTTGTGCGCGACCATAAACGAGGCATAGAAGCCGACACCAAACTGCCCAATGAGCTGAGAGTCTTTTTTAGCATCACCGCTGAGGTTCTCCAAAAATGCTTTCGTTCCTGACTTGGCAATGGTTCCGATGTGTTCAATGAGATCCTCATTGTTCATGCCGATCCCGCTGTCACTGATCGTTAAGGTTTTTGCTTCTTTATCGATCTTAATATCGATGCGTGGAGTAAAGCTGATGCTTTTGTAAGCATCGTCGGTCAGAGTAAGCATGTTAAGCTTGTCAAGTGCGTCAGATGCGTTGGAGATCAGCTCACGCAAGAAAATCTCTTTGTTGGAATAGAGTGAGTGAATCATAAGGTGCAATATCTGATTGGCTTCGGTTTGAAACTTATGTGTTGCCATAAAAAAGTCCTTTAAAATTTTTTAGAAAGTATAGCAAAAAAATATTAATAATTGCAAGTGATATCAATTAATCTTAGTCTATATGACTAAAGTTAGTTTAGTTTATGATTTATATTGTATGCCTGCAAGGTAGAGTCCGTTCTGCGGAGCCGGACGTGAGAGGTGCCGTTTTTTACATGTAAGCTGCTCTTGAAGCTCTTGTGTACCCAATGTCCCTTTTCCTATTTCAAGCAAGAAGGCAACCATAAGACGGATTTGGCTGCGTAAAAATCCGTTGGCTTCAAAGGTCAGAATGAAGTAATGTTGATAATGATAGGCACGGGTCTTGTATATGGTGCGTTCAAAGGTGTGCGTCGGTGAACCGCTCTTTTTAAACATGTCAAAATTATGTGTCCCTTCAAACAGCCTAACAGCGCTTTGAATACGTTCAAAATTGACACTTGGAATAAAGGTAACAAAATCGGCTTCAAAGGGGTTGGGTGTTTGGTCGGACATAATGTAACGGTAGCGTCGTTTAAGTGCACTGTATCGGGCATGAAAGTCACTGTTTACGGCTTCGATTTTTTTAATTTGTATGGAGGAAGGCAGCTGGCAAGCGAGAGCATGTTTGAGTTTAGTTAAGTCACTCCAAAAGAGTGGCAGATCTATATGCAGCACCTGAGCGGTGGCATGAACACCACGGTCGGTACGACCTGATGCAACAATCTCAGTATCAATATTGAGCTCTCGGAGTGCTTTGCCGAGTGATCCTAACACAGTCGGCACCTGACCTGCTTGCGGTTGAGAACCCATAAAACAGGCTCCATTATAGCTCAGGGTGATTTTACAGCGCATCAGAAGCGTGCCACGACTCTAGAGCGGTAAAGATAGTAGGTAACACCAAGCCAGAGAAATGTTACTAATGGAACAGCATAGAACACCAACGGTCGATTGAGTGTTAATGCTGCGCCGTAATAGAGCACGATCGCGATGAAAATAGAGAGATAGAGGTGCCCTTGCTGGTGTCGGGCATTGACAATGCCGATGCCCATAACGGTAAAAAGGCTTAAAAGGGGAAAGAGACTCAAGATGATATACATAGCCAAACGGCGATGTTTACGATTTTGAATACGCTCGGAGTCGTTTTTGGCTAGCCAAAACTCTATAGGATTTTCATATTTACTGAGTTTCATATTCATCATGTCATTAATGATCATGGACTCAAAGTTCATCTGTGAGAGCGAGTGGTCGGTATAGCTGTACCCTTCACCGGAGTGCAGTTTGAGTTTCATAATGCCGTTTTCGCTTATGACCTCGGCTCCTTTGGCACCGATGAGAATCTCTTCTTCATTACTTTTGTGAAAGAGGAAGACATCGCGATAGTTGCCGTTGTTGTCATCATCGCCGATGTAGAGCATCCACTCACCAAAGCTGTGCCCGAACTCTGAAGCTCCCAGGTTGAACTTGGCTTCACTGGTCTTGTACTGTATAAAATTAGTTGAGAGAATTTTGGCATGGGGAAAGAGAATGAGCACAATAAAAAAGAGTGTTGCAGTCAAAATAACAGCCGGAACAAGCAGAATGTTTAAAATCTGTGAGGGCTGAATACCTAAAGCAAAAACAACAGTCATCTCATTGTCACTGGAGAGTTTGTGCAGCGACATGGTTGCGGCAATGAAAAAAGTGATGGGCAGAGTGTAAAAAAGCAGATCGGGCAGTACAAAAATATAGAGCTTGAGCATCTCGGCAATACTCAGTTGAATGATGGCGGTCATGGTAGCAAGTTTAATGATAAATACAACCGAGGCAATGGAAAACAACGGCAGAAAAATAGAGAAGAAGAGGAGGGAAAAGTTACTGAGAATGTAACTTTTTAATTTATCCATACATGCGATCCAGATAGTTCATAACAGGCGTATCGAAAATAAAGACAATCCACGTTGCCATCGCCAAAAAGGGGATAAACGGTACCTGCTTGCTCTCATCAGTTTCATTACGCAACAGCATCATTGCCGGCAGCGCGAGCAGGGCAGAGAGAAAGATGGCAACAAGGGTGAGTTTGACGCCTAAAAGAGCTCCCATGGTTGCGGCAATCATAATGTCGGCTTCTCCCATGGCTTCCTGTTTGATAATGTAGGAGATGTAAAACCGTAACAAAGAGAAGGCTCCGGCAAAGAGCAGGGCATTGACGGCATGTTCGAGCAGCATATCGAGTGAAAAGACACTGACGACTGCAAGTGTTAATGCAAACAAGTTGAGACTGTCAGGTACCATTTTATAGTAAAAGTCAATAACACTGAGTGTAAGCAGCATTAAAAAGGCGAGGGCAATGCCGAGTGTGGGAACGGCAATACCCATCTTTAAAAAAACAGCAAGAAAAATAATGCCGCTTAGCAGTTCGACAACAGGGTACTGCGGCGAGATTTTGGTTTGACAAAAAGCACATTTGCCTTTTAGGACGAGCCACGAGACAATGGGAATGTTGTGCCACGGCTTGAGCGGAGTCTTGCATGATACACAGTGTGATGCGGGAAAAGCGATATTTTCATCTTTTGGGATGCGTACAATTAAAACATTTAAAAATGAGCCGATCAGCGCACCCAAGATAAAAATAAAAATAAATTCCACTACTTTACTCCTCCGAAGCGACGTTCAATGGTTTTGAAGTCGCTAATTATACTCTCTAATTCACCGGAAGTAAAATCCGGCCATAAAGTATCGGTAAAAAACAGTTCTGCATAAGCCGCTTGCCATAAAAGATAGTTGGAGAGACGATGGTCACCACCGGTACGAATCAATAAATCAACATCTTTTTTGCAATCAAGTGCTGCGGCAATGTCTGCTTCTTTTACTTCGCTGCAAGGCTTGTCAATACGGTTTACAGCGCGCATGAGTTCATTGCGTGAGCCGTAGTTGAGCGCCAGAGACTGGGTGAGACCCGTACAGGATTTTGTCTCTTGTTCGGTAGTGACAATAATTTTTTGAAGTTTCTTGGAAAATTTACTAATATCGCCAATAGCTTTGAATTTAACGTTGTTATTTAAATAGAACGGCAACTCTCTTTTAAGATATTTGCCCAGAAGTTTCATTAAGAAGTCTACTTCAAGTGCCGGACGTTTCGAGTTTTCAGTACTGAAAGCGTAGAGGGTGAGCTGTTTGACCTCTTTGTGGTCGGAACAGAAGGTTGTGATATCGCGTACCACTTCGGCACCGCGTTCATGACCGGCAATACGCTGGCGTCCGCGGTTTTGTGCCCAGCGGCCGTTTCCGTCCATAATAATGGCAATATGATTTGCTTTATTGGGCACCAAGCACCTCCAGAAGCTCCAAGGATAGGGAGAGTTTGTCTTTGGTATTTAGTGTGATATCTTTCTCTTGGGTTATAAGGGTCAGTGCATTCTCATCACGTCCGAAACTCTTGGAGTTTTGCAATATATTGAGACAGACGGCATCAACATGCTTGCTGTGCAAGAGGGCTTTGGCATGTTCATAGGCATGTTCGGCATCCATTTCGGCTTTAAAAGCGACGGTTACAATACCCTCTTTGTCAACGGTGCGTAACAGATCTGTGTTCTCGCTGAGCTCAAGTGCGTAGTGTTTGCCCAAGAGGGCTTTTTTCATCTTGCCTTGCTGCGGAAAACGCGGAACGTAATCACTTACGGCCGCCGCCATAAAGAGGTAGGGCTCTTTTTGAATGAGATGAATTTGTTCTTCATTCATGAGCGATGCTTTGCTTAAAATCCCTTTCTTAGCGATGCGGATAGAGTCAGTGAGATACTCTAGCATCTCGGCACTGTCACCTACATGTATTTTGTGGAGTGCGCGTGGCAAATTGGGTTCAAAGCGGGTGGCAATGAGGTTGACGTCAGCACCTTTTAGGTAGAGTGCGGCAGCCAGTGCCGATGCCATTTTCCCGCTGGAGAAGTTGCTGATGTAGCGCACATCGTCAATTTTTTCTATGGTGCCGCCGCCGGTAACAACAACGCGACGCTGTTTCCAGTAGGACTCTTGCAGCAGAATCCGTGCTCCATGGTAGAAAATATCTAACGGTTCTGCCATAGCGCCGTCACCCGTGGTTTGGCATGCCAACTCTTTTACCTGCGTCGGTACAATCTCATAATTGGCAAGAGCGAGCATCTTGAGGTTGGCTTTGGTAAAGGGGTTTTCGAGCATCTGCGTGTTGGCAGAAGGGGCAATGAGTTTGATTTTGGGGTCGGCAAGGGCACACTGTAGCAGTAAATTATCGGCAATGGCGTTGGAGAGTTTGCCAATGGTATTGGCGCTGCACGGTGCAATAACAAACAGGTCGGCCCACTCAACTGCTTTAATGTGGTTGTGATTACTGCTCCAAGATTCACTCTGCTCATCAAGGACTGCATTTCGGCTGAGTGCCTCAAAACTGAGCGGCGTGACAAATTTTGCGGCCGCACCGCTCATGACCACTTTGACCTCGGCTCCCGCTTTAATGAACAGGCGTACCAGATCGAGTGTTTTGTAGGCGGCAATTGAACCGGTTACTCCAATGAGAAGGCGTTTACCCTGAAGGAGATCGGGAGGGATCATCATGACATGTCACTTGGTGCCGAAAAATTTATAGAAGAAATTTTCAACTTGTTTCATTGGCGTGCGGTCAATTGCAAGCGAACCTTTGTTGACTTTGGCACATGAGACGGTCGTACCTGCGGCAATAAGGACATCATCTTCAATCTCTACGGGTGCGACCAGCTGCGAATCACTCCCAATAAAGACATTTTTGCCGATGACGGTCTGATACTTCTTTTTACCGTCATAATTACATGTAATAACACCCGCACCGATGTTGGTACCCTCATCGGCTATGGTATCACCTAGGTAGCTTAAGTGACCGGCCTTCACACCGTTAAGAGTCGATTTTTTGACTTCAACAAAATTTCCGATGTGGGTATTGTTGAGTTTCGACTGTGGTCGGACATGTGCCAAAGGACCGACGCTGGAGTTGACAATACTGCTCTGCTCAATTACGCTGTGTGCTTTAATGTGGGAGGTGACAATGTGGCTGTTTCCCGTAAGTCGCACGCCGTTTTCAAGGAGGGACTCTCCTTCAAAAGTAACCCCCTCTTCAATGTAGATACTCTCGGGCAACTGCATGATCACCCCTTGGCGCATCCAGTACTCTTTAATGCGTTGCTGCATGATACTTTCAGCCTGTGCGAGATCGGCTTTGGAGTTGACGCCCATAAAATGTTCTTCATCAATCAAGAGCGGACTAATGGAACGTTGGTCACGGTTGGCCAAAGCGATAATGTCGGTCAGGTAGTACTCCTCTTGCGCGTTGTTATTGTCAATTTGCGGTACATAGGTCTCTAAAATCTCTTTTTTAAAGGCGTAAATTCCGGCATTGACATGGGTAATTTTTTTCTCTGCCTCACTGGCATCTTTGTCTTCGACAATGCGTTCAACACCGCTGTCCGAGATGACAACACGACCGTAGCCTGAGGGATCTTTCAGATCAAAAATAGACATAATAATGTCAGCATCATTTTCTAAAAATCCCTGCAGTGACGTGGCGGTAATGAGCGGCATATCACCGTTGAGCACCAAGAGTTTCTCATGTTTGACACGCACGTTTTTTAAAGCACCGCCGGTACCCGGAAAGTTGTCGGCATCTTGGACGACGAAGGCAATGTTGTCAAAATAGTGCTGCATGGATTCAATCACACGCTCTTTTTGATGTGCTACGACGACGGTAATATCGTTACTGAGTTTTTGGGACTCTTTGATGATGTGGTAGAGCATCGGCTTTCCCGATATGTCATGCAGAACCTTTGCTTTGTCGGATTTCATGCGGCTGCCTTTTCCGGCAGCGAGTATTACAATAGAGAGAGAGGTCATTTTTAAACACTTTATTTTTTTTATTGAAATTTTACCCAATTATTTTTAATCTAACTTCCAATTGTCTAAAAAATACCCATAAAAATATTAATTCACCATATTACTTAATTTTATTTGTGCTATGATAATGCCGATTTACATGTAGATTTTTTTTAGAGGTGTTTTGAATGGATTTAGGTACCGTCATAGGTATGGTGTTGATCTTAGCACTGCTTTTTGGTGCGATGGCTATGGGTGTCGGTATTGGAGCATACATTGATATTCCTTCGGTATTAATTGTTATTGGCGGCTCAATTGGCGCTTTGATGATCTCGTTTAAACCCGAGCAGATGAAGCAGTTCGTCAAAGTTTTTATGGTGGCAATAAAACCGCCTCAAGTTGATGCGTCCGAGCTGATAAAAAAACTGGTCGAGTATGCGACACAGGCACGACGTGACGGAATTTTATCTTTAGAAGCTGCGGCCAATACCGAAGAGAACGAATTTCTGAAAAAAGGGCTCTCTATGGCGGTTGACGGGAATGAGCCCGATACTATTCGAGAGCTTTTGGAGATTAAGATGGAACAGACCAGCAGTCGCCATAAAGTGCATGCATCTATTTTTGATCAGTGGGCGGGACTTGCCGGTGCCATGGGAATGGTCGGTACGCTTATTGGTCTGGTGGCGATGCTTTTGAATATGGCTGATCCTTCGGCAATCGGCCCTTCAATGGCAGTAGCACTTCTTACAACAATGTACGGTGCAATGATCGGTAATATTTTTGGTACGCCCGTTGCCAATATTTTAAACATACGCAACGATGAAGAGGGTACCATCAAAGAGATGATTTTAGAGGGCATTATGTACATTCAGGCCGGAGACAATCCTCGAACGCTTGAAGCCAAACTGCTTTCGTTCCTTGCACCGAACGACCGCGTCAGCCAGTTTGATTAGGCGTTAAAGAGATGGGTAAAAAGAAGTGTCCCGAATGCGAAAAATGCCTACCGGCATGGTTGGCGGCATTTGGAGACTTAATGAGCCTGCTACTCTGCTTCTTTGTACTCTTGCTTTCAATGTCAAGCATGGATGCCAAAAAAGTTTCTGAAGCCATCGGCTCTCTTGCCGGTGCCATGAGCGTTTTAGAGGGTGGCACCAAGACCGAGATTTCCAAACAGCGCATTCAGGAATCGACTCCTATTGAGACACAAGACGAGACTTCAGAGCAGGTTAACAAGCTGGCGCAGGCCATCATGGATGCCAATGAGATGATGGAAAAAGGGCATGGCCCTTCCATCGCCATTGAAGAGGCACAGGACGGCTTTGTCATTCAGCTCCCTTCGGCACTGCTGTTTAAACCCGGCAGTGCAAAAATTGAGAACGAAGATGCTTTATTGTTTTTGAAGCGTATTGCTCTTATTGTTGATCAGCTTCCCAATAAAGTTGAAGTGAGTGTACGCGGCCATACCGACAACGTACCGCCTGGCGATGACAGTCCCTACAAAGACAATTGGGAACTCTCCGGTGCGCGGGCCATTGCGGTTTTAAAAGAGCTTTTGCTTGACGGAGTTCCGCCGGAGCGTATTCATGCAGCTGCATTTGCGATGTACCGTCCGCTTGCAACGAATGCAACGAAAAAAGGGCGTGAACGCAACCGACGGGTCGAGTTGCACTTTGCAGGTATGGATAATAACGACGAGGCAGCAACCAAGCAGACGGTTTTAGATAAATCGGTGACACAATAAAAATGCGTTTTTTTCTTCTGTTCTTGGTTTTCAGTGCTACGCTTTTTGCCGAGACGGCTGCCGTACCGACGATGAATTTTTCGCTTTCGGCACCGGATTCTCCAGAACAGTTGGTGAGCTCGCTCAATGTGTTGATGCTGTTGACCATTCTTTTTTTGGCGCCGAGTCTGGTGCTGGTCATGACAACCTTCACCCGTTTCGTTATTGTTTTTGGCTTTTTACGTCAGGCACTCGGGACACAGCAGGTACCGCCGACGCAACTGTTGGTGATGCTGGCGCTGATTCTGACAGTTTTTGTTATGGAGCCTATAGGAAAAAAAGCTTACGTTAACGGTATTGAACCCTATATGAAAGAGCAGATCAGTTACGAAGAGGCTTTTACCAAAACAGCAGAACCGTTTAAAGATTTTATGATACGCAATACCCGCGAAAAAGATTTGGCACTCTTTTTTCGTATTCGTGAAATTGATAATCCGAAAAGTATTGACGACGTGCCGTTAACGGTGATTATTCCGGCCTTTATTATCAGCGAGCTCAAGACGGCATTTGAGATCGGTTTTTTGCTTTTTTTACCTTTTTTGGTCATCGATATGGTGGTTGCTTCTATTTTGATGTCTATGGGTATGATGATGCTTCCGCCGGTAATGATCTCACTGCCGTTTAAGATACTGGTGTTTGTGCTTATTGACGGCTGGAATTTGCTTATTGGAAACTTGATTGCCTCGATTAAGTAGCCGCAACAGGGGTATTGTGCCTTTTTTTGCCGTTAACAAGGAAATTTGCAGTAATATACTCCATATTTACTATAAAAAGAGTTTGTAATGCCGTCGAAGACAACTATTGTTTGCCCTCATTGTCACAGTGAGATTGATGTCAATGCCATCTTGTACCATCAGCTTGAAGCCGAGCTGCAAGCTAAAAATCGTGCCGAACAGAGACAGCTTCAAGACGAAGTGGAGCAAAAACGTAAAGAGTACAAACGGGCTTTTGAAGATTTACATGTAAAAGAAGTGCGTATAAAACAGCAGCAAGAGCGCTTTGACGAAGCGCTGAAAGAGGCGACGCAACAGCGCCTTAAAATCGAGAAACAGCAGCTGCAACAGCAGCTGAAAAAAGAGATTGAAGCTGAGCAGAGTGCTTCCATGGAGCTTTTAAAAAGAGAGCTTGAAGCAAAATCTGCTCAGGTGAAAGAACTCAATAAAAGCAGGGCTGAAATAGAGAAGCTAAAGCGTGAGAAGGAGGAGATGGAGTCAACAATCAGAGCCGATGCAGAGGTGGTATTGACCCAACGTCTCCAAGAGGAGAGATTGAAGATCCAAAAAGCTCTGGATGAGAGCACTGAGTTGAAGTTTCGGCAGAAAGAGGAGCAGTTAAAGCAGCTGCAAGAACAGCTTCAAATAGCGCAACGCAAGGCAGAGCAGGGGAGTATGCAGCTTCAAGGTGAAGTGCAAGAGCTTGCCATAGAAGAGTACTTGGCAGACAAGTATCCCTTTGATATGATCGAGGAGATCAAAAAAGGTGCCCGCGGGGGTGACTGCATTCAGGTAGTACATACACGAGAGATACAACACTGCGGCAAAATCTACTATGAGAGCAAACGCACCAAAGAGTTTCAGCGCTCATGGATTGAGAAGTTTAAAAAAGATATGAGAGACAAAAAGGTCGATGTCGGCGTATTGGTGACACAGGTGTTGCCCAAAGAATTGGAACGAATGGGTCTGGTTGAGGGGGTCTGGGTCTGCACCTATGAGGAGTTTAAAGGCTTGAGCGCTGTATTGCGAGAGAGTATTATCAAGATCAATCACGTCAAAAAAAGTGATGAGAATCGTGCCGATAAAATGAGCATGCTCTACAGTTATTTGACCAGCAGCGAATTCAGTATGCAGATTGAGGCGATTGTCGAAGGATTTACGACGATGAAACATGATTTGGAGAGTGAAAAGCGCTCAATGGCACGAATCTGGAAGCAGCGCGAGAAACAGATAGAGAAGGTTTTGGAAAATACCATTGGCATGTACGGCTCCGTTAAAGGGATTGCCGGCAGTGCCATCGGTACGGTCAAGGCGCTGGAGCTGCCCTATAGCGACGGTGGCGAGGAGCAATAGTGGAGTGTGAATATTTTGGAATATGCGGCAGTTGCCGTCATTATGAGAACGGTTATGAGGCGCAATTAGATACGAAAGCAGCGCGTATTCAAGAGCAGTTTGCCTCGTACTACAAGGGCGACATTGCCGTGTTTGCTTCTGAGCAGGAGCATTACCGTTCTCGTGCCGAGTTTAAAATTTGGCATGTGGGTGATACAATGAATTATGCCATGAATGCACTCGCGCGCAAAGAGGTGGTACTGATTGATGCCTGTCCTATGGTGGCTGCTCCTATTGCCTCGTTAATGCCAAAACTCTTGCAGGCCATTCATGAGCATAAGATAGGCCACAAACTCTTTGGTGCCGATTTTTTAAGTTCGCAAAGCGGTGAGATTGTTGTGAGCCTTCTTTATCATCAAAAGCTCGATGATGCATGGCGAGAGCGTGCCAAACAGATCGCTTCGGTACTCGGTATCAGCATTATTGGGCGCAGCCGCAAACAAAAAGTGATTATTGGAGCAGATTTTGTGATGGAGACGCTGAATGTTAACGGACGCTCCTACCGCTTCAAGCAGATTGAAAACAGTTTTACCCAACCCAATGCCAAAGTCAATGAGAAGATGCTTTCATGGACCTTGGATCAGTTTGAAAAGGGATGCGGTGATCTGCTTGAGCTGTATTGCGGCGCGGGTAACTTTACCATTCCTCTGGCATCACGATTTACCAAAGTTCTGGCAACAGAGATATCAAAAAACTCTATTCGTGCCGCAGAAGAGAATATGATACGCAACGGTGTGGAGAATATTGCTTTTGTGCGTATGAGCGCGCAAGAATTTACACAAGCTTTAGATGGCGTGCGAGCATTTCGGCGTATGCAAAAAATTGCGATAGACACATACGAGCTTGAGACGCTCTTTGTTGATCCTCCGCGCTCGGGCATGGATGAAATTACATGTAATTTTGCATCACGTTTCAACAAGATACTTTATATCTCCTGTAATCCGCAGACGCTTTTAGTCGATCTGGAGCGTTTAGGTGAGGCGTACAGCGTCGTCTCAATGGCACTATTTGATCAGTTTCCCTATACGGAGCACATAGAGATGGGCGTTTTATTGCAACGCACACATCATTAGTAGCCGCCCCACGGCATTTTTTCCTCTTTCCAGCCGAACATAAAACCGTCTTCAAGGTTGTAGGCACTAATGCCTTCTCTGGCAAGAAGATTAGCCGCAGCTATAGAGCGAGGACCGCTGCGACAGACTAAAATAACACTATTGACCCCTTTGAGTTTCATCGCCTCCATCACTTCGCTGACGAAATTTTTGTTAGGCAGCTCTTTGGCATAATAGAGCTTTTGGGAACTTTTGTGATCTTTTACGTGATCTTTTTTGATCTCATATTCGGCACTTTTTACCCGCTCTTTGATCGATTTGGGATCATAAGTCCAGTAAAATGCGGGAATGTTGATAAATCCGACGCCGTGTCCCGTGTAGACGTACTCTAAAGTAGTTCTCACATCGACAATGATCGCTTTGCCCTCTTTTTGCATGGCGTAAGCCTCTTGGGCACTGAGGTCATCTTCGTAGATATCTTCGGCAAATACGAATGAGATGAGAGTGAGTAATATAAACAGATGTTTCAAGCAGAAGCTCCTTCAATATTCATAGTAGTGTGGATTTTAACATAAAAACGTGATACTAAATTAATGAGATCTGTTCTACAATACTTTTTAAGGAGTGGTTTATGTGTATGGTCATGGTTGTGTTGTCTTTTTGGATGCAGCTGTATGCTCTGCCTGTTGGCAATTGCACTCATTGATGAAGAGTCCCCCTCTC
>JAJRVF010000048.1 GCA_024277395.1 Campylobacterales bacterium
CTTTGCTGCCATCGCAAAGCCCACACCGTTGGCCACCCCCTGTCCTAATGGTCCGGTGGTAATCTCTACCCCGTTGGTATGCCCATACTCCGGATGTCCGGGAGTTTTGGAGTCGAGTTTGCGAAAAGCTTTCAGATCATCCAATTCCAAACCGTACCCCCAGAGATAATAAAGGGAGTAGATGAGCCCGGTCGCATGACCGCCGGAAAAAACCAGACGGTCACGATTTAACCATGAGGAATTTTTAGGGTTGTGTCGCAGATGCTCGCTTAAAATTACAGCAATGTCTGCCAATCCCATTGGTGCACCCGGATGCCCTGAATTAGCAGCTTGAATCATATCTGCTGCTAAAAATCGTATTGTATCTGCCATCTTCTGACGCATCTCGTTTCCCATAAATCAATCCTTATGTCGGTTTATATAATCTCTTAGCAACCAATTGAGTTCTTGCTGAAGCGGTACTTCAAAGGCCTGCATCTGCTCCAAAAGATCTACTGCGAGCTTATCGGCTTTATTCAGCGCTTCAGAAAGCCCCAATAGCGTAACAAAACTGTTTTTGTCGCCATCGTTGTTAGTCGGCTTACCTGCCTCCTGAGCACTTTGTGTTGCATCTAAGATATCATCTTGCACCTGAAAGAGCAGACCCAGCTTGACTCCAAACTCGTAAAGTTGTGATGCCAGAATCTCTTCACCGACAATCACTGCACCCATCTTCAGCGAGGCGGCAATGAGTTTGGCAGTTTTATTAATGTGCAATAATTTAATTTCATTCAAAGACAGGGGCTGATTCTCAAAATGACAATCAATAATCTGCCCCAACACCATACCGTGCAATCCTCCGTTGTGTGCCAGCTCACGAATAAGCTTGACACGAGTGCGATCACTAAAAGGAGCCTCGGCAAGCACCTCAAACGCATAGGTATTGAGCGCGTCACCTACCAGTACGGCAGTAACGTCACTGTATTGCACATGCAGTGTCGGTACTCCGCGACGCAGGTCGGCATTGTCCATCACAGGAAGATCATCATGAATCAGAGAATAGGTATGGAGTAATTCAATAGCATATGCAACATGGTATGCATTGGGGAGCAGTAGTGTATTGTATGCACGAACAACACTTAGAAGCAGTGCCGGACGAAATCGTTTACCGCCGGCAAGAAGCATCGTATGCAGTGCCGTTTCGTAATGAGGGTGAAAACTCTCAACTTTGGGAAGATGCGTTCTTAAAAACTGTTCAAACTGTTCCATTGCTGCCACGACTTATTTTTTGATGGGATTTTAGCATTATTTTTATAAAAAGATATAAAAAGTGTCATAGAAGTATACTAAAACAGCTTTACATATTTTACGTAAAAGGATTCAGACCGCCGAGAGCTCCCATAGCACTGTTTTTCTTGTTGTCTTCAACCATTTTATTGGCATCATTAATTGCAGCAATTAACAGAATCTGCAATGAAGATTTGTCTTCTAAGAGGCTCTCGTCAATCTCAACATCTAAAACCTCGCCTTTACCATTAATAGTGACACTGATCATACCGCCACCTGTTTTAACAGTAAATTCTTTAGAAGCAAGTTCTGTCTCCATTTTTTGGGCAGACTCTTGCAGACTCTCTAACATCTTGCCCATATCACCCAAGTTGTTAAACATCAGATCACTTCAAGCTCTTCGACAATATCATTGTTATCGTCAACAATAACCACTTTGGGCTTATACGCCTCAAGCTCTTTTTCATCATATGTCGCATACGCTACAATAATGACTTTGTCACCGACATGAACCTTGCGCGCCGCAGCACCGTTGAGGCAGATATCACGCTTGCCACGCTCACCTAAAATAATATAGGTAGAGAAGCGTTCGCCATTGTTAATATTTAAAATTTCTACTTTCTGTCCCACTCGCATTTTGGACGCTTCTAAAAGCGCCTCATCAATAGTAATAGAACCAACATAATTCAGATTTGCATCCGTTACCGTAGCACGGTGAATTTTGCTGTAAAGCATCTCAACTGTCATAACGTTTTATCTTCCCATCTGTTTCATCATATCTTCCGGCGAGATGGCATCATCCCATAACTCACTCTCAATCACGTACTCTTCCACCACGTTTCCACCAATAATATGCTCATCAATGATACGCGAAATCTTCTCTTTATCAAGCTGCGCATACATAACATGTCCCGGTTCTACCAACATGATTGGTCCGACATTACAACGGTTCATACACGAAGTACGAATGGGTTGCACTGTCCCCATTATACCTTTTTGCATCAAAATTTGTGCTAAATGTTGAAAAAGGTCTTGTGTCTGCGGGTTAACGCATGAGGGTTTTGGCATTCCCGGGGGATTAGACTGCTCACACTTAAAGATATAAAAAGCCGGTTGAGGTATACCCATAATTTTCTCCATGATTTCATTTACGAAATTTTTTGCGAGATTATATCAAAATTCAGACTAAAAAAGTCTTTATTTTAAAGTAGATTATATTTTTAAGCAAATACAGCACTATAAAAGATCAAGTCAACATCTTTACAATTTTAATGTCTGCTTTGCTTAAAGGCAATTTGTTAATCTCTTCTAAAGTCAAGTACTCATGTCCTTCAACAGGCTCATAACTTATGTAGACATCTGCGTACAGATGAAAGTGGGAATATTTTTGCACAATGCTACCAAGCTGTTGCATCTGACCTTCTGCGTTATCTCTGTTTTGTTCATACTCTGAAAATCCCCATAATCCATGTAAAAATCGACCGCTTCGCTGTTTGAGGGCATATCGGTTTTTACATGTAAATACAACAATATCTTTGTATCGAATCGGCACGGATTTTACCGCTTTTTTCTCAGGAAGCTCCAATGGTGCCCCCTGCTGTGCCGCATGACACTGCATCTCAAAGGGGCAGTGAACACAGAGCGCCTCTTTGGAACGGCAGACTAAAGAGCCCAAATCCATCATCGCCTGATTATATTCAAAAGGATGCTCATCATCAAAAAGTCGATACGCCAACGCCCACAGTTCTCTCTCGGATGCTTTTTTCTTCCCAAAAAACCGATATAAAATTCGCTTGACGTTGGCATCTAAAATGGGGACGGGGGTACGGTAGGCAAAAGCAGCAATCGCATGAGCGGTACTCTTGCCGATGCCGGGCAGTTGTATTAATTCATGTATACTTTGTGGCAGGGCGTGTTCTACCAACTGTGCCGTTTTATACACATTTCGCGCACGGGTATAGTAGCCAAGACCCTCCCACTGCTTGAGTACTTCCTCTTCTGTAGCAGCAGCCAAATCACGCAACGTGGGAAATTGCTGAAGAAACGGAGTGTAGAAGCGCTCAAGAACGGTTGTTACTTGCGTCTGCTGTAACATAATTTCGCTAATCCAGATGGTGTAGGAATCACGGCTGTGTCGCCACGGAAGATTGTGGCGACCATACTGCTCATACCATCGCAAGAGGTTTGTATGTACGGGTTTATGCATTGATGGGTAGAAATTTCCCACACCCTTTTTGCGGCGTACCGCTAAACGTTTTTACCTCTCTTGCGCGTCCCTCTCGAGCAATCAGATTACGTTTACATTCATCTTTTTTAATGCACTCTAGATTATTACACCCTATATCTTCAGGTACGTCTGCCATACTGTCTCCTTTTATCTATAAGTTCCCGAACAACCTCTCGGTCATCGAAAGGAAATTTTTTGTCATAAATTATTTGGTGCGTCTCATCACCCTTACCCAAAATCACGACCACATCACCCTCTTGCTGTTCTTCTAAAGCTTTGGCAATGGCAGCGCGGCGATTGAGATCAACATGCACCATGCTTTGATCTTCAATCCCCTCAAGGATCTCAGCTACAATTCTATCAGGATCTTCCGTTCTTGGGTTATCACTGGTCACATAAACCCGTTTGGCCAATGTTGCGGCAATACGCCCCATTAAAGGACGCTTTGATCGGTCTCGATCGCCTCCGGCTCCAAACACAACCAGCAGATCCTTCTCTTTAAGTGAGTTGAGTACCTGCTGCATACCGTCAGGCGTATGTGCAAAATCAACCAGAACCGGCGGCTCATGACTCACCACCTCCATACGACCGCTCACACCGGCAAAGTTTTCAACCGCGTCACAGATCTCTTCTAGCGAGCGTTTCGTAAGCAGATGTACCGCACCTACAGCCGCCGTAATGTTGTAAAGGTTAAAAAAACCGTATAATGGTGAATGAATCGGTCCTACCTGATTGAAATGTTGCAAAATAGCGCTAATACCGTCATTGAGCGTATATGCCATAATTTTATAAGATGCCGGGTTCTCAATGCCGTAGGTGTAGGTATTTTTAATATTAAATACCGCCTTGGGCTCATCTTTATTAATGAGTTTAACTCCTTCATCTTGAAAAAAGCTGTTCTTTACGGCAATGTAGCTCTCTAAATCATTGTGATAATCCAGATGGTCTTGAGTAATATTGGTCAAGATTTTTAGTGCGAAAGGAATCCCTTCAATACGCTCTTGAGCAATTGCGTGAGAGCTGACTTCCATAACAAAATAGTCACATTCATTGGTTACGGCCTGATATATATGACGGTAGGTATTTAATACGGAAGGTGTCGTCAGCGTCTTGCCTTCAATGATCGCATCATTCATAAAAAAACCGCGCGTTCCCTGCATGGCCGCTTTGTAGTCCAAGTCAAGAAGCATTGAGTAGATCGCACTGGCCGTGCTGGTTTTTCCATTGGTTCCGGTAATACCGATAATTTTAATATGCTCCAGCCCAAACACAGAGGTGAGTGCCTCTGCCTTAATAATTGAGTGCGGGCGATGTGCTTTGGCATCATCTAAATACTTGCTGTTTTGTGCTGTCAGTACAAATGCCGTTTCACCGTGACATGCCTTGGAATTCTCCGTTACATAACGAAATTTTTGGTCAGGCAGCTCAATTTTCACCCACACCGCCTTGGGCTAATTTTTTAACCAAAGAACGCAAGTCATCATTATTGGGATAAACCGCCAATGCACTCTCTAAATAGGTTAATGCCATCTCTTTAAAGTCATAAGTTACCAAATCTTTTAAAAAATCAATAAAATCTTCTTTTTCGCTGATGATCACACGTGTTGAAAACATAATATTTTCAAATATACGCTTAAAGTCACCTTCTTTTTCTACCAACGCTTTAAATTCATGATAAAGAATACCGTCTTCAAATTCCAAACGCTGCTTCAACGGTTCAGCAAAAAGCTGTCCGAGCTGATCTAGGGTACCGTCCATACTTTCAAGAATTTCAGAGATAATAATGTCAGCCTCCTCTTTATTCTCCTCTTGCAAGACCACATAATAATCAAACAGCGCCTCAGCACCATCTTCACCACTCATTGCCATCTCTGAAAGAATGGCACCGTTATAGGCCTCTTTGGTGTTGGGATAATCTTTAAGTACCAAAGCATAATTCCGTAACGCTTTTTCATATTCTGCTTTTGAAAAGCTCTCATTTGCTATGGCAAGAGTCTTATATTTATTAATTGTCTGCATAACTTGCCTCCATTGAAATTTATAAATTTTCTAATTGATTCTCCATCCCCTGCGGTACATTGATCACCGTAAGTTCAGGATGAATATCCATACGAAGCTGTCGCTCAACTCCATATTTCAAAGTTGTACCACTGCTGGCACAACCAATACACGCCCCTTTAAGCTGAACATATACCACACCGTTTTTTACGGCAAGAAAGTCAATATCCCCTCCGTCTAAGGCCAGGGAAGGGCGAAGCTTGTCGATAACGTCACTTACTGGTGCCATCAATTCTTCATCGGTAAAAGGAATCATTATTAAGCCTTACTAAAATATATAACATAAAATAGAACAAATCTACTTAACCCGTTATAAATTTATTGCTGTAATATCAGCGACATAACTGGGTTTTCGCATTCCCACCAAAATAACATCGACCTTTTGACTCTTTACTAAAAAATCAATAGCACAGTGTTGCAAGAGGCGTGCTTCGCATGAACCCAATACCTTTTGAAGCTGCAAACGTGTTTTTTGCGAGCACTCATGTGCCACCATCTTTTTGAGTTGCTCTAAAAAGAGGTTAATACTGTCAATAAGCGCCGCCTGATCATCACCTTCTAGTACGGACATACTTTTGTGAAGGTGTGGAATCACTTGAGTATATACAAATGCATCATATTCCCCAATCCACCCAAACTGATGACGGTTACAATCTAATTGTTTAATAATATTGTAAATAGGTTGTAAACTCTTATGTTCACATAGCTCCAAAACAGTGTTTAGACAATAATCGTATTTATGCGGCTCATCATAATCGGCGAGACGGAACATTAGCCCCTCTTTTTGTGCATTGAGAACTCGGTTGGCAATAACACGCAAGCCCTGTTTTTTTGCCCAAGAAGCACATTTGAGCCCCTCTTGCTCCAAAAGATTAATCGGTAGCTCAATAGTACTGAAATGGTGCTGTGTATTCCCCGATTCTTCGGCCGCCTTACGTGCTAAAAGAATCAAATTTTCATAAGGTAAAAAGTCCGGTTCCTCTGATGATTTTGCAAAACTGTTGGAGCTAATACCGTAATGTTTAATACGACCTCCGGCAACTTCCTGCTCCAGTGCAACAAAAACAGTGTAGATACGCTGCAGCATCGTATCGCGAGCCGCCTCTACCGACACTGCATTATTGAGTGCATCATACATGTAATATTCTGGATTATGCAGCAGATAACACTCTAAAGTATCCCGCTGAAGCCGTTGCAGTGACTGGCTCAGCTGCTCACGCATGAATGCGGGTTCAATACAATGATAACAGTTATCACTATATTCAACAACCTCTTTAAAAGGATTATCGGCTTTGATTTGCTCGAGTAACGTACCTTGAATATAGCCGAACTTACTTATAATTTCAACGTCTTGCGATGCATTCAGTTGTGAAAGCACTCTGGCAATAGCGCGTTCGGATGCACCATTCATATAGTTGGATGAGGTATCAAAAATACGAACACCGGACTCAATTGCCAAACGTAACGCCTGGATATGTTCAAGATTTTGATCAACTACTCTGTACGTTCCAAATCCAAATTCCACTGACATATCAATCCTTAGAATAATAATTAAATGAAAGGGTAGTTATCTATTAAGAAGCAGTATCGTACGAAATACGATTTGTTTACACAAGACAAAAGCAGCCAAGCTTCTGTCTTTAAAAATTATACCAATTCAATAAATGCCATTGTCGTAGCATCGCCACGACGAATACGAGTCCGTGTAATTCGAGTATAACCCCCGTTACGCTCTTTATATGCCGGTGCAATTTCATTAATTAGTTTTTTGGTAGCTTCTTTGCTTTGAAGTGCTGCAAACACTGCTCTATGGGCATTGGCTTCACCGGTACGAGCTATAGTAATTAGCTTTTCGGCATAAGAGCGCAGCTCTTTGGCTTTGGGCACAGTGGTCTCTATTTTTCCATTTTCAATTAACGCAATTGTTAAGTTTTTAAGCAGTGCGGCACGATGGGCACTGGTACGACCTAACTTACGGTAACCATGACGATGTCTCATTATATTTCCTCTTTACTCTTCTAGTTTCTTTTTAAAAGCACTTACTAAATCATCTGACAGATCAGATCCAACGGCAAATCCAAACTCTTCAAGTTTTTCAACAATTTCATCAAAAGATTTTTTGCCTAAGTTTTTTACATTTTTAAGATCATTTTGACTCATCAGTGTAATTTCACCGACAAACTTAATGTTAGATCGATCCAAACAGTTAAAGCTGCGCGCACTTAATCCTAATTCATCAATACTGGTCAACAGTTGTTTCAATTCCGCCGACTCTTCAACACGCTCTACAGTACTTGGTGCTTGAATATTGATCTCACTGTTAAAAACTGCTAATTGCCCATACATCACTTCAAGAGAATTTCGAAATGCGTCTAAAGGCGAAATTTGCCCGTCTGTTACAATTTTAATAATGACCTTCTCAAAATTTGGATTGTCTTCAACCAGTACATTTTCAATCTCGTACGTTACATTACGTACCGGAGTAAAAAATGCATCCAGAGCAATAAATCCCTCCTCAATGTCATCACGAATATCTTCGCTGGGCACATAACCAATACCTTTATTGACAATAATCTCAAAGTTTAACGTGGCATCTTCATTAAGGGTTGCTAAAAATGCTTCCGGAGTGACGATCTCAATATCATCATTGCCAAGATCGCTCCCTTTAATCTCACACGGACCGCTAAAACTATACGATACCCGTGCTTGTGTAGCATCATCATTTAATTTAAAACGAATCCCTTTTAAATTAATAATAAAATCTGAAATATCTTCAAGCATACCGCGCACCGAGTCAAACTCATGCTTGGCACCCTCTATTTTAATGGCTATCGGAGCAAACCCTACTGAGCTGCTCAATAAAAAACGGCGAAGCGGGTGAGCAAGTGATACCGCAAAACCCGTTTCAAATGGATAAGCTATTATGTTTGCTTCATTCTCGCAAATTTGTTCAACAACAAACTCTTGAGGTAGAAGTGGAGAAGTTTTAATCTTATTCATTAATACGCCCTTTTTTTATGATTATTTCGAGTAAAGCTCAACGATTAAACGTTCTTCAACGGGAATCACAACCTCTTCACGTTCAGGTAAACGGGTAAAAATACCAAATACTTTTTCAGCATCAATATCAACCCATGGTGCCAAACCTGTTTGGTTGGTTAGTTCAATAGCACGCAATACCTGAACATTTTTCTTGCTTTTCTCTGCAATTTCAATTTTTTGTCCCGGCTTTACACGGTATGAGGGAATATCCACTTTTTTACCATCGACCAATACGTGACCGTGATTGACCAATTGACGTGCAAAACGACGCGTTGAAGCAAACCCCATACGATACACAACATTATCCAAACGCTGCTCAATCAATGTAATAAGATTAAAACCGGTATTTCCGTCTCGACGCTTCCCTTCTTTAAAAAGTGCGCGCATCTGTTTCTCCGAAAGCCCATACATAAACTTCGCTTTTTGCTTCTCATTGAGCTGTAAACCATACTCCGAAACTTTTTTACGACGCTGACCATGCTGACCCGGACCGTAAGGACGTTTTTCCAAAGCAGATTTTCCTGCCAAACGACGCTCACCTTTTAAGTTCAGGCTTACACCGAATCTTCTTTCGATTTTTTCTACTGGACCTCTATATCTTGCCATCAGTAATCTCCTTAAACTCTACGGCGCTTAGGTGCGCGACAACCGTTATGCGGTAGTGGGGTAACATCTTTCATAAAAGTGACACGAATGCCTTCAATAGCACCAACAGCTTTCACTGCAGTTTCGCGTCCGCTTCCGGGGCCTTGAACTTTAATTCCAAGCTCTTTGATTCCGTGAACCTGAGCTTTCTCTACGGCAGCTTCCACTGCAGCTTGTGCTGCAAACGGTGTTGATTTTTTAGAACCTTTGAACCCAAGACTGCCGGCTGAACTCCAGCAGATCATATTACCCATCTCGTCCGTAATGGTTACGAGTGTATTGTTAAACGATGCCGCAATATGCACAATGCCGCGAGCAATATTCTTTTTAACGACTTTTTTACGAGTTGCTTTTCTTTTTGCCATACTCTACTTCCTTACGCTGCGCCGACAGTTTTACGTTTACCCTTGCGAGTACGCGCATTTGTCTTAGTTTTTTGTCCACGACATGGAAGACCACGACGATGACGAAGACCACGGTATGACCCTAGATCCATCAGTGCTTTAATATCCATGGCAACTTTTTTACGCAAGTCACCCTCTACCATATGAGATTCACGAATCTCAGCAGTAATTTTTGCAATATCTTCACCGCTTAATTCATGAACACGCTTACTGTAATCAATACCGGTTGCATCAAGTATCTGACGTGAGGTATGAAGACCGATTCCGTAAACATACGTCAAACCGTATTCTACGCGCTTTTTCTTAGGTAAGTCTACACCAGCTATACGTGCCATTCTTATCCTTGTCTCTGTTTATGTTTGGGATTTTTGCAGATAATTCTGACAATCCCTTTACGCTTAACAACTTTGCAGTCATCACACATTTTTTTTACTGAAGCCCGTACTTTCATTGTACACTCCGTTTCATATAATGGTCTGCACCCTGTCTTTGTAGGTTGCTCGAGCACAACCAATACTTGTATATATTTACCAAAACATGTACAAACATTCAAATAAATGTCCAAAGACACCAATGCGGACGCGTATTTTACAAAAAAAATAGTTAAAACAAGTTGAAGAAAAAAAAGAAAACACTCATTCTATGCCGGCACTTCGCGGGAATGTAACATGATGATACGATTATACTATTCGTATCATCGCCGGTCGTTCAATAACAAAGTCCAAAACTTCCAACTCAGACATTACATGCTGCATATTGCACTCCTGTGCTTCATGTGTTGAGAGCAACAAGTTGGCATATTCATTCTCACACGGCGGTTGTATCATCGTCTCAATTGAAATGTCGTTTGCACCGAAAATGGTAGCAATTTTCGCTAAAACACCCGGTCTGTCCTGTACTTTTATACGCAAATAATAGCGTGACACAATAGCACCTTTGGCTTTGAGCCTCAATGCTCCTTCAAGCGGCTTGTTAAATCCTAGCATCGGTGCACTTTTCCCCGAACGGGCAATATCAATAATATTGGCAACAATGGCACTCGCGGTAGCATCACCACCGGCACCCGGACCGTAATAGAGCGTCTCACCCACATAATTTCCGACAACACTGACCCCGTTCATGACTCCGTCAATCTTGGCAATCATCTCTTCTTGCTTGATGAGACACGCATGCACGCGTAATTCTACTTCATCACCCGAACGTGCCGCAATACCTAAGAGCTTAATGCTGTAGCCGAACTCTTTGGCAAAAGCAATGTCATCTTGAGTGACCTGCTCAATGCCTTCAATAAGAATATCTTCGGGTTTGGCATCAATACCATAAGCAATCGAAGCCAAAATAAGCAGTTTGTGTGCTGCATCAAATCCGCCAATATCAAACGTTGGGTCAGCCTCGGCATAACCCAACTCCTGAGCCTCTTTTAAAATGACATCAAAAGCGACGCCCTCTTCCATCATTTTGGTAAGCATGTAATTACATGTACCGTTCATAATGCCTTTAATAGACTCAATATGATTTGCCGAAAGTCCCTCCCGCAATGCATTGATGATCGGAATACCGCCGGCAACCGATGCCTCATACTCAAACGCAATATCTTGGGCAATATCTTGAAGTTCATAACGATGGTAAGCCAAAAGAGCTTTGTTGGCGGTGACCACAGCCTTACCGTTTTCAAGCGCTTTTTTCACCACTTCAAATGCCTTTTCAACACCGCCCATCAGCTCAACAACAATGTCGATCTCGGGATCATTGACAATATCGTACGGATCATCTGTCAGCGCAATGGCAACATCACGCGCTTTGGAGAGATTTTTAACCACTCCGCTTTTTACACAAATCTGCTTCCCCGAACGTGCCATAATCATTGCTTGATTATCGTTAAGAATTTTGACGACCGAAGAGCCGACGACTCCGACTCCAATAACCCCAACGGTAATCATAATGACTCACTCTTCTCTTCAAACTGTTGCAAAAACCGTCTAATGTTTTTGGCCGCTTGACGAATACGTTTGTCATTTTCAATCAATGCAATACGTACATACCCCTCACCGTAATCTCCAAAACCTATACCCGGCGCAACCGCAACCTGTGCCTCAACCAGCAGACGTTTGGAAAATTCCAGTGAACCTAAATAAGCCGCACATTCAGGAATTTTCGCCCAACAAAACATGGAGGCTTTATTGCGGCGAATATGCCATCCGGCACGTTCAAACGCTTCAATCAAAACATCTTGACGGTGGTCATATTTAGCTGTGATCTCTTTAACACACTGTTGATCTCCATTAAGTGCCACCGTAGCAGCTACCTGAATGGGTGTGAACATTCCGTAATCAAGCCATGATTTAATCTTTTGCAGTGCGCCAATCAGCTTTTTATTGCCCACAAAAAAACCCACACGCCATCCCGCCATGTTATAACTTTTTGAGAGGGTAAAACTCTCGACCGCCACATCTTTAGCCCCTTCAACACTCATAATCGAAGGTGTTTTGTAGCCGTTAAACGTAATATCACCATAAGCAATATCACTAATAATATAAAAACGCTCTCTCTTTGCCAGTGCCACCAGACGCTCATAAAATTCCGGTGTTACCGTTGCGGTGGAGGGATTGTGCGGAAAGTTGACTACCACATACTTCGGCTTGGGAAAAGAGTCTTTAAAGGCATGCTCAAGATTAATGAAAAACTGATCTTCATTGACGTTGTAATCTTCATCGAAAGGCAGCTCCATTTTTTGCACATTGCCGCCCGCTAAAATAAAAGCATACGAGTGAATCGGATAGGTTGGATCGGGAACGACCGCCACATCTCCGGGGTTGGTAATGGCATAGGCAAGATGGGCATACCCCTCTTTAGAACCCATGGTTGCCACACACTCTGTCATAGGATCCAAATCAACATTATAACGGCGCTTATACCAGTCTGAAATAGCCATCAATAGCTTGGGGATACCTTTAGAGGCTGAGTAACCGTGTGTTTTGGTCTTCTGTGCCGATTCAACCAGTTTTTCTCGAATATGCTCGGGGGTATCGCCGTCTGGATTGCCCATACTAAAGTCAATGACATCAGCACCCATACGCCGCTCTGACATTTTCAGGTCGTTGACTTCGGCAAAAACATATTTAGGCAAACGCTTTATACGGTCAAATTCTATTTCATCAAACATGGTGTTACCTATCTAGCTTAAAAATTTTCGCCATTTTAGCATATTTTAGTGTGCTTCTATTTGAAGTCCGTCTTTAATATTTTTCATACTGTAAATATCATCGAGTTTCACATAAGCCGCATCTTTGGGAAGTGCAAATCGAATACGGCTCATGCGTTTGTCTTTTTTAATTATATCCAAAAGTCGTAATCGGCTATCATAAATTGCAATATAAGGATACCAGTGATTCCGGTTCAAACTGCTGATATTTAATACCCTATTGTAGCGAACATCAAGCCAGTACGCATATTGGGAACGCTTGAGCTTAACTGTTTTGTTATTGCTGAGCTCATAGGCATTAAGACGTGCATGGGTGATATCAATGCTGTATCTCCACCGTGTCACGGAGAGGCGTTCGATATTCTCCAAAAAAGCATTGTGTTTACTCAGCTCTTTTTTAAACACGGCTGGATCCATAATATACTCTGAAGTGAGCTTAATTTTCCAAACAAACTCACTGTTATCGAGCGCGGCATCTTCAAGAAGATAGTTATAATATCCCATATTTTGAAGCGTATCTTCAAGGATTTTAACAAAATAGAGGGCTTCACCATTGGTCGTAAACGAGAGTTCGAGCTCTTGAGGTTTTTTAAAAAAAAGTTGTAAGAGCCCATTTTTTTTTAACGTCTGAGCTACCTTAACGACATCTACCCTTCCATTGCTGTAATAAGACTTTTCAGGAGAAAATATAATTTTAATGTACGATTGGTTTTTTTGATACGAGGCATCACCGACGAGTGATCTGACTTTTTCAAAAAGAGGCGACTCCCCATAAAGCGATGCAAGCATCGCAGAAAGTATCACAATGGTTTTTACCATATTTTCCCTTGGTTGAGTTCTTTAAACTCAGCTTTGTCAATTTGTCTTAATGTACCGTACTCATAAATAAAATAGAGAGGTTTGGCACCTTTGAAATTTAACAGTTCACTGTCTTGCTGCACATCGACTTCACTGTGTCCCAAAGCAATAAGCCAATCTTTAGTATCGTCAATGGTAACTTCATCGCTCGTCACAATGTTTTTCTTCTTCATACTCGGCAATGCAATCAGACCAATCCAGACTTTTTTGTGCGTAATAATAGTCACCTGATCGTTATAAGAGACGCCCGATGTTTGTGAGACAATCTCTCCTTCTGCAAGGGGTTGCGTCTGAATGACCTCAACACCGTCAACCTTCTCGGGAGTACTTTGCACTGCCGCAGAAGCGACTTTGTCTTGTTTTTCAACATGTGAGACAGCCGTACTCTCTTTGCTCAAATAGGGTTTGACGGTAGCATTGTTGTGCATGGTCTCTTTTGCAGCATTGATTTCAGAGTTGTTAACCTCACTGTTCAGTGAAAATTTTTGAGTATCGAGTATGTACGTATTGACAAAGAAAAACGCCGCCGCTACACTGACAATAATAAGCAGCAGTACCAACCACCCTTTTTGACTCTCTTTTTTAGGGGTGTCATTGCGCATAGCAGAAACATTTTCCGTTGCGTGCTGCACTGCGGGCTTGGGATTAAACGCTGCATATTCCGATCGGATATCCGATAGATCTACCTGATACTCTCGCTCCAAAATAGAGATGAACCCTGAAAAATGAATCCGTTCCAACTTATCGTAGGAACGGCTTAAAATAGCTTTCAAACTTGAGATCGATATATGTGTCGTATTGTGCATATCGTTAATGTTAAGGGTTTTTAAATATTCTAAATTTTTTTGCATCTATCGCATCCTGTCCATTAAAATTGCTCCGGCCACACTGACATTGAGTGAATCAAACCCATGTGCCATCTCGATTTTAATTTTGTAATCCAGCTTCTTCTGTA
>JAJRVF010000049.1 GCA_024277395.1 Campylobacterales bacterium
AGATGTGACAAAAGTTTAAAAAATGCACTCATGGAGATTACAACTTGATTTTAATCACTACCAGCATCTTTTTAGCTCAATGGAGCTGGAGTATGATGTTTTTGTATTTTGTTGCTCATGTGGCAGTGAGCATATAATGCTATGGCATAAAGGAGAGTTTAGTAATTACCGTTGTAAAGAGTGCGGCAATAGAACTTTTTTGGATGCGAAAAATGCGATAGAGCATCCTTTTCACTTTTTTGGTCAGTTTGAAGAGAAAAAAGAGATTATTGAGGCAGAATTTGCGGTAGAAGAGTTTGCAGATATGCAGATTATGAGTGGCTACCATTACAACTTTTCATTTGAATATGATGCGATTACAATATTGCCAAGTAAAGTAGTTATCTCTTATGGATTTAAAGTACCTTATGAAATTGATTATGTACGGCAAAAAGTTTTTTATAAGATAGAACCTGTTTACAGTTACGGATTTGATAATAAAAACAGAATAATAAATGACTATACCATTACTGCAGATAAGAAAATATTTGCAACTTTAGCAAAAAAGCTTCAAAATATATTGCCGCTCTATGCAAAAGAACTTAATATCCCATCAGATACTCCTCAAAATATAACACTGCCGATTGCAAAATTTTTCTTTAGCTACAGACACTTTAAAGAGTTTGCATTTTACCACTTTGATGATGCAGCGTTTTTTAATGAATCAGGTATCACTATAAGCAAGGCGCTTGAGATTGTAAGTAATAATATAAAAGCAAAATCAATTAAAAAAGTGCTCTATACAAGCTACCTACAGCAGATAGAAAATTCTAAAAAATATGTTTGGAAAATAGAGTACAACCTTACCCGTGACATACAGGATATAAATATTTTATGCCAGCTTGTCAAGAAGATGCAAAGTTTTCGATATCCTTTATATTCAAATATTAATCTTGTAAACTTTATCTCGCTATATCAATACTTTTGAAAGGTAAGAAACGAAAAAAGCTTGGTGAATTTTTTCAACTCTTTTATAAAAGAATCATTTGAGTTTGGTGTGGATACGCTCAATGAATTTGTATTTGCCAAAAATTTCAATACATTGGGTCAGTTTGCTAAACCAAAGAGCAATCTATTGCAGCTTCATGATCAGTTAATTGAAATAAACAAGCAGGAACGCTACAGTGATTTACAGCAGGTTCGCTTTGCATATTTACAAGAAGTAAAACGCTATGAAATGGAAATTGACAATTATATAGCGGTTCTTCCAAAATCTGCCAGAGAACTTTTTGAATGGGGTGACTCTCTACACAATTGTTTATCAGGATATGTGAATAGAGTTCGTGCTAACCATGTTATGATTTTTGGTTTTAAAGTACTGGGATGTGAGGAGATAGATTTTGCAGTAGAATATTCAAAAGACTACGGTGTAGTGCAAGCATCTGCAAAATACAACGCTTCTCTCGATAAGTTCCAAGAACAAGCCTTGTCTCAATGGTTACATAAGATAAAACGATTGGAGGTCTTGTAATGTTTGCTTGGTTGAAAAAAATATTTAAGAAAAACGATAATCAAAAAACAGATTTATCAGAATCTAAAAAAATACCATCGCTTGAAGAGTGAACGCAAGAAGAAAAAAGAAAATTAATTCATTCAATAATAGATGAAAGTGCTAAATAAGAAGGTATTTAAAGAGCTTTCCTATAAATTAGTTGTTTGGATTTACACAGTTGTTTTGACACTCCCGTTTCATTCAAAAAAATCGATAAAAAATCGTAGTAAATAGCGTTGCTTTAAGGTTACAATTCGTAATATTTCTTACGAAAAACGGCAGAATTTAACTCCGCCGTTGACAGTCTGTAAAGGCGGTTGTGATGATGATGGGTGTCTTTAGGTCATCTTTTCGTATCATTTTGGCAAGTTCTAAACCATCCATCTTGGGCATTTTGATATCGGCGATGATGATATCTGGTGAAAATTCTCGATACAAGAGAGTCCCTCGATGCCATTGGAGGCATCAAAAACTTTTAAAAAGAGCTTTTTTAGATATAAAACTGCCTGCTCTTTGATGATAATATCATCTTCAACATAAAGTAGTGTAAGGTTTGAAAAATCATAATCCATGAGAAATCATAATCCATAAGAATAGTATATCGCTTTATCTATTTTATTTCATTTTTTCACCATTTTTTTTTTAGATATACTTCTTTATGAGACAAACATACATGAGGAGCAAATATGAGAAATATAGTGATAGCATTATCCATTTTAGGATTAGTAGGGTGTAGTGAAAAGGTACCGACGGTTGATAAAACAAGTGCAACTATCGCACAGCAGAGGGCTCAGATTGGTACTATTGGAGCTGTAGATTATGAGAGAAAATCCTCTTTGTTAGAAGATTTTGGTGCTTTTGTGGTAGGCGATACGGTAGGAGAGCAGTTTGGTGGTGGCATGGGTAGTGATATGCTTGGAATTTTAGGCGGAGCAATCACCTCTGAAATGTATGAGGAAAATTTTGCTGACGAATACACAAGACTAAGTGTTATCGTAGGCAAAAAGAGTTATCCAGTCTATGTCAAAGGACATCTCAAGCTTGATATCGGCTCAAAAGTCAAAGTCTCTATCAAAAATGATAAAATAGCTGCAATCTCTTTAGAAAAGTAGGAGAAAAAGATGAAAAATAGTATAAAATTGAGTTTGGTTGCCATAGGTGCTTCGCTCCTCATAGGTTGTGGAGGTGGAAGTAGCGATACACCTGAGTTGGCAGAAACAGTAGATATTACAAAAGAGTTCAAGCCAATTCCCGAGTATCAAAGACTTTGGTATTTTGGTGCATTGAACATGGGAGATGCCCGAAGTGAGATAGAAAATCTAAATGGCGATGGTGTGCGAGTGACAATCATGGGTGAAGAGGTAGATGCTTCACATCCTGACCTAAAAGGTCGTATCAACAAACAGTATAACGCTTTTGCTACAAAGGGTGAAATCCTGGAGGGAGAAGGAAACCAACCTTATGGATTTGACAAGATGGGCTATGGCGATGGACATGGTACCCATATCGCAGGAACGATAGGGGCGAATTGTGATGGTAAAGGTTTGCAGGGTGTAGCTTGTGGCACTGCCATAGATGTTTATGATATTGGGATTTATGACAGTAGTGAGAAGTTCAAACTGCAAGGCTGGGAGCATGCTGATGATGATATTGGAAGGTTTTTAACGGCATTTGCCAATTCGCTTGATGATGTCAGACAAAAAGGTCAAAGCCATATCACAACAGGTAGTTTCAACATAGAATCACCCTATCTCCCGCTTGATGAGGGAGGTGAATTTGATGGAAAATAGATCTTTGAGATACAAGGCATGATGGAGAAAAACAATCTTTTAAGCTATGATAGTTTTGTAGCGTCAAATCTCTTCTCATTCAAAAATGCAAGCGACAAAGCCAGACTCAAAGAGATGCTCAAAGGTATAGATGGTGATGATGCCATCACGACACTCTTAGGCATACTTCTTCCTAAATCAAAAGAGTGGAAAAGCATCGAAGAGAGCGTGAGTGCCTATCAACAGGCTGGTGGTGTCTATATCATTACAGAGAGCAACAATGTCTTTGAGGAGACTTCTATCTTAAATGCCATGCCAACTATCAGTGACAAAGTTGATAAAGATTTGTGGATTTCAGCTGTTCTTATCAGCCCTAAAGGACTCGAAGACATGAACCTGACACAGAGAAAAGAGGCGATTAAAAATGCTGAGTGGGAAAATATCATCAACGATTGTGGAAAAACTGCCAAAGAGTATTGTATTTTGGTACCATCACGAGATGTACTCTCAACAATCACCCAAAAAGTAAGAGAACCACAGATGCCACTTGTAAAGATTGATGAGGGGTATTATCAAAGCTTCACAGGACACTCGATGGGTGCACCGATGATAGCAGGAGCTTTGGCTTTGATGGAGCAGAAAAATAGAGAAAAAAATCTTGGATTCACTACAAAAGATTTGGTTAGTATCTTAAAGAAAAGTGCAAATAGACGCTTTAAGGGGTATAACCCAGATAGACATGGGCAAGGGATACTAGATGTTCAAGCTGCACTAAAAAAGATGGATTAAGATAAGGTATGTCAACCGCGGTGGGACCGTTCAAAAATCTGTGTCAATCGGGTAAAATAACAAATACTCAAGGACACAGAAATGAATATAGAAATACATGTAAAAAGCCTGTGATCTTGACATTCCAACAAGACTACTACTTAAAGCCAAACTCTTTTTCATTACGAATATGTTGCTTCAACGAAAAAATGGGAACGTACTCTATACGAACCACCTCATACGTTTTCTCACCCCTAGGCAGTCGAATCGTAAAAACATCATCTTCGGCTTTGCCCAACATAGCGCGAGCAAGCGGTGCATGTACGGAGATCAGCCCGTTTTCACTTTCACTCTCTAATACGCCGCAAATCGTGTAGCATGTTTCGTCATTGCTCTCAAGATCACATAAGGTGACAGTCGAACCGAAACTCACACGGCTGTGGTCAAGCTCCGAGGGGTCAATAATGTGCAGTTTCTCAATCATGGCGTTGAGGTAAAATAGCCTTTTATCAATATGACGAAGCTTCTCTTTGGCAGCATGATACTCCGCATTTTCGCTTCGGTCACCCTGCTCGGCAGCAATCTGTTTCTCGCGGTTGACCTGAGGTTTTTCAACATCCTTTAAAAATTTAAACTCTTTTAAAATCAGATCGTAGCCCTCAGGGGTGATAGGTTCGCTGTTGAGCACAGTTCCTACTTGTTAAATCCAATAATATAGTAGGTGTCTTTTCCCTCAACTTTTTGGAGTTTTACCTTGTATTTGTTTGAAAAATGCTCAATTTTTTCCAATGCCGCCGCTTTTAATGCATCACTGGGAGACTCAATTTTAATTTTAAAGTAGTCATTGGAATTGGACATGGCTACATACGAATTTTCTATTTTCAACGCCTTATGCAGATCAACAATATGTTTTCCGATCTTATCGAAGCCTTGGGTATTGTCAATAATACGTGCCACTTGTCCTGTCAATGCCTCATTGGGCATATAGCCTAACTGATTTAAAATTGCATCTGTCTGCATCATACTTCCTAA
This sequence comes from Campylobacterales bacterium, assembly GCA_024277395.1. Classification (GTDB taxonomy): domain Bacteria; phylum Campylobacterota; class Campylobacteria; order Campylobacterales; family Sulfurimonadaceae; genus QNZR01. The sequence goes on from JAJRVF010000049.1 coordinate 5,101, forward strand.
CCTAAATATAATTTTTTTTGGACAATTATATTAACATAAATAGATTGATAAAGACAAAATGGATACAATATGTGAAAAACTTGAAGTGATGAACGATACATGAAGAACTTTTTTCAGACTGTCATTAACAATATTCCGCCCCTGCCTGAGTCCGTGATGCAGATAGAACGACTGGCAAAAAATGAGGATGCAACTTACAAAGAGATTGCCGATATATTACATACAGATCCTCTGGTATGCTCGGAAATTCTCAAAGCCGCCAATGCTCCGCTCTATGGATTTTCTCGTGAGATCAAAACACTAGAAGGTGCCATCTCTCTTTTTGGCATCGGTACCATTCGCGGTTTTGTTCTCTCTGTTTACATTCGAGAAAATTTCAATTTCAATTTGGATGCCTACGGCATTACCTCCAAACACTTCGCTTTGACATCAAACAGGCACCATGCATTTACGACGTCGTGGTACTTAAGGCATGAACCGTCTCTGTTTGACGTACTCTCTCCGGCAGCATTTTTAGCCAATCTGGGGCAGGTACTGATATCGCAATATCTCATTGAATACAACATTGTCGCTCCTTTTAAAAAGGCTCTGCTCTCCACCATTGACATAGCAACCATTGAACGGGAGTTTTGTGACACGACCGCCGTAGCTCTGAGCGCTGAAGTTTTTGACAGCTGGTCACTCGATGATCGACTCGTCTGCACCCTCCGCTATATGGATAATCCACTGCACGCTAGTAAGTGTGACATCAAAACGGCTCAAATTTTACAGTGTGTCCATACCTTGATTCCCTACAACGGACTTATTACTGAAAAAAGTTTTGCCGAAGCCAAAACGCTAGTGACACAATACCAACTCAATATGCCCCATTTCCTAAAAGCGCTGGACAAATTTCAATAATGACCAAAGCACTTCTCATTCGCCTCTCTTTGGGTGTTCACGATATTGACCTTAACCATGAGGAGCGCACAGCAATACAAGATCTTGCGGCACAGCATATAGTTCTGTTCAAAGAGGGGGTCTATCGTATCTCTTCCAAATATCGTGCCGGAACCATTGCCCTGATGCAAAACGGTATTGCCTACCTGCAAGCTGTTGCACACAATACACGGGATCTTTTCATTGATGCACCCGATCGTCTTGATGCGCAAAACGGCGACTTGGTTATTGTCAAACGCCTTTTAGGAAAACGGGGTGCGCCCAGTGCCAAGGTTGTCGCCATTGTCGGACGTGAGGAGTGTTACTCTATTGCCATTGTTCAAGAAAATAAGGGAGAACGCCGTCTAAGCGACATTAAAACAGGACACCCCGCCGGTATTGCCGTCTCTGCTGAAGTATTGAACACTTATGAGATCGGCACCCTGGTCAGTATTAGCAATGTCACTCAAAGTATTACGTCGGTACTGGGCACTATCGACGACCCCAAAGTCGATGAGAAGATCGTCTTGGCGCGCTACAACAAACATGATGCATTTGAGCACGATGTTCTCGCACTTGCGCAATCTTTTAGTCATGAGGTCGATGCCGGAAAATATCCTGACCGCCGTGATTTACGAGAGCTTCTTTTTTGCACCATTGACCCCGTTACGGCAAAAGATTTTGACGATGCCGTCTGCTGGAATGAGAACAAGCATATTTTATATGTTGCTATTGCCGATGTCAGCAGTTACGTCACTCCGTTTGGTGCCATCGATGCCGAGGCAATGTACCGCAGTTTTTCCATCTATCTGCCACACCGCTCCATTCCCATGTTGCCGCGACAGCTCAGCGAAACCCTCTGTTCGCTTCAGCCGCATGTTGACCGTCTGGCGTACGTTTTTGAGATTCATCTTAACAAAGAAAACCTCAGGGTTCTTAAAACCGAACTGTATGAAGCCATCATCCATTCACATCGTCGTTTTACCTATGAAGAGGTCGATCAGCTCTTTGAAGGAACCCTGCAATCTACATGTAAATTGGAAGCGACACTTTTTACATTGCTGCGAGATCTGAAAAGAGTGACGGATCGGCTCAAAAAAAATCGGATGCAGCGCGGTTTTGACTTTCGCTCGCACGATCTGGTCATGGTACTTGATGAAGAGCAGAACCTCCAAAATACCCAATATGCCGAAGAGACCCCGTCACACGCACTTATTGAGGACTGTATGCTGCTTGCCAACAAAGCTGCCGCACAGCGGTACGATCGCGGGGTATTTCGTATTCACGAACCGCCGAGTCAAAGTAAACTGCAACATCTCTACCAGGAGCTTGCGGGCATCGGTATTTTTGTTGAACCCCAAGAGTCGGTGCACGATACCATTGTCGCTATTCAAGAGCAGGCCGCACTGCGCGGCATAGAGAGCGAGGTTGATACGCTCATTATTCGGGCACAGATGCAAGCGCGCTACGCACCGGAGAACATGGGTCACTTTGGGCTCGGATTTGAACGCTATACTCACTTTACCTCGCCCATTCGCCGCTACTCCGACCTTGTGGTACACCGACTGCTCAAAGCCGTTGCCTCCAATGACAAAGAGGAGGCGGCTTACGTATTGCGCAACATTGAATCACTCTGTATTGCCATTAGTGAAAAGGAGCGTGAAGCATCAAGTATTGAGGTGGAGTTTAAACAGCGTAAATTTGCGCGCTGGGCACAGCAGCACGTTGGCGAGAGTTTTCATGCCCGCATTCACGCTACCGAGCCGGAACTGACCGCTGAACTGCATGACAGCATTGTCGGTGCCAAACTCTACCTGAGCGCTACGTCACTTCCTCTCATGCTGTTTGATGAAGTCACGGTAACCATTGAGCGTGTCGATCTGCTTACGGCAAAGATCTACGCTGCGCTCGTCCAAAAGGCGCCGCACCATGCGTAACCGCAAAGAACTTGATGCCGCCATTGCCTCACACAAGCTTCCCAATGCTTTCATGCTCTTTGGAGAGAGTCATTTTCTCATTGACCGCTATATTGCCATGCTCTGTGATGTTGCTGATGCCAACATGCTCAAAATGTACCACGATGAGTACCATTTTGAAACGGCAAAAGCACACCTCTCGCAGGGCTCACTCTTTGGCGGAAAGAATCTTTTAGTCATTAAAAGCAGTAAAAAAGTACCCAAAGCCGATCTGGACAAACTCATTGCACTGTGTCAAAAAAATCGTGACAATATTTTTCTTTACGGCTATTACGGTGAAGACTACAAAACCTCCAACAAGGCGTTTACCAAAAAAGCGGGCGGCGATTTTGTACGTCTGTACAACCCTTTTGCAGGCGAGGCCATTAGCATTGTCAAAGAGGAGGCGCAACGACGGGGTGCACAACTTGACCACTACAGCATTCAACACCTGCTCTCCAGCCAAAACGGTGATATTGCCCTGGCATGCAACGAGCTGAACAAACTGGCCATTTTACAAATACCCATTACCTCCAAAGAGATAGACGAACTGGTTTACGGCATGGCAGAGGTGACCATTGAACAGCTCATTGCGGCACTCCTGAACCGGCAAGATTTCAAAGAACCTTTAGAACGCATTTTGCAAAGCGGTGAAGATGAGATACGCATTATTACCGCATTAAGCGCTTTCATGAGCCAACTCTATATGTTCTATATTTACATTAAACTTCACGGCACCGCCTCGGCAAAAGCTATTTTAGGGTATGAACCGCCAAAGTTCATTGTACAGCAGCGCTCACAACTCTCCATCAAATTCAACCAGGAGAGCTACGAAAAAATCATCGCCCTGCTTTTAGAGACTGAGCTGCAGATGAAGTCGGGAGTAAAAACCGACAACTACGCACTGCTGCTTTCGGCGCTGTTGAAGGTGCAGACACTGGTTTGAGGGACTTCTCTGCTGCCTATTTTAACTCCACCGGTGATATTGAAAAACGGAGTTCTCCTCTTCACTAAACCTTAAGATTTTTTTATGTATAATCACGCGTTCCTTTCTCTTTGTGCTTTTTACATGTAAAAAAATAAAGAAAGCATATTTGACAACCGTGAGGGATCTAAAACCAAAAGGAGATATACTCTATGAGACATTACGAAAACCTACTTATCGTAAAGCCGACATTGACTGCTGAAGAGATCAAAAGTCAGCTCAGCGCTGTTGAAGAAATTATTACATCAAACGGCGGTGAGATTGTTGCACGCGATGAAATGGGCATGCGAAAACTCGCCTACCCGATTAATAAGAATGAACGTGGCTTTATGTACGTTATCTATTTTAAGATGGAACCGGCTTCTATTGCTGAAGTTGAGCGTCGCTACCGTATTAACGAAGAGTTACTTCGCTTTGTCACCATTAAATACGACTCAAAACGTGAAGTGACCGCTTGGAATACACTTGTTGAAAAAACAACGCAAAAACCCGAAGCCAAAAAAGAAGAAGTACCTGCCAGCGAACCGGAAACTCCCAAAAGTGATGAAGCGCCCGCAGCAGATACTCCTGCAACAGAAGCTCCTGCCGGCGAAGCAGCAGCTGAGTAATTCATAAGGATACCCCATGTACAACAAAGTCATCTTGGTTGGAAACCTAACACGTGATATTGAGCTACGCTACGCGCAAAGCGGCACCGGCATTGCCAAAACTGCCATTGCAACCAGCAGAAAATTCACTAGCAACGGCGAAAAAAAAGAGGAAGTCTGCTTTGTGGACATCACATTTTTTGGACGCTCTGCCGAGGTAGCTAACCAATACCTTCGCAAAGGAAGCAAAATTCTTGTCGAGGGACGGCTGCAGTTTGAACAATGGGTCGATCAAAACGGTGGTAAACGCTCCAAACACAGTGTTATTGTCGAAACCATGCAGATGCTCGATTCTCGCAGTGATACAGCCCAACAAGGCGGTAGCAGCTATAATCAAAGCACAAACCAAGGGTACAATAACACACCGTCACAGCAAAGTGCTTATGAACAGCCTCAACAAAACAGTGCCTACAATGCGCCGCAGCAGCAACAGCAGCAGCAAAACAAGAAGGCGGCATCTATGCCCGAAAACAATCTCCCTGAGATTGATATCGATGAAGATGAAATTCCATTTTAGAAACAATGCATAAGGAAAATAACCATGGCAGAAAAACGAAGATATAAAAAACGCTATTGTAAATATTGTGAAGCGAAAGTTGATTTTATTGACTACAAAGATACCGCTTCATTAAAGTTTTCTCTCTCTGAGAGATATAAAATCATGCCACGCCGTTTAACAGGCAACTGCAAGCGCCACCAAGACATGATGACCGTCGCTATTAAGCGAGCCCGTGCCGCAGCACTTATTCCGTACACGGTAACGCGAAAAGCAGTGGTTACCAACCCTTTCGAAAACCTTCGATAGCCCGCAAGAGTGCCCTGCGCACTCGCACCCCCTTTCTTGATTTTTTAAGATTTTATGCTATTATTTACCCAATAAAGGGGCATGTATGGCATTTATGCAACGACTGCAAAGCAAACTTATTTTAAATACCTCGCTCTACCACCCGCAAGAAGCGCACCTGATAGAGCACCCCGAACATGCATTTTATGAAGCCATCAAACGGTCACAATACAAAAAACTTGAACAGATGATTTTAGAGGGATTTGCTGTTGATTTTCATGAAGGAGCACACACACCGCCGCTTATCTATGCTATTTTGCTCAAAGAGTACCAAGCTATTGAACTGTTGTTGCGCTACGGTGCCTCACCCAATATCTGCAATATGCACCGTCAAACACCCCTTCATATTGCACTGCACTACCGGCTTTATGAGGTTATTCACCTCCTGTTGCGTTACGGCGCTCATATTGATGCCAAAGACAATGATGCCATCACCCCCTTGCATCTTGCCGAACTTTTGGACGATGAACGGAGCATGACACTCTTACACCGTACACCCGCAATGACTCAAGCATGCTTTTCCCCTTTGGAGTGTGCACGAAACGGCGATCTTGCAGGTCTGGTAATGGCCAAAACATCCGCAGCGTCACTAATGGAGTGTGACAAAAAAGGCAATACCCTGCTACACCACGCCGTACGCAGTCACAATATAAAACTTGTCTGCTATCTTCTTAACAGCGGACTTAGCATTGATGCCGCCAACTACTACGGTGATACTCCGCTACTCGTTGCTGCACGTCAGACAAACAGTGAAATGCTGCTGCAATATCTCATTGACCGTCACGCTACACTTGAACATAAAAACAGTGCCAAAGAGACGGCACTCATATTGAGTATTAAATTCGGTCATGCCAAAAGTGCCGAACTGCTCATAGACAACGGTGCCGCCATCAATACCTTCGTCAACATCAATACACCGCTCTCACTTGCCCATGATGCCATAACCAACTATACGGAATCTGCCGATGCCTTTCGCGCTTTAGAGTCCAAACTCCTCATTAAAGGAGCTCATGTCGATGTTATTACCAATAAACTCGGCTGGACACCGCTAATGCAGTCTGCCGTCAATGCCCACACTCAATACATGCTCGAACACCTGGAATTGCTGATTGCCTTGGGTGCAAATGTCAACCATACCGACAAGAACGGCAGAACGGCTCTGATGCTCTGTATTACCACCCATCGCAGTGATGCAATTGATATATTATTACAACATTATGCCGATATTAATATTGTCGATCATTTTGAATGGAATGCTCTGATGTTTAGTTGTTACTACAACAACTATAGTATGAGCGAGCGTCTGTTAAAATACGGTGCCGATGTCTCCTTTGTGGCATCCAACGGAAATTCGGCACTTAAAATTGCAATGAAACGGGAAAATAAAAAAATGATCCGGCTGCTCAACCATTACGGTGCCGTTTCTCAGGAATAGGTTAAACTTACAGTTCTTTTATACTGTTATATTATAATATCTTAAATTAAAAAAGTATCTGCCATGAAGAAAAATATCATTATAATCACACTCTGTTTACTCATGCTGCCCGCCATACTTACGGCGGAGATTGCACCGCTGCAGAGCTGGCGCAGTTTTACCAACGAGCCGAACACAACAACGCCCTTCTCTACAAGGGCGCTCCGAAGCACTTCGACAGAACGTCTTACAGGACTTAACTATATTAATACCCTGCGTACGGGTGCGGGCTTGGTTCCCTTTGGTGCCAACAGCATGCTGGACACCGCTGCACAGAGCCATATGAACTATCTTCTTGAACAGAATCGTTTCACTCACCAAGAAACCAACACCTCCTCATCTTTTTTTACCGGTCAAACGGCAGGAGATCGTATTAGTGCGGCAGGGTACTCATGGTCCTCTTACGGTGAAAATCTCTCTTCGGGAGATCGTGACATTGTTGATTCAGTCAGGGGGCTTTTTAGTGCCATCTACCACCGTTTCGGATTTTTAGATCTGCGCAACAACGAAATTGGAATTGGCTCTGTTCACAGCAGCACCTACGGTAATATGTATGGCTACAACACTGCCAATACGGCATGGTGGAACACCATCTCACGCAATCCGTCTTATGTCTTATGGCCTCATCACAACTATGCCGATGCACAAACCTCATTCAACAACTACGAAGCACCCGACCCGCTTCCGGAGTGTCCTGTCGGCGGTATTAGCGGCAATCCTATTAGTATTGAGTTCAATCCCGATAAAAACGGTAACATCACCATGACCTCATTCAAGCTCTTTGACAATAGCGGAGCAGAGATTACCAACACTAAAGTCTTAAGCAGTGCTTCCGATCCTAACGGCTATTTAAGCGCCAATCAATTTGTACTCTTTCCAATGACGGCGCTCTCACTTCAGAGCAGCTATCGTGCTGAGTTCCGTTACATCGAATCCAACGCCGCCAAAACCGTTACATGGCAGTTTCATACCAAAGGTTACAACGAAAAGCGCTATGAAGTTGTCAACGGCGGCGTCTATCCTCTTATTAACGGACAGAGCTACATACTGCACCTCAAACCCCATGACTGCAGCACCGTATTCAACGGCTACAGCTGGAACAACAGCAGCGCCGTCGTACAACGCCTGAGCAGTGATATTTTTCGCATTAGCATTACGGGTGATACCGACTTTAGTTTTGGAAACTTTAGCTTTTCGCTGCGCAGTGCCTCCGAGGATACCGCCATTGCTCCTTCATCTGAGAATGATCTCAATGTCAAAGCAGCCCTCTCTATTATTCATTTCCTGCTCGCATCGGACTGAGGAACAATTATGGGATGGACCTGCCAACATGATCACCAAGGTTACTGCAAACTGGTACAACAACCCTGTGTTCCCGGCATGAAAGGATGCATACTCAAAGGAGACTTTCTTTTTGCGCAAGAGCTGCCGCAGTGTGATAAAAAAAAAGAGAGGCAACAAGAAGATATTGATTTTGCAGCATTGGCACGAAGCCACTAAAGAGTGCTGGAATTACATGTAAATTGCAGTAAAAAAGGGAAGACAACAGAACCCTACAAAGAGGGGTTCTGCTGAAGTATTAACACGACGGTACATTGCCCGAGTCGTTGGCATACTCAATAACAAAATCTTTAATAAGCATAATCTTTTTAAGTGTTTTGGGATTACTTAAGTACGGCGCCGCTTTAGGAAAGCGCTCAGAAAACTCTTCAATGAAACCGGCAGCATCATCTTCAAACAGTTCTTCCCACTCATCTTGCGAGTGAAGTGCAGCAAACTTCGCACCGTTCATATCAAATTTAGACTTGAATTTTTTAAGGTAAACTTTTTGACCTTTGGCGGCATCAGCATAAGAAATTGTAGCCGTCAACATCGCAAGAGCTATAATTACCAACAGTTGTTTTAACATTTTCATGTTCTCTCCATTGTGTTATTTGTAAGATTCAGATAACATCATACTGCAAAAGAATAAATTTAACATAAATAATTTGACTTTAACTCTTATAATCAGTTTTCTTGTCTGGATTTGAAACGCTGACACTACAGCACCTTGTCTAAAATTTGTGTTAGATCTTTGCTTTCAATAATAATATTGGCCTCACGCTTTAAAATATCTTTGGCACAAAACGCGACACGGGTGTCGGCATGAGCAAACATACTGCGATCATTCGCCCCGTCACCGACCACCATGGTATGGTCACGTTTTACATGTAAAATATGCTGTAAGCGCTGAATCATATCGCCTTTGGAGAAATCAAACATCATATCACCGCCGACAAGCCCGCTGAGCTTTCCGTTTTTGTGGTGCAGCACATTTGAAAAATCGGCATCATAACCTAAAATATCTTTGGCATAACGCGTTGCCACTCGAAAACCGCCGCTAAAACAGACAACGGTATAACCCGCTTTTTTCAACTCGGCTATGGTCTGTTTTGCCCCGTTCATATAGGGCAAATTGCAGCTTATGCGCTCGACTGCGGCAAACTCCAATCCTTTTAAAAGCCCCACACGCTGCTGCAGGCTCTCAAAAAAATCCAACTCACCGTTCATTGCCCGTTCGGTAATAGCTGCGACCTCCTCTTTTATACCGATAACCTCGGCAAAAAAGTCAATCGTCTCGCCGTCCATCAATGTCGAATCAAAATCAAATACACAAAGCTTCATTCATCTCTTTCTTGTTATAATGTTGCAATTATATCCAATAAATAGAGGGCACACAGACTTGTTTGACACACTCATCGACAAACTGCACCGCGGCAGTTATATTACACTTGAGACCACACCGGGACACTCACCGCAATTTACGCCGATTATTGACACTATTGAAGCTTTAGAGCTGCACCGGCTCGTTGACGGCTTTAGCACAACGGACAACCCGCTTGCCAAGCTCAGATACAACGCTCTCTTTGCCGCTCAATTGCTGCAGGAGCGTTTCGGAAAGCCTGTTCTTGCCACCATGAGTATGCGTGACCGCAACCGCATTGCCCTGCAATCCGATCTGCTCGGTGCCAACGAGGCAAATATCCGCGCCGTTTTGGCATTAACGGGTGATCCGGCAAAAATTTCCGATCAGCCCAACTCCAAAGGAGTGTTTGAAAGTGACAGCTCACTGTTGCTAAATATGATCTCCTGCTTCAACAGCGGGATTGATTACGCAGGCAAACCTTTGGTGCTCAAACCCGACCCTATCTACCCTTTTGCCGTCGTTAACGCCTATGCAAAGAACCCAAAGACCCTGCAGAACAAAATGCAGAAAAAAATCGCCAACGGAGCACTGGGTATCATTACCCAGCCCGTATATAATGTGGAAAATGCCAAAGTACTTTTGGAGCTCATCAATACTGCCAACAAAGAGTGCTGTGTTGAGGGTAAAGACACTCAGCTCATTTTTGGTGTTTTTCCCATTACCAAACTGCGAACAGCACAATTTCTTGCCTCACATGTACCCGGCATTAATGTTCCTAAGGCATGGATTGAAAAATTACGTGTTGCGCATGAAGTCTCTGAAGAAGAGGAGTACAAGGTAGGATTTGAGTTAAGCAGAACGCTCTTTGACGAGCTCAAAGCACTTCACCCGAAAATACATCTCATGAGTGCCAATCAGTTTCGCGTCGCCAAAGCCATTTTAGAGTAATTTACATGTAAAAGAGACTACTCAATCTCTTTTACCAAGGCCTCTGTTGTTGCCAAAAAGGTAACCTTGGCAACATTGCCGCCGTCTAAATCGACTACCATAATGCGATTCCCCTCATTGGCATTAATGTAACCAGCGCCCTTCTCTTCGTCCAAAATAGTCAGAATCGGATATTTAAGATCTTCCAAATCCGGAAGTACCGCCATTTTGTAAATGAGTGAGGGCATTTTACTCATGTCGGCAACAAAAAAGATATTTTTGCTGCTTAAATAGTCATCCGGTTTGGACTTTAACAGATCGGTAACAATATGCCCCATATCTTTTTTAAAAGCAAAGATGACCTTGTTGGCATCAGCAACATTATGTTCTTTGTCGAACTGATCGGTAAAGGTCATATTTTTCATCGGCTCACCAATGGTGATGTTTGGTGCAATAACACCGCTTTCAACCACAACTACTTCGGTGCTGACCGGGGTTTCGTCACTTTTGGAACAGCCGGAAAAAAAGGCTGTCAAGGCGACAAGTAAAAGAACGGTAAGGCTCTGTTTCATGTTGTTTATCTCCAAATACAATTTTGTTACTGAAGTTATACATAAACAATTCTGTTTTACTCTTAAAATTTACATGTAAATTCATCCGCTTCACTTCTGTGAAGCTCACCTTTTCGTTTAAAGTTTAAACTTCTTTTGTTATAATCTACCCCATAATAGCAAGCTAGGAACGCAATGATAGACTTAAAACAACTTCAAAAAAATTTTGATTATATAAGTACCCAACTTCAGCGTAAAGGTGTTGATACAACAGTAATTGCATCTATAAAAGAGAAAAACCGTGCTCTCAAAACAGCCAAAGCCGATTTTGAAAGAGCTCAGGCTACCCAAAATGAGATGAGCAAGCGCTTTGGTCAATACAAACGTGAGGGCAGAGATATTGCCGAACTCAAAGCCAAAGTCGATGCCAACAAAGCAGTGATTGCCGAGCTTGTTGAGCGACAACGCCAAGCAGAAGAGGCACTGACAACTTTAGTAATGGGTGTGCCCAATATACCCGATGAGGCGGTACCAGACGGTGCCGATGAGGCAGACAATGTCGAAATAGAAAAAGTACTCACTCCCCGTGAATTTTCCTTTACTCCCAAAGAGCATTGGGAACTCGCCGAAGCCAACGGTTGGATCAATTTTGAACGTGGTGTCAAAATTGCCAAAAGCCGTTTTTCCGTGGTCTGCGACAAAGGAGCCCAACTGGAGCGAGCCCTCATTAACTTCATGCTCGATTTTAATCGTGAACGCGGTTTTACCGAAGTCAGTGTACCGGCCATTGTCAACCGCAAAGCACTCGAAGGCACCGGACAATTACCAAAATTTGAAGACGATCTCTACAAAATAGAAGATGAGTCACTCTATTTAATTCCTACGGCGGAAGTGCCCTTAACCAATCTCTTTCAAGACGAGATACTCCCTGCCGAACAACTGCCCATCAAAATGACGGGCTATACGTCATGCTTTCGCAAAGAGGCCGGTTCTGCCGGACGTGATACCCGCGGCATGATCCGCCAGCATCAGTTCCATAAAGTCGAACTGGTTGCCATTGCCCACCCCAAGGAGAGCGATGCCCTCTTTGACGAGATGGTCGCATGTGCTTCTGATCTGCTTAGCGCACTGGAGCTGCCGCACCGTTTGGTAACACTGTGTACAGGTGATTTGGGCTTTAGTGCTGCCAAAACCGTTGATTTGGAAGTGTGGCTGCCGGGTCAAAACAGCTACCGCGAAATCAGCTCTGTCTCCCATACTCGTGACTTTCAGGCGCGACGCGCCAAAATACGTTTTAAAGAGGGAAAGAAAAATACCCTTGTACATACCCTTAACGGCTCTTCTCTTGCCGTAGGTCGTACCATGGTCGCCATTATGGAAAACTTTCAAGACAGGTCCGGTGCCATTGCCATTCCTAAAGTCTTGCAACAATACATGTAAATTGTAAAGGGCTGCTGTGGCGGAAATAGAGCACGAAGAGATCATCATTATTGAAGAGGAAGATACTCTGGAACAAACTTCCGATACCTCTGCTGATCATGCTAAAAACAAAAGCAACAACCTTAAAAAAACAGTGCTTATTGTTGCTACTGCCCTCATTGTTATACTCCTGGCTCTCATTGCTTATCTTCTAGTCGGAAAACAGGACAATACTGAGGACTTCAACAGCAACTTCAATGAGATCAGCACCAAGCTCGATGAAGAGAAAAAAAATGTCGTAGAGATTAGCCGTTTGGAAAAAATGATTGCCAAAGCCAACACTCTCTACAGTAACGGTGACAAAGAGAATGCCCTCGCTCTATATGAGAAAATTGCCCACTACAGCGAAGCCATTTCTCAGTACAATTTGGGTGTAGTACAGCTCAAAGAGCAACGTTATTCCCAAGCGCTTCAAAACTTTAACAAAGCCATTAAAGGCGGTGAACGTGAATGCGCCAGTGCTATTAACGCTGCGGTATGCTCCCTGCATTTAAACAATGAGGCATCATTTCATTACTATATTGAACTGGCTTATGCCTCACTCGCCAAAGAGAGTAATTCCGCACTCTATTCGTACTATTATGCACTCATCAACTACTACAAACAGAACTATCAAGAAACCCTGATTGCATTGCGCCATCCGACATCATCTGCCTATAAACATACACGAGATGCGCTTCAGACCAAAATAAATACTCTCTTTAACAACCATTACGATGCGCTCAACGCTTTAGAGAACAGTCTCAAAGAGCAAGATTATTTTACGCTGGCTCTGCTGTATGCCAATATTGGAGACCTGACCCTCTCGAAAAAATATCTTACGGATGCTATTGCCATCAATGAAAAGCCCATGAAGGAACAACTCGCCCTCGCTTTTATCTATCTAAAATCGGGGCTGCTTGAAGACGGCGGGGCACTGCTTCGCAATACGACCGACACATACGGTGAAGCCGTCTACCAGCCCTACCCGGTTCATGTCCATCTTAAAAAAGCACTTTTTGATACAGAGCTGGCACAGGTGCATTACCGTAATCATGTCATTAAAAATCAAAGAACTCTCTACAATATGCTCTTTTATTTTTCACCCTACCGTATCTTTAATGCCGCACAAACGATAAGCTATATTCGTAAAGGCAATGCCAATATTTACATTGATGACATTAGCAATGCTAAAGAGGACTTGCACTATAGCAAGCAGCTGTCACAGGTCAATAAAGGAATTGCCGAAGCCATTCAAAAATCACTCTCGTTTCACTTAAGAAGTGCCAACAAACAGCTTCAAGAGCTGCTCAAAATTGAACCGAAACACTCCATCCTCAATTATAATCTGGCACTGACCTACGCACAGCTTGGTGATCATGCCAATGCATATAAATATTTCTTGACATCCTACCATCTCGATGCCAATAATTATCTCTCGGGTATTTACGCACTGCTTAGTGCGCAACTGCTGCAAAAAGATTCGCAAAAACTGCTCTCCATTTTAAAAGAGAATCTTTCCAATGAAGATGACACCGAAGAATTTAGACTCTACAAAACACTACTCAATATTGCAACACAAAACTATGTCGGTACTCTGCCCTGGCTTGAGCAGCAACACGAAGATCGTCCTTTGTATCTGGTTCTTGAGTATATCATTGCTTCAGAGTTCAATAAAAAAGATGTCATGCAGCATGCAACACAAAAACTGACCAATCAGCTTCCTTACGATATTGTACCGCACCTGCTTTACGTCCATGCTCACTATAACGCATTGGACAACAAAACCTATGCCGCATCGGCATTAAGCTATCTCAAAAAACAGAAGTTTTTATTTGATGACCTCTACTACGGTCCGTTTCTTACCCGCTATCTCTACGCACAAATGGCACTGATTACGGGTATGCTGCACCCGCTGCATACCCAACTGCAGCATACCCTTCAAGCCACTACGGATGATCCGCAAGATATTATTAATGCATTAGCTGTCATTGCCCTTTACGCCCAAAAATTTGAAGAATCCTATAATCTGTACAATCAACTCATTGACGACTACAAGCAACGCGATGCGCATACTCTCTTTTTAGGTGCAGTAGCGGCCATTGCCTCAGAACATAAAGCCAATGCCATTGCCCTCTTGGAACTAGCCAAACTGAAAAACCCAAACTTCATGGAAAGCCGCTACGCTTTGGGTTTGCTCTACCTTGAGGTCAAGAACAATCACGGTGCCGCCATTCAATTTCGACGCATCGGCAATAGCGGTTTTCAGTCGGAATACTTTAACTTCGGTATCAATACCGGTGAGTTGCTATTGCACAAGCGCGAGAAGTCAGCCGAGGAGACACCCTAACATTTAATGTTTTTTAAAAAGTTTATAGCGGCGGCTTAAATGCAGCAGTGCCTGAATAGGACCATAAAGAATATAAAGAATAAAAATAAGAGCAAAGCTCTCTTTGGGGTAAATAACAATAATTGATGCAACAATAAGCAGTGTCACAAACAGTCTCATATAGTGCAATGACTGTAAATTAAGCTTTTTAAAGCTTGGGTAGCGAATATTGCTCACCATGAGCAGTGAAATCAGTACTGCAACAATTAAAATAAGATATTTATATTCATATATACCGACATAATCTTCAAAAAGCAGTACAAGCACTGAAATAAATACCGCAGCAGTAGGAATAGGAACACCAATAAATACCGAGGGTTCTATTTGTGACGTGGTCACATTAAAACGTGCCAGTCGAATGGCACCCAGTACAACATACATCGCACTCACAACAATACCGATGCGCCCGAAATCGTGCCCAATATACATGTAAATCAACAGTGCCGGCGCTACACCGAATGAGACAATGTCAGCCAACGAATCAAATTCTACACCAAAACGACTGCAGGTATTGGTCAAGCGTGCGACTCTGCCGTCAAGTGCATCAAAAACAAGTGCCAACACCACCAGCCATGCGGCAAGTTCATAGTCACCTTTGATGGCACTGACCATACTGAAAATGCCCACAAATATAGAGGCCGCCGTAAACATATTGGGCAAAATATATGCCAATTTTTTGGGCTGACTTCCTCGTTGCACAGACACGTTTAGCAACTACTGTTCTGAGGGTTTTGTACTGCTGCTATTGCTA
>JAJRVF010000050.1 GCA_024277395.1 Campylobacterales bacterium
AAGCGTTCGAGAATATTTGTGCGGTTGCCAAACAGCACTGATACGCTTTAGACCTTTTAATGCCGCATATACCTTAACCGAATCCAACGTTGCTTTTATCTCGGTAGGATGGTGTCCGTAATCGTCTATAATGACACTGTTTTCAGAAACACCGACTACGTCAAAACGTTTCTTAATACCCCGATAACTCAGCAGATTTTCCCTCACCCTCTCAACATCCATGCTTTGCAGAGCCGTCAAAATCGCCAATGCGGCATCTAGTGCAATGTGCTCACCAAAACCCCAGACTTCAAAACTGCCGTAATGCCGGAGTTCAAATCGGGTATAGGGCTCATTATCACGCAAGAGATATTCAATATTTTTAATATCTTTGCTCGGATAGAGTCGTACCGCCTCAAAATCTATGGTGGATAAAAAGGGATCCTCAGCATTAATAACGCGACACGGTGCTTTGTGGATAAACTCCCGATACGACCCGAAAAAAAGTGCCTCGTCATAATTATAGTACTCCATATGCTCCGGTTCAGCATTGGTCACAATGGCGCAGTAGGGATTGGAGTTTAAAAAACTGCCGTCACTCTCATCGGCCTCAAAAATCAATACATCGCTTTCACTACAGTAGCGCACATTCGAGCCGAACGCCTTTGCCTCGGCACCGATAATCGCCGAACCGTGCATAATTGCTGACAAAATCGCCGATGTGGTACTTTTGCCGTGAGCACCCGCAACCGCATACACTTTTGAGTCATGCAAGATCTCCAACAGCGCTTCACGTCGGGGAATAACCTTAATCCCCTTGGCTTTGGCTTCAACAACTTCGGCATTATCGTCTTTTATAATAGCCGAATGAATTACACACTCAGGATTTTGAATATTCGAAGCCTGTTGCGGAATGCTTACCCGCAACCCTTCATCTTCAAGCTTTCGCGTAATGACCGACTCTTTTATATCCGAACCGCTCACCTCATGACCTTTATAGTGCATGTACTTTGCCAAACCCGAAATGCCGATACCGCCGATGCCTATGAAATGGTAACGCATCTACAACACCTTCTTGAAACGGCTAATATAAAACGTTCCGCTCTGCTGCGTTGCATCCACATCGGCTACGGTTTCTAAAAAATCATCTAGTGACATGGAACTGTTGGCAGCATTGACATGCTGCTGCATCGCCTCTGAAAATGCTTCACTGCTGCTGATGCCCGAGAGCACTTCAAACAGCGCACTCGCATCATGCAGTTTCGCCGCGCTGTAGTGCTCAATGGCATATTCATAAAGAGCCCGAATCGTCGCAACATCCTGCACCTCATCAAAATCCATTGTTCTTGGAGCGGAGAGTACATCGGTTAAGCGCTCCAGCGCCAAATCTAAAATATTGGCATAATAGGCATGCAGCGTCCTCTCATCAAAACACTCATGAGCCTCATGTTCTAATACATAAAGTGCCGCAATGTCACCCTCTGCTTGTGCCTGTAATATCTTCTGTTTCAACACATCTTCACTCACTGCAGTGCATCCTTAATTCGAGTTAACGCATCACGAATGCGTGCCTCATTTTCAACCAGGGCAATACGCACGTAGCCTTCACCGGGGTTATGGCCGTTAGCATCACGGCGTGCCAAAAATTCTCCCGGCAGCACTTTCAGATTGTATTCGTGGTACAATTTACATGTAAATGCTGCAGCATCCCCGACTCTGAGCCAGATATAAAAGGTCGCTTCAGGTATATTGACATTCAATATCTCTTGTGCAAGCTGAAAGTTTTTCATGTAAATCTTTCGTGACGCCGCTACATGCTCCTCATCGCTCCACGCAGCCGCTGCCGCTTCTTGAAGCGGCAGCGGTGAAGCACATCCTACATAGGTACGATACCCCAGGTATGATTGCAATATCGCAGCATCACCCGCAATAAATCCCGAACGTAATCCCGGTGCCGAAGAACGCTTGGAAACAGAGTTAATGACCAAAGTATTTTTAAAACGCTCATTGCCTACATGCAGCGAGGCTTCTAGCAATGAAGGCGGCGGTGTATCCGTATATATTTCACTGTAGCACTCATCATTAAGTAGAACAAAATCGTGTTTAAGCGCCAATTTTACCCATTCCCCCAGCATTTCAAGACTCAATGTTGCGGTCGTAGGGTTGTTCGGAAAGTTAAGAATCACCAAATGAGATGCAGCCAGAACAGCTTCATCAATCTGTGGCATAAAACCGTTTGTCGCATCCAGGTTCAAATAGTGTACGGAAGCACGCGAAGCACGAGCCGCACCCTCATAAATTTGATAGAACGGATTGGTAAATGCCATGACTGGATGTGAAATATCAAACAGTAAAAATTGCGGCAGATTAAATAGAACTTCACGTGTTCCAAAAGTTGGGAGCAGTTCTGCTTCTGTCAATGTCACATTGAAACGTTTTTGCACAAATGAACGCATTGATGCCTTTAATATCGCTTCACCAGACGTTTTCGGGTATTTTTTTAACAGATCGGCATGCTCACACAGACGTTTCCGAATAAACTCCGGTGTCTCAAACTGAGGCTCTCCAATGGTAAGCGTTAACGGCTCATAGGAGCTGTTTGGAGTAATGCTGCTTAATAAATCGGTTAATTTTTCAAAAGGGTACGGTTCAAATATCATCTTATCTTTTACATAGTAATTTGTCTCTCTTATTATATCGCATCTTTACCAATACTAAACAAAATCGTGCTATAATTTTATTAAAGCTAAATTCACAAAAAAGGTTTATTAATGAAATATATCATCTCACTGGCGGCGGCACTGCTACTTCTAGGGTGCAGTTCGGAACAAAAAGCTTCAGAAGAGACTACAGAAGCGTCACCGGCTGCCAATATTGTTGAAACAATTCAAACCAAAACAGCAGAAGTCGGTAAGCATGTAGAAGAAGCTACTCAAGCAGCAAAAGAGAAAACTCAAAAACTTGTTGATGAAGCGGCAGAGGGTGCCAAAAAAGTCCAAGAAAGTGTTACTGACGTCAGTCAGAACATTACAGAAGAGATAGCGCAGACAAGTCAGAATATTCAAGACAACGTAGCCGACACCACTGAAAAAATTGCTGACGAACTCAAGCAGACAACACAAGAGATTCAAGAAGCGGTTGCAACACAAAGTGCTGTTTCAGAGGGTGACGGTACCAATCTTTTTAAACGCAAATGTGCCAGCTGTCACGGTGCAACAGGAGAGAAAGCCGCATTGGGAAAATCACAGATTATAAAAGGCTGGGAAGCCGGCAAGATCATCACAGCACTCAACGGCTACAAAGAGGGGAACTACGGCGGTGCTATGAAAGGATTGATGGCATCTCAGGCTGCGTCCTTAAGTCAAGATGATATTGAAGCCTTGGCGGCATTCCTTTCCAAGCAATAACACCTACTCTTTGGGTAACCCAAATTTTTGGGTTATCAACTCTCCCTCATCATTAAAAAAGAGGTAATATAAAAAATCTTTCTTTACACGAAGTCCGGCCAGATAGCGCAGTGCCAAATTGGCTTGCAGTGATGCAATATGCATGACAATAGGTGCCGCAATACCCGCAGGTGTCTTTTGCGTTATCTTAAACACATCGCTAAACGATGCCTCATCAAAAAAACAGACTTGTCCGTTAAACGCCTCGACCGAGCCGTAAATCCATGGTGTATTGACGGACATGGCATAGTCGTTAATGGTACCGCGAGAGGGCAGATTGTCGGTTGCATCAATAATAAGATCGACCCGAATACCTTTTTGTGCAAAGGTTTCAAAATTGCACTCATGAATCACCGCTTTGACATATTCGCAACGTTCTGTAATCTTTTTGGCATTCACCCGTGCCTTGTTTCTGCCTTCATCCCCGAGTGAAAAGGCAATCTGCCGATGAATATTGTGGGTGCTGACCTCATCAAAGTCAATCAAATGTATCTCACCGATGCCCGATGCCCCCAATGCATATGCAAGTGAGCTTCCCAAGCCGCCGCATCCGACAATAGCAATGCGTTTTTGCTGCAATGCCTGTTGCGTCTGCTCACCCCATAACTGTACCTGACGATGAAAGTAATGCATCATAATCTATCTCCTCAACTTAAAGTTCTGTAATTCCCAATGCGGCAATTTTTCGATTCACCGCATCAATTTTTTTCAACAGCTGTGCACTGATATCTTCGAGATTTCGAACGTAAAGCAGCGCCTTATCACGCTCCAAGGGTGTAATCACGACATCCTGATCAAAAAATCTGGCAAAAAAACCCGCTTTTTTTGTAAAATAGATATCATAAATTTTACGGTACTCTTCATACCATGATGCTAATAATGCACGAATTTCATCAATCACAACACTGCCGCAATACGGTTTTAACTTTTCTCCTTCATTATTGAGCCACACTCCCAAAAGGCAATCACTCGGGTATTTGTCAATAGCCACTTCCTCGATCTCTACGCCTTTTACCAGCAGCTGAATATAGTTCAACTGAGAAAGGTGCGACTCTTTTGCCTTTTGCAAGTCAATGATAATATGATTTTTCATAAAGATCCTTTCTGTGACAAAGTTAATTCGATTTTTTTACTTTTGACACCATGTTAACACTATTTTAGTACAATATATTAAATAAAAAAATTAAGTCTAGTAATCATCTCAAGGAACAGCCTATGGAGCGCCCCTATCCTCTCGACAGTGAAATCATCTTAAATCCCAAACGATATATTGTCAGTAAAACCGACCCCAAGGGCATTATTGAGTATGGAAATGACTATTTTGTCGAAATTTCAGGATATTCGGAGAGCGAACTCATAGGAAAACCTCACAATATCATCCGCCATCCCGATATGCCCCGTGTTGCTTTTAAGATGATGTGGGATCGAATCTTGCAAGGTGACAACTTTATTGCTATTGTTAAAAATTTGGCAAAAGACGGCAGTTACTACTGGGTCGTTACCGAGTTTGAATGCAAACGTGACCCGCTCAGCAATGATATTATCAGTTTTACCGCATTTCGAAAAGCGGCACCGCGAAAAGCCGTTGAGGCCATCACCCCTATCTATGCAAAACTCAAAGAGATCGAACGCGAAGGCGGCATGGCGGCTTCCGAAAAATATCTTCGGGGCTTTTTGGAAGATCACGGTACGACCTACGATGACTTCATTAACAACACTGTCGGCAACAGAGGGGTTTTTAAAATGTTTTTCAATCTTATGAAAAAACTCTTTCGCTAACTGCGTCGCCGAATACTCTCTTTGAAACCCCACGTACGTCGAGCTTCAACAACACTGCTGTGTGCCACTTCGACAACCATAAGCTCTTCAGAATCTTTAAGTTCTGACCCTATACCGCCGTCGGGCAATGCCAGAAGTGAATTGCCGTAAAAATTCCAGACATGCTCTTTTTCAATATATTCACCAACACGATTGGCACGAAAGATATAACAGTTTTTGGTAAAAGCACGCATCTTAATCAGCTCT
>JAJRVF010000051.1 GCA_024277395.1 Campylobacterales bacterium
ATTGAGAGAATGAAGTCGGTTATTGAACCTGAGATGCCCAGACATATACGGCGGTGGGGCAATGCAGGTCCTGATTATTCTGACATGGCAGAGTGGAGCCGTCTTGTCGATGTCATGATAGACTTTGCAGAGAAAAGACCCTCTATTGCCAAAAGCCATTTGGATGCGATGTTCCCATAATAGTGCTTTAGGCTATTGCAATCGGGGTTGAGGTCTCGCAGCAGGTCAAGGAGCGTGGCGATCCATGCGTCGTGCTATATTGGCCTCGACGCTACAGTAGTCAATATCATAATACTTTAGCATATTTTCGCGGGCATTGTACTGCACGCCCTGACAATCACCGGAGTGGTAGTAGTCCTCGGGGTGCAGGCCATTATAGAGGGCACTGTATGAGCTTTTATGCTCAGTGGGAATGGCATTGTATCCGCTGTTTGTATGGTAAAAGGTGTCATAGACCAGGGCAGCGACAAGGGTTAAGAGATCGGTTTTTTCACGCAAAAGAGTCTCTAAGGATCCGGTAACATAACCGTGGTCATGCTGCGGCAATATGAGAAACGTTTTGTCGGCTTGATGCAGCAAGTTCCAAATACTCAGTGAGATCCGCGGGTCGGTTCCGGTTCCGGTCACACCGTTCATCTGCAAAAAGCTTACGTCACCCTGGAGTTGCATGAGATCTGCTTGATTCATGCCAAAAGCGAACCAGCCGTCAATACTGAGCACCAAACTCGCCTCACTCCCGTAGCCGCCGTGTTGCGGATTTTGAAAATAGTTCATCACATAAAAGGCTTGACCACCCCCTTGCGAATGTCCCATTACAGCCAGTTTGGATATGTTTAAACCGTATGCCTCTTTTGCCGTATTGAGGGCATTTTCAAAAATACTGCGAGCGTAATCCGAGTCGTAACTGCCTCCGGACTCCGCACCGATGACAAAATAGCCTTGCGTGGCCAAAAATTGCAGCATACCGCGATAGTCATCAATATGCGGGGTATTGCCGCCGCCCTCAAGAAAGAGTACTACGGGCATATTGGCACGAATACCGTTTTTTGGGTAATAGACGACATACTCCTCATGTAAACCGGCATCAGGGTAACGCACAGGCGAGTAGTTTCCTGAGGCACCGTATGCTTTAGAACTCAATAAAAAGTTGATAATCGGGGTTAGTGCCGGTATTGTCTGGGCACCAAAGAGGGTGACTGAAAGTACAACAGCCATTGCTGCGGCAGTCCATACGCTTTTCATAGCAGATCCTTTCACACACTCTATTCTTATAATAAAAAATTATTTTTATTATAAGAATGATACCGTCATTATAGCAAAATAATATAATTGCCGCATGATTAAGCTAAGGGCATTGGAGTTGGTGTATAATTGCAATAATTAAAAATAACGTATGCAAAGGGGTCTATTTGAACGACATGACTCAAGAACTAATAGAGAAGATAACCGCACTCAAAGAGCGACTCAATGTTACCGTTGTTGCCCATTTCTACCAAAGAGACGAGGTTTTTGAGATGGGTGATATTACAGGCGATTCACTTGAACTGGCTCGAAAAACCATGGAAGATGATGCGGAGTATGTACTCTTTTGCGGTGTCGGATTTATGGGGCAGAGTGTTAAAATCATGAGTCCGCACAAGCGTGTGGTGATGCCGCGTATTGCCTGCTGTTCCATGGCAAAGATGATTGGTGGCGAACAGTATGAAAATTCGGTAAATTTTTTAGAGGCCAACGGCATTACCCGTGAGAATATTATGCCTGTAACCTACATTAATTCCGATGCCGATGTGAAAGCTGCCGTAGGGAAAATGGGCGGTATGGTCTGTACCAGTTCCAATGCCAAAGTCATTATTGAAAAGGCCTTGGAAGCGGGCAAAAAAATTCTCTTTGTTCCGGACAGATGTTTGGGACAGAATATTGCCAAAGGTATGGGGCTAAAGTCCTGTGTCATCGGCGATGGCAGTGATGTCAACGAGGCTGATATTATCTGTTATGACGGTTTTTGTTCGGTGCATCAGCTCTTTACGGTGGATGACATTGCGTTTTACCGTAAAAAATTCAAAGATATTAAAATTGTCACCCATCCCGAGTGTGATCCGGCGGTATGTGATGCTTCCGATTTTGTCGGCTCAACTTCGCAGATTATTCGCTACATCAAAGAGCTGCCTGCAGAGCAGAAGGTGGCTGTGGGAACGGAGTTTAATCTGGTCAACCGCTTACGCAAAGAGAATACCTACGTGCTCTCCTCAACCAAACCGGAGTGCCCGACGATGAACGAGACGACGCTGGAGCATCTGTATGAGACGCTCGTAGCTATTGAAAAAGGGGAGCCGATCAATGAGATTGTGATTCCCGATGAGACCCAAAAGTGGGCAAAAATAGCATTAGAGCGTATGCTGGCATTATGATAGAGGCATTTGTCAAGGAGGTGCTCTCAGAAGATGTCGGACGGGGTGACTTGTATGCTCTGATTGCTGAAGCGGTACCGACAACAGCGCGGATTGTTGCTAAAAGCGATGGAGTATTGGCAGGACGGCAATACTGTGATGTACTGGCACAGATGGAGGGTTTTGACATTACGTGGCACTGCAATGACGGCTCACATTTTAAAGAGGGTGAGTCTCTTGCCGTACTCAGCGGAGATTCGCATAGGCTGTTGCGTATTGAGCGCACATTGCTAAATATGCTACTGCATGCGAGCTCCATTGCTACCTTGACGCACCGGTTTGCGGCTATTGTCAAACCGTACGGCACCAAACTGCTCGATACCCGAAAAACACGTCCGCTGTTACGGGTTTTTGAGAAGTACGCCACCCGTTGCGGCGGTGCGGTGAACCATCGCATGGGACTTGATGACTGTTTAATGCTTAAAGATACCCACTTAAAGACAATTGAGAATTTAGAGGCGTTTATGTATCAGGCACGGCGTGTCATTCCTTTTACCTCCAAAATTGAGATTGAAGCCGAATGTGTTGCCGATGCCAAACGTTTTATGCAGCTTGGAGCCGATATTGTCATGTGCGATAACATGACACCGGAAGAACTTACCGAGGTTGTAGCCTATAGAGAGCATCACTGTCCTGCCGTACTGCTTGAAGCCAGCGGCAATATTTCGCTCAATACCATTGAATCGTATGCCCAAACGGGTGTTGATGCCATCAGTTCGGGCGCGCTGATTCATCAAGCACAATGGATTGATCTCTCCATGAAGATGCAGTAATTTACATGTATATTTAAGGGTGGCGTGTTATGGCTGATGATCTCGAAAAAACCGAAGAGCCCACCCCCAAGAAAATAGAAGATGCCCGCAAAGAGGGAAATGTTCCCAAAAGTCAAGATACTTCCGGAGTTATTACGCTTTTTTTTGCCATCTTGTCTATCTTGATGCTTTTTGATTTTATGGGAGATCGGCTGTTTCATCTTGCTCGCTACCTTTTCTCCTTGCAGGGTATGGCGTTAACCCAAACCGGTTTAATTGATATTGCATTTACAATGATGCGAGAGTTTTTGATTATTGCACTGCCTTTAGCCCTTGTCGTTGCCATTTCGGGCATTATTGGCGGCTTGGCACAGTTTGGATTTCTCTTTACTACCAAACCGCTGACTCCTGATTTTAAAAAACTCGATCCCGTCAAGGGCGCACAAAATCTCTTTTCACTTAAAAAAATTATTGAGGGCTTTAAAATTACGCTTAAAGCCATGGTGACCATGGGCGTGGGGTTTAGTTTCTTCTTTTTCTTTATTCAAGAACTGCCGACGGTAGCCCTGTTTCCGCTTATGGATCAGCTTGAATGGGTTAAAGACAAAATGATTATTATTGCATTGGTCATGCTTTTGGTTCTTGTGGTCTTTGCGCTGATTGATTTGGTGATTGTGAGAAAACAGTATTTTGACAAACTTAAAATGAGCAAACAAGAGATCAAAGATGAGATGAAAAACATGGAAGGTGATCCGCACATTAAGGGAAAAATCCGTCAAATCCAGATGGAGGCCGCACGCAAGCGGATGATGGCGGAAGTACCCCATGCCGATGTGGTTATTACCAATCCGACCCACTATGCCGTTGCTGTAAAATATGACGGCACCAAGCACCGCGCCCCTGTTGTGATTGCCAAAGGCATGAACAATATTGCCGTGCAGATTAAAAAAATTGCCAGAGAAAATCGAGTACATATTGTGCAAAACCCCCCACTAGCGCGTACGCTTTACAATGAGGTCAATATTGACAAGCCTATACCCGAAGCACTCTTTGCTACGGTAGCAGAAGTCCTGGCATATGTCTATAAAATTGATAATAAATAAAGTACATGTAAATTGAATCTCTCAGGCATCATATTCATGATCAAGATAGGCTTGAGAGCGCAGATGTTTTTGGTAGGTTGTGATGTCAAACTCTTTTACTTCACTGACGCCGTCATCAATAGCAGCCTGTGCCACAGCTGAAGCTACCCAGATAAGCACCTCTTTGTTGAAGGGAGAGGGAATGACATGCGCTTCGCCGTATGCCATATCGGGTTGATTGTATGCCGCTTTGACATAGTAGGGCACCGGCTCTTCGGCCAACTGTGCAAGTGCCCGTGCCGCCGCCATCTTCATATGTTCGGTGATTTTAGAAGCACGAACATCCAAAGCGCCTCGAAAAATGGAGGGACAGCCCAGTACATTATTGACCTGATTGGGGTAATCACTTCGCCCCGTTCCCATAATAACATCGTCTCGTATCTCATGAACGAGTTCTGGTAAAATCTCCGGTTCGGGATTGGCACAGGCAAAAATAATAGGATGAGGCGCCATGGAGCGAACCATATCCCGCGTAACGATATTGGGTCCGCTGAGACCAAGCAGCATATCAGCATCTTTCATGGCATCATGCAAGGTGACGTCACGGCTCTCAATGGCAACAGATTGTTTGTAGGGGTTGAGGTCGTTGCGCTGTGTAGTAATGACTCCTTTGCTGTCGACAACTACAATATGTTGCGCACCTAAATCACGGTACATTTTTGCCGATGCCAATCCGGCGGCGCCGGCACCTAAAATGACAATTTTGACATCTTCAATACGTTTGTTTCCCAGCTCTAAGGCGTTGAGAAGTCCTGCTGCCGTGATGATAGCCGTACCGTGCTGATCGTCATGCATTACCGGAATATTAAGGCGTTCTTGCAGTTGCGTTTCGATTTCAAAACATTTCGGAGCGGCAATATCTTCGAGGTTAATACCGCCGAATCCTTCAGAAATTGCGGCACAGGTTGCTACAATACTCTCAACGTCATGTATATTGAGTTCAATATCAAAGGCATCCACATCGGCAAATTTTTTAAAGAGTACCGCTTTGCCTTCCATAACGGGCTTTCCTGCCAAAGCACCGATATTTCCCAGTCCCAGTACGGCAGAACCGTCGGTAATGACTGCTACCAGATTCCCTTTGGCGGTGTAGTCATAGGCTTTGGACAAATCGGCTTCAATGGCTTTGCAGGGGATGGCAACTCCGGGAGTATAGGCCAGTGCAAGGTCGTGTTGGGTATCGCAGGGTTTGGTAATTTCAATAGCAAGTTTTCCGTTTTGGTGATAGCGCAGTGCTTCGTCATGAGCAGGGTTTGGCATAACAATCCTTATAAATTGGTTGCGCATTCTAGCATAATTTATTTTTTTGTACTATAATGGTGAAAAAATATTAAAGATAGATAATTGAAATCAACAACACGTATTATTGTGATTAACGAAAATGATTTAGACAGAAAACTGTTACAGCAACTGCTGTACTCTTATAATATTGCTTTTTTTGATGAACTTTCCATGGCAAAAAAAGCAGTCGAAAAAGCGGTGCCGACACTCATATTGATTGATGCGTCCTACGGTGATGCGGGGTTTGCTTTTTGTAAAAATGTAACAAAAAATGTTAGAATTCCTGTGATATTTTTGTTTGACACTGTTGAACGAACGCTGATTACAAAAATGTTTAGCAGTGGCGGGTGCGATTACGTGCTGCGGCCGTTCAATCAAATTGAGCTTAGCAGTCGCGTCTATATTCACACTGCCTATGCCTCACAGAAAAAAGAGCTCGAAGCATTGGCATATTATGATCCCATGACCCGACTCTATAACCGGCGCACCTTTTTTAAGCATGCGCATACACTGCTGCATAGTATTGACAGAGATCAGACGCCGGTGCATCTGCTCTTGTTTCATTTTCACTCACTGCATAAAATAAATGAAACTTTTGGTTATTTTTCCGGTGATAAATTAATTGAAGAGTTTGCAGAAATTATGAAATCGGTACTCAAAGAGCGCGCCATTATCGGTCGGCTGACGGGAAACAGTTTTGCAGCGATGGTAAGTCATAAAAATGGCCAAGAGCTCTCTGAATATGCATCACGCATCAGTCGCAGGGCTTCGGAGTTAAGTATTGAAAAAGAGTTTCCCGTTGTCGTTGAGTATGTTATTGTGGAACATTGCAGCGAGCAAAAAAGCGTGGATGCGCTTCTGTTAGAGGCAACAAAGAAACTTGATCAGTGTGAAATAGCCCGCACAAAACGAAACTATTAACAACTCTTTTACGGGGTTTGATATAATGGCATGAATGAAGCATTCTATAATAGAAAAAATTGAGCATGCGCGGCATATCGTTTTAATAGTGCATGTCAATCCGGATGCCGACGCTCTTGGCAGTGCCGGTGCATTCTATTCTTATCTATTGCGTCAGCAGAAGAAAGTGACTTTTTTCTGTGCAACCTCTCCAATAGATCGTCGTTTGGCATTGTTACCCTGGTGTGATAAACTTCGGCACGATATTCCACATCACGTTGATCTTGCTATCTGTTTTGATTGCGGAAGTCAGGAGCGTTTGGGTACTGATATAAAGTGCGATCTTGTTAATATTGATCATCATGTCAGCAATAAGGATTTTGGAACTTATAACCTTGTTGACAGAGATGCGATCAGTACAACTCAGGTCGTTTATGATTTTTTTAGAGATAACGGGATTGGTATTAATGCTAAAATGGCAACGTCGTTGTATGCAGGACTGCTTGATGATTCGCAACAGTTTTTATATGTAAAAACTGATGTGGCGGTTTTTGAGATGGCAGCTGAACTATTACGCTGCGGCGCTGAGAGCGAGGGAGTTGTCAAAGCGTTGTTTCAAACCGATTCATTGGCATCCTTACGGCTTGAGGGGGTGCTTTATGAGCAGTTGCGCCTGTGTCATGAAGGCAGTATTGCCGTATTGCATGTAAGCTTACAGACACTTTTGGCTACGGGTGCAGTGCCTCAAGAGGCGGAGCGTGCTTTACAAAGAGCACAAGCTTTGACAACAGTGCGTGTTTCCATTTTATTGCGAGAACGGCATCATGGCAGCGTTAAATGTTCGCTTCGAGGGGATGGGAGTGTGGATCTTGCAGCTCTTGCAGCCTCTTTTGGCGGCGGTGGTCATAGAGATTCCGCCGGGTTTACAGCAGATGGAACTCTTTATGCTTTGGAGGAAAAAATTATGAATATATTATGTGAGGAGATGAGTTGAGACGAAAAAAAGGTAATGCATCGGGGTTAATGGCAAAGTTTCTTATGGCTGTCATTGTTGCTGCGGCAATTTATGTCGGCGTGTCCGATACTTTTGAAAGAGATGAGCCGGCAATTGTGATACATAACGGCGAGTATTGGAATCTGAAGGAGCCGCTTTCTATTCAAATCAATGACCAAAGCGGCATAACATCGTATACCGTGGTATTGAAAACACAAAAAGAGAATTTTGATTTAGTCCAAGAGATGTTAATGACCCCCAATAAAGAGTTAAAACTCAATATTAAGCCCCCAAAACGTCTGTTTGGGCTCAAAGAGAGTGATGTGACACTGTATGTAGAAGCCAATGATGCGAGTCAATGGAATTTTCTAAAAGGCAACAGTGCCACAGCAACAAAAAAAATGATCATTGATAAAAAACGTCCCCAGGTCAATGTCATGGCTAACAGTCGCAGTATTACGCAAGGCGGTTCGGCTCTTGTCATTTTTAAAGCAACAGATGATAATCTGCAAAGCCTTTATCTCGAAGCATCCAATGGTAAAAAGTTTTATCCGCAGACGTATTTGGAAGAGAATAACTATGCCTCTTTGGTGGCATGGCCGGTTAAAGATAAAAATTTCCGTATCCATATTATTGCCAAAGATATGGCAGGAAACTTAACTAAAAAATATGTTCCTTTTTACCTTAATAATAAAACATACCGTACATCAAAAATCAATTTGACGGATCGGTTTTTAGATGGAAAAATTGCCGAGCTTGCCGAAGAGTTTGTTGAAACACAAGGGGTTGAAGATCGTATTGAGCGTTTTAAAATCATTAATGAAGAGGTTCGCGCCAAGAATGAAGCGTTAATACACGAAATTACTTCCAAAGTTCCCGACGATATTGTAGAGCGATTGAGTATTACGCCGTTCTATCCTCTTAAAAACGGGAAGAAAGTGGCCAGTTTCGGTGATCACCGTTACTACTATTACAATAAAAAGCGCATCAGCGAATCATACCATCTGGGGTTGGACTTGGCATCGGTTCAGATGGGTAAGATTACAACGCGCAATAGCGGCAAAGTGGTCTTTTCCGGAGACAACGGACTCTATGGCAATATGCCGATCATTCATTTGGGCATGGGTCTGTATACACTCTACGGCCACTGTTCGAGTGTTGATGTGAATGTTGATGAGGAAGTGTCATCTGGTATGAAAATTGCTAATACCGGTATGAGTGGCTATGCTATGGGAGACCATCTGCATTTTGGTGTCTTGGTGCAAGGTGTTGAAGTGCGTCCTGAAGAGTGGATGGACAAGCAGTGGATACGGCTTAACATCGAAGATATTTTTAAAAGTGCTCAGAAGGTTATTAATCGATCTTAGTTATACTAAGCTCATACAGTGCCAAATTCTGTCGCGTAGCATTTACATGTAAAGGGTAGATTATGTATCAAACAACAATAGCCAAACCGGTTGAACTGGTTGGGATCGGTCTTCACAAGGGAAACCCTGTGCGATTGCGTTTGGAGCCGCTAGAGGCCAATAGCGGTATTGTCTTTTATCGCAGTGATGTGAGTGTCACCATTCCCCTCAAACCGGAAAATGTAATTGATACGAAAATGGCAACGGTTATTGGTAAAGAGGGACATGTGATCTCAACTATTGAGCATTTGCTTTCGGCCGTGTATGCTTACGGCATTGATAATCTCCGTATTATCGTCGATGCCGATGAAGTTCCGGTGATGGACGGCTCAAGTGCCAGTTTTTGCATGTTGCTGGATGAAGCCGGAACGGCGACATTGGATGCATCCAAGCGGATCATGCGCATTAAAAAAGAGGTTACCGTCGAAGAAGGTGATAAATACGTTAAATTGAGCCCCTCGCAGGAGCTGACTTATGATTTTACCATTAAGTTTCAGCATCCTGTGATTGATGAACAGAAATATGTAGTGCATCTGAGCAAAGAGAGTTATAAAAAAGAGATTGCCCGCGCCCGTACGTTCGGATTTTTAAATGAGGTGCAGTATTTGCGCTCCAAAGGACTGGCTCTTGGCGGCAGCTTGGAAAATGCCGTAGTATTGGATGATAAAAAAGTACTAAATCCCGAAGGCTTGCGTTTTGTCGATGAATTTGTGCGCCATAAAGTGCTTGATGCTATTGGCGATATGTCGCTGTTAGGTATGAATTTTATCGGTAATTATGAGGCATTTGCCGGCAGTCATGATCTCAACCATAAGCTGACGTTGGCACTTCTGGCCGATGCACAGAGCTATGACATTGTAGAGTTTATCGGCAGTGAGGCCAAGGAGATGGCAAAAGCATATGCATAGTGTGGTTGTCATCGCGTTGAGTTTACCGTTACAAGTCGGTGTATATGAGAGCAATCGACTGATTCAAAGCAATGAACTGCACGAACATGCCTCTGAATCACTGCCGCTGCTCTTTGAGTCACTATTGCAACAATATGAGATATCTCGCCTGTTCTATGCTAACGGACCGGGCAGTTTTATGGCAATCAAGGCAAGTTATCTTTTTTTAAAGACGCTAAGTATCGTCAACAATATCCCTTTGATGGCAACCGACGCATTTTACTTCAATGAGAATCAACCTATAAAAGCACTAGGAAAGCTCTGTTTTGTTAAAATGGCGCATTCCATTGAGACAAAAGTTTTTGATGAAGTGCCAAGCAGTACGTTTGAACTGCCTCAAGAACTTATTGTAGATGATTTTAACAGTGACACGCTGCCGCATTACGGTATTGCGGCGGTCACCTAAGGAAAGTAATTGATTATAAGTGTACCTGCAACCAGTGCCAATTTAGGACCGGGGTTTGATACCTTGGGGTTGGCATTGACACTGCATAATAAAGTAGACTGTAAGCCCTCACGTTTCTTCAGTGTTGCTATTAAAGGCGAAGGGGAAAACAACCCGCGCCTTAAAGGAAATAATCTTTTTATCGGTATTTTTAACGAACATTATAAAAAATTGACACAGCGTCAGCAAAACTATAGATTTACGTTTTACAACCAGATTCCAATGTCTCGCGGACTGGGCAGTTCATCTGCCGTCATTGTCAGTGCCATTGCTACGGCGCATGAAGCAGCCGGAGTGCGGGTGTCCAAGCGTAGAATTTTAAATCATGCCTTGGTGTACGAATCGCATCCTGACAATATTACACCGGCGGTATTGGGGGGCTTTACCACCTCGATTGTAGAAAAAAACAAAGTCTTTTCTCAAGTGAAGCATCTGCCAAGCTATTTGAAAGCGGTGGTCGTCATTCCCAACAAACCCATATCTACAGCACGTTCGCGTGCAAATTTGCCACGCTCATACTTTAAAGAAAATGCGATATTTAATCTCTCCCATGCTGCAATGACGGTGGCGGCATTTTGGAATGAGGACTGGGAGATGCTGCGTTTGGCAACGCAAGATCGTTTTCATCAAAAAATTCGTATGAAGATGTTGCCCGAGCTCTTCTCGATTCAAAAAGTAGCATTTGACAGCGGTGCATTAATGAGTACGCTCTCCGGAAGCGGTTCAACATTTTTTTCGATGGTGTATGATCATGATGCTTCGGTACTTTCCAACCGTCTCAAGCAGAAATTTCCTGACTTTAGCGTCAAAATCTTGGATTTTGACAACTACGGTTTGCGGGTTGAGAAATAATTATTTGATGGATCAAGGAACATTAGGGTATAATGCGCGACATAATTAATGTGCCAATACGAATGTGTGTTTCTTGCAGGACTAAAGCAGTACAAAGCAGCTTGATACGGTTGCAGTGTATTCATGGGGAACTTTACTCTTATCGGGGTGAGGGACGCAGTTTTTACCTCTGTAGAACCTGTGTCGGTGACGCTAAGAAAATACGGCGATCGTTAGCGCGAATCTGTCGAAACAATGCTACAGAAATACTTTTGAATAGGTT
Organism: Campylobacterales bacterium; assembly: GCA_024277395.1. Classification (GTDB taxonomy): domain Bacteria; phylum Campylobacterota; class Campylobacteria; order Campylobacterales; family Sulfurimonadaceae; genus QNZR01. Next base: position 11,429 of record JAJRVF010000051.1, read on the forward strand.
AAAGGAGATCATCGTTGATGAGTGATAAAGTTAGAGTTCACGAGATTGCAAAAGAACTTGGAATTGCCTCTAAAGAGGTTGTAGATAAAGCCAATGCAATGGGGATGTCTCTTAAAACGGCGTCAAGTTCTGTCTCTATGGAAGAGGCTGAAAAAATCATGAATTACATTATGAATCCTGATATTGAAGAACCCAAGCCTAAAAAAGTAACGGTTAAAAAAACCGCTTCTAAAGAGAGTGTTTCGGAGACGGTGTCAAGGACAGAAAAGCAAGAGTCTGAAGTCAAAACATCGGTAGAGCCGGTTAATGACGCTCCTGAAGTTAAAGCGATGGAACCTGCGGTAACAAAAGAGAAGGTGAGCGAGGAGACTCCGGTACAAGCAGAGCTTCCAAAAGTTGCTGAAGCGGCACCTAAAAAGCGTTCCGGACTGCGTATTGTTAAAAAGAAAAAGCCCAAAGTTCACGAAGACTTTAATGTACCGAAAATAGAAGATGCTGCAGCTGTATCAAGTTACGGCAAGATGAGTCAAGAGGTACTAAAAGAGTTGGCTTCGAAAAAGGCAAAAAAACGCAGTAATGCTCCGGCGCAACGCAAAGAGAGCGGTAAAACGATTAATATTTTTGCCGGCAGTATGGCAGATGTTTCTATGGATTATGACGACAATGAAGTTGTGTTACTCGATCTTAATGAGATTGACAAAAAGCCCATTGAAGAAGAGGTACGTAAGCCTCGTCCTAAAAAACCGGCAGGTCGTAATGCAGGAAAAAAACAAGGCGGCAATCGAAAACCACGACAAGTTTCTCGCGACAAACGTAAAAAATATGTCAAAGACAAACCGGTAGATGAGGTGGTGACACATGTTGAAATCCCTGAAGATATTCGTGTGTATGAGTTTGCTGAAAAACTAAACCGTCCGATGACCGATATTATCAAAGTATTGTTCAATCTCGGTATGATGGCAACCAAAAATGACTTTTTGGGTAAAGACGAGATAGAGATTCTCTCTGAAGAGTTTGACGTTGAAGTGACCGTTGTTGATCCTAAAGATGCCTTTAACTATGAAGAGAGCTATGCGCAGAGTGCAGACGATACTCAAGCAGAGGAGCGCCCCCCGGTAATTACGATTATGGGACATGTTCACCATGGTAAAACATCACTACTAGATGCCATTCGTCATGCACGTATTGCTGATGGCGAAGCCGGCGGTATCACTCAGCATATTGGAGCCTATACTATTGATCATAACGGTAAACAAATTACATTTATCGATACACCGGGTCATGCAGCTTTCAGTCATATGCGTGAGCGTGGCGCACAGGTAACCGATATTATTATTATTGTCGTCGCTGCCGACGATGGTGTTAAGCCTCAAACTCTTGAGGTCATCAAGTTGGCAAAAGAGTCCGGTGCCCCGGTGATTATTGCCTTAAATAAAATGGACAAAGAGGGTGCTAATCCTGATGTAGTGAAAGGTCAGATGGCAGAACACGGTATGACTCCGGTCGATTGGGGCGGAGACACCGAGTTTATTCCACTTTCAGCCAAAACCGGTGAAGGCATAGAAGATCTGCTTGAAAACATCTTGGTTCAAGCAGAAATTCTAGAGTTGCGTGCCAATCCAAACGTGCTGGCGAAGTCTGTTGTGGTAGAGAGTTCGTTGTAAAAAGGCCGTGGTCCCGTAGCTACGGTAATTGTGCAAAACGGTACCTTGTATGTTGGTGACAATATTGTTTGCGGTGCCTCTTATGGACGGGTTCGAGCACTGATTAATGATAAAAAGCAGCAGATTGAAAAAATTGGACCGAGTGAAACTGCGGTAGTCGTCGGTCTTAATGAAGTGCCTCCTTCGGGTGAAGTTATGATGGCTATGCAGAGTGATAAAGAGGCACGTGAATTTGCACAAAAACGGTATGAATACGAGCGTCATAAAGAACTTTCACGCAGTACCAAGTCAACATTTGATGATTTGACCAACATGATAGCCGAAGGAAAACTTAAAACGCTTAAGATTGTACTCAAAACAGATGTTCATGGATCGCTTGAGGCGATTAAATCCTCACTGGCAGCGTTGCGAAATGAAGAAGTTAAGGTTGAAGTTATCTCTTCCGGTGTTGGCGGCATAACTGAAAATGATGTGGCACTGGTCAATAACTCGCAAAATTGTGCTTTGATCGGGTTTAATGTTCGACCGACCGGTTCGGTTAAGGCTGCTGCGAAGCAGATGGGAATTGATATTCATACCTATACCATTATTTATCAGTTAATTGATGATATTACCAATATGCTGACCGGTATGATGAGTACTAAATATACCGAAGAACATTCGGGTCAGGCTGATGTGCGTGAAGTCTTTAAGATTCCAAAAGGTGTGGTTGCGGGATCGGTTGTGGTCGACGGTAAGTTGACACGTGGCGGATTGGTTCGTGTTATTCGTGAGGGTGTGGTCATTCATGAAGGCGAATTGAACTCACTGAAGCGTTTTAAAGACGATGTGAAAGAGGTCGGTAACGGTTATGAGTGTGGTGTGGTTATTAGCGGGTATGAAGATGTGCAACCCGGAGATGTGATTGAAACCTTTATTAAAGTAGAGCAAAAAGTCAGTCTGTGACGCCTGCAGAGATTAGAATAAAGCGCACTGACGCTATTTTGGCTGAGCTTATTCCTGAAGCACTCTCGTTGCTCAATGATGCACGACTACGTGAGCTTGATGTCATTGAAGTACGCTGTTCCCGCGGCAAGAGTGATGCCAAAGTATATCTGGATCCGCATGACTACAGTGATGATGAGCGCCGTCTTTTGTTGCAGCAGGTACGCAAGGCACGTCCTATTATTGAAGATTACTGTATGAAAGATCAGGGCTGGTTTCGTTCACCGACTTTAGAGTTTATTTTTGATGATCATTTTCAAAAAACCAAACAGCTCGATGAACTGTTTAAGCAAATTTCCAAAGAGCGGCCGCAAGAAGGAGAGGGCAATGAGTCTTGAACATGATATTAAAAACATGGTGGAATCTCTAGGATTAACGTTGTACGATACTGCTGTTGTCACAGAGCATGATGAGATCATTTTTCGTGTCAATGTAACGGCCAAGGAGCGCGTGAGTCTGGAGCAATGCGTGGAAGCAACGAAGTTGCTCTCACCGCTGTTGGATGTGACCCCTCCCGTCTCAGGAGAGTACCGTTTGGAAGTCGGAACTCCCGGCATTGAGCGAAAATTAAAAACATTGAGTCACTTTGAATATTCCGTTGGTGAAAAAGTAGCTATTACAACGGTTGATAAACTAAAAATACGCGGCACGCTGCTCAGTGTTGAAGCCGGTATCATTACCGTCGAGGACACGATTTCCATGCTCGATGTCAGCATTAAATTTTCTGAGGTTAGCAAAGCAAGTACGTTTTTTGAGTGGTAGCGGTATGAGAGATGATTTTTTTATGCGCCTTGCTATTGGTGAAGCATGGAAGTATCAGGGTCTGACCTACCCCAATCCAGCAGTTGGCGCGGTTGTTGTTAGCAAAGAGGGTGCGATACTTTCCATTGCGGCACATCGTATGTCAGGTGCTCCTCATGCCGAGGTATTGGCTTTAAAAAATGCCTATACGGTACTTACGGGCGATCGTGTGATCGAGCACTGTGAAAATGCTCGCGATATCCATCACTATTTACATGTGAATGCTGCAGAAATTTTTCACGGGTGTCGGATCTATACGACTTTGGAACCGTGCAATCACTAAGGAAAAACACCCTCATGTGCCCATCTTTTGAAAGTACTTGCTCTAGAGCGTGTTATTATCGGCTCATTAGATACCCATGCTGTTGCCGCAGGTGGAGCGAAACATTTGAATAATGTCAGTGTGGGTGTCTGTAAAGAAGCATGTGATGCACTGCTGCTTCCTTTTAGAGCGTGGCAGAGAGACCGTTTTGTCCTCTTCAAGTGGGCACAGCGACTTGATGGTACCATTGACGGAGGAATGGTAAGTTCGCTGGATTCCCGCCGTAATGTCCACGCTATGAGAGATGTGTGTGATCTGCTCATTATTGGAGGCAATACGGTACGCGAAGACCGTCCGATTTTAGACAGTCGTCTGGTTGAAGGTACGGCTCCGGATATTCTGATCTACTCACGCAGCAAAGTATTTGATCGTACTATTGCACTGTTTCATATTCGCGGGCGTCAGGTTTTTGTTGAAGACAACCTTGAACGAGCACAGGCATACAAGAACATTTTAATTGAAGGAGGTCCGTCACTTTTTAAAGCGACACGCTCCATAGTGGATTGTTATGTCAGTTTTACAGCGCCTTCAAGTGGTGGTACAATACCGTTTGCCAATGAAACAGCAGATTTTGAATTTTTACATGTAGAACAAATCGGAAGTGATGTGAAGATGTGGCTAAGGAAAAAAGATGAGTGAAAAACAGGAAAAAATTGTATCGATGTTTGATGATATCGCACCGACGTACGATGTCGCTAATCGTGTTATGAGCATGGGAGGCGATAAAAAATGGCGACGCAAAGCATGTGATAAAGCTTTTGGTTATTATAATCACGACAAAATAGAAAATATTGTTGATGTGGCTTGCGGTACCGGTGATATGATGGGACACTGGCAGCAGCAGGCACAACACAACACCATTGCCGTAGAGAACATTACCGGCGTTGATCCTTCTGAGGGTATGGTAGCGGTGGCACGTGAGAAGTTTCCGGATTTTAACTTTTTTATTGCCAAAGCAACCGAGTTGCCACAAACAGATGCCTCGGCGGATTTTATCAGTATTACCTACGGTATTCGCAATGTTATTGAACGTGAAGCCGCGCTGAAGGAGTTTCATCGTGTGCTTAAGCATGGCGGAATGGTGGTGATTTTAGAATTTATGAAAAATGAAAATCTCTCGTTTCTAGGAAAAATTCGTGATTTTTATATGAATAAAATCTTGCCGAAAGTGGGTGGATTTATCTCTAAAAATCGGGAGGCATATGAGTATCTTCCAAACTCCATTGAAGATTTTTTAACGGTTGAAAAGATGAAAGCAGAACTTGATGCCGCCGGATTTGAGGTGCTCTACGATGAGAGTTTTTCAATGGATATCTCAACACTGATAATTGCAAAAAAACGATGATGGCACTGAGTGTATCTGCTCTCAATGAGCAGATAAAAAATCTGCTTGAAAGTACCTTTACGCGGGTCTATGTTGAAGCAGAACTCTCCCGTATTACCTACCACAACAGCGGTCACATCTATTTTACCCTCAAAGATGCTACTTCAACGATGCGTGCCGTAATGTTTCGAGGCAATGCCAAAACATTAACATTTCGTCTTGAAGAAGGATTGAAAGTGTTGGTCGATGGTGCATTGACACTTTATAAGCCTCGCGGAGAGTATCAGATTAACTGTTTTTCAATTGAACCTTCGGGTGCGGGAGCGTTGGCATTAGCATATGAACAGCTCAAAGATCGTCTCAAAGGGCAAGGGTACTTTGAATCTACATGTAAAAAACCGTTGCCGGCATTTCCTCAAAAGATAGCGCTCATTACCTCGGCAACGGGTGCAGCACTGCAAGATATGCTGCGTGTCGCATCGCAACGGTGGCCGCTGGTAGAACTGGTTGTATTTGATGTTGTGGTCCAAGGTAAGTATGCTGCACCCGCTATTGCTTCAGCCATCAGTGATGCCGATACAACAAAATTTGATATTTTGGTTATCGGTCGCGGCGGCGGAAGTATTGAAGATTTATGGGCTTTTAACGAAGAGGCGGTTGCCAATGCTGTGTTTCATGCTGCCACGCCTGTTGTCTCGGCGGTAGGTCATGAAATTGACTGGGTGATTAGTGATTATGTTGCCGATCTAAGAGCACCGACTCCCTCGGCGGCAATGCAGATGATTTTGCCCGATGCTGATGAGATGCGTCAAAATTTAGATGCATTGAGTCTGCAGATAATACAGCTAATGGAACAGAGAATTTCCGGAGCACGTCAGAAGATTGTGGCACTAACGCAATCGTTTTCCAATCTCTCCATAGAGCATTGGCTGCAACAAAAATCTCAAGAGATTAGCGAGTTGCAAGAGCGTTTTCACCAATATATTGCCGTGGTACTGCAACGTCAGCACTCAACGCTCAAACATTTTAAAGAGCTCTATGATGCCAACCATCCCAAGCGTCACAGTAAAAAAGGGTTTGCACAGCTCTCTCAAAACAACAAGGTGGTGACCCTTTCAGATTTACATGTAAACGACACGATCCATTTAATGGATGACACTTATGATATTACCGCAGTAGTAACGGCGCGGAAGCCGCTTATGTAGTATGAACTACATCGGTTCGAAAAAACGACTGCTTCCCTTTATTTGTGCAACCATTAGCAACCTGGATGGCATCACGCTGCAAGAGAGTGTCTTTTGTGATCTTTTTGCCGGAAGCGGTGCGGTTGGTGCGGCATTCAAGACAAAGGTTACTCAGATCATTAGCAATGATGTAGAGTACTTTAGTTATGTTTTGAACCGCCACCGTATCGGCAATACCGTCCCTTTGGAAATTGAGGATATTTTTGAAGAGCTCAATGCACTTGAAGGGGTAGAGGGATTTGTTTTTAAACACTACTGCAAACATGCTACGAATGAGCGTGAGTACTTCAGTGGCGAAAACGGTCAAAAAATTGATGCCATGCGCCAAAAAATAGGACAACTGCATCATGACAAGCATATTGATGACAACAGTTTTTTTTATCTGCTGGCATCACTAATTCAAAGTTGTGATAAAGTTGCCAATACCGCTTCAGTATATGGTGCATATTTGAAAACATTAAAAGATCAAGCCAAGAAAAGTATTGTTATAGAACCGATGTCTTATGAGATGTCATCACGACATCATTGCGTGTATAACAAGAATGCATCTGAGCTTATCAGGATGATTTCCGGGGATATTTTATATCTTGATCCGCCTTACAATGTCCGTCAGTACGGAGCCGACTACCATCTGCTGAATACAATTGCTCTTTATGATACATTTGAACCTCAGGGAAAAACCGGACGTCGGGAGTATTATCGTTCGGTATTTTGTAAAAAGCGTGAGGCAGCATTGGCTCTGGAGTCTCTCATTCAAAAAGCTGCATTTACCTATCTGGTGATGAGTTATAGCAACGATGGCATTTTGACATTGCAGGATATAAAAAATATTATGAAACCCTACGGAAGCTATAAAGTTGTTGCAACGGAGCATAAATGTTTTGGACGTAAAAGAGAAGAGCGAAGCACGATGGAATATCTTCATATATTAAAAAAAACAAGAGAAAATTAAAATAAATTTGTTGATCTGGTGGGAAAATTTATAAAAGATAAGTTAAAATTATGATATTATGACACGAGAAAATCATAGAGTCTGAGAACAAACCGAATGAATAAATGTGATAAACATGCAAGCTTGCCGTTTTGCACTTTAAGAGCTGTAGGCCTGGTAGTGCTATTTGCCCTGACCCTTTGTGCAAAAGATGAGCGCATTGCCCAAGAACTTGCTGCTCCGGTGGTGGAAATACCACTGAAGAAAGCACTGGGAGAGCAGGCGTTTAACGAGGCGATGCGTTCAGGAGACTACCGTTATGTCGGCAATACAAAGTGTCGTCTGTGTCACCGAAAATTCTTTTTAGGACGTAAAAAAGATCCGCATGATTTTGCAATGAATGCGTTGGTGCAGAGCGGGCATGAGGAGAATCCCCGTTGTCTCCTGTGCCATTCGACGGGTTTTGGTGTTGAGACGGGATTTGTCAGCATGGAAAGTACGCCACGCCTTTCCAATGTTCAATGTGAAGGGTGTCATGGTCCGGGGAATGTCCATATTGAGCGTATTAAAGCAAAAAAACATTGGGGTTTTCTTGCGGGAACGGATAAGCTAGAACGTCTCAAGCGAATGTGTCAAAACTGTCATACTAAGCGGTGGAATCGCTCTTATCATGACCTAGATAAGGCATATGATAAATATAAAAATGCCGACCCCAATTCAAAAGGCAGATACGGAAAGTAATCTCCGCTTTTAGCGTAGCGTGAGTTGGGGAAAATAGATATGAAGCAGTGAGGCGCTTTCAGCTGCAAACTGTTTGAGAAACTTGTCAAATCTATCTTCTTGATTCCATCGTACCTCACGAACCTTACTAAGCTCTTTTACCCGAAGTTTGGCATCATGCATAACACCCAGTGTATCTACAAGTCCTACTTTTTGTGCCTGAGAAGCGGTAAAAATATGGGCATTGGCGAAGTGGTCTTTATCGCTCATATTGAGGTCGCGTCCTGTGGCAACGTCACGGACAAAAAGATCGTAAGTTCCTTGAATGACTTTGTTAAGCTCATTTTTCTCATAGGGAGTCCACTCCCGATCGGGGGTACCGACCTGCTTGTATTTCCCCGCTTTGACCACTTGCGTTTTGATGCCGACCTTTTCCATCAGTTCGCTAAGATCGGCGCCTTGCATGATGACACCGATAGAGCCGACCATGGCACCGGGGTTGGCAATAATTTCATGGGCATAAATAGCAGCATAATAGCCTCCGCTTGCCAGCATTCCCTGAGCGTAGACTACGACGGGTTTTAATGCACTTAAACGTTTGATGGCATAGGCAACTTCAATGGAAGGAGCGACCGCTCCGCCGGGTGAATCCACTACAAAAAGTACCCCTTTAATGTGAGAGTTTTTTGCAGCGCTGTCTATCTCTTTTACGACTTCGGTAACTTCCATAATGGGGCCTACCAACGAGATCTGCTGTAGATTATTGGGAATAAATGACTCTTCGTTTGTGGGCATAAAAATAAGAAACAGTAATAACAGAAAGAGCATGGCTTTGAAATAGTTTTGAATAAACTTCAATGTCACTGTGAGAGGATAAAATATTTTTTTGATGATTTCCATTATCTAACCTTTGTTCCGTTAATAAATATTGCGCTGATATCATAGCGTTGCAAAATCAGATGCAGCGCAATCTGCTCCGTAGGCGCACTCTCAAGTTGCAACAGTAGCATATCGGCATCTTTTCCTATAGCAATAGCACCGCTGTTTAGATGCAAAGCTTTAGCAGCTTTGACAGTGGCACTCTCGAGCAAACGCGCAGCCAGCGGAAGCAGCGGTGCATCTGTGTGCATAAACAGTGCCGCTTTCATCTCTTCAAAGAGATTGAGTGTATAATTTGAACTCAGTCCATCTGTTGCCGTGACCCACTCTATACGGCGTTCTTCAAGATCATTCAGGTTGATGGCACCACCACCTAAAAGACGATTGGAAATAGGGCAGTGAACAACGGTGTGACGATCATGTGCGAGCTGTTCAAGTTCGCAAGAGTCGGCATGAATAACATGGGTCATTAGTGTTGGAGTCTCTTGAAAAAGCGATAAAAACTCATTAGCATCACACAGCGCATGAGACTGTTTTAAAAAAGTCTCAAAAAATGCCTTAAAAGCTCCCGTATCGGCATCGAGCCATTCACGTTCACTACGGCTTTCCATAAAATGAGCACTGAGTCGAAGCGATTCATTTTGAGCTAACTGCACGGCTTTTTTAATGAGAATCGGGTGTACGGAGTAAGGGGAGTGAATGGCAACGGCCGGATAAAATCCCTTTCGTGTCACTGCCTTAGATGCATCCAAACGAGAGAGAAAGTCGCTAAAAAGAGCATCAGCCATAACCGCTTGCGAACCGATAAGTTCATTAAAAAAAACAACTTTTTGCGGTGCATTGGCGGCGACCTCAAGATCAAGTCCATGGGAACTGACGGCACCAAAGGCAGTAATGCCTGAGTCAAGCATCATCGACACCGCACGCTGCATGCATACGGTATTACATTCAGTCATTAAATTATCGCGATGCTCAATAACACTGTGTAGCCACGGTACAAAATCACCATATTGCAAAGAGGTTTTATTGGCACTGAACTCCAGATGCACATGGGCATTAATAAGGCCGGGCATGAGTAAAGAGTATTGATCGCATGTCATAACTTCGGCTTGGGGGAACTGCCTGCGAAGATTCTCTTGAGTGTCGATTGCTTCAATGCGCTGATTAAAGGCAACACTCAGCCCTTTTTTGAGTTCGGTCGGTGTTAAAATATATTCCGGAGTGATTATTTTCAAATATCTTGCCTGTTTTGGATGGAATTTAAAATAAATTATGCTTTACATTGTATAATAAATACTTTAAAAGTTTATATTCCATAAGTATAAACAAACAACACAAAGGTTAAGAATGAAAATAGCAGTCATCCAGGGTCCCAACTTAAACATGCTCGGTGTTCGAGAGCAGCAAATTTACGGTCCAATGAAGTTAGAGCAGATTCACGCACAAATGAAGGAGTTTGCAACACAAAACGGCATGGAGATTGAATTTTTTCAAAGCAACCTCGAGGGTGAAATTGTTGATCGCATTCAAGAGTGTTACGGCGAGGCTGACGGTATTATTATCAATGCGGCGGCTTATACGCACACCTCTATTGCCATTCGTGATGCGATTGCTGCGGTCAATGTACCGACGGTAGAGGTGCATATTAGCAATATTCATCGTCGTGAAGAATTTCGTCAAACCAATATGATTGCGCCGGTTTGTGCATCATCTATTGTCGGTTTTGGTCCATTTGGGTATCATCTTGCCATGATCGGTATGACACAGATTTTAAATGAAGTCAAAGCAGCTAAAGAGATGCAGGCACAACAACAAACAGAGGCTCAAGCCTAGGTATGGCGCTAAAGCGTGCTATCGACTCAGAGTTGACGCTCTATGTCAATAGAAATTTCCCCAGATGCTTTAAAACCGAAAAAAGGCACCGTCACCGCGTTATTTTGGGCATTGGGGGAAATATCGGCAATGTTGAGCGTCGTTTCAACCGCTTGCTGGTTTTGTTGCAGCGGGATGGCAGGGTGGCGCTGTTACAGACCGCTCCGATTTTAAAAAATCCCCCTTTTGGATTTGCGGATCAGGGGGATTTTTTAAACTCGGTTTTGGAGGTTACTACATCAATGTCACCGCAACAATTGTTACGTTATATTTTACATGTAGAACAGACGTTCGGCAGACGTCGAAGTTTTCCCAATGCGCCGCGTACGCTTGATATTGACATGATCTTTTTTGACGACCGTCTCATACAAAGTGCCCGTTTAACCCTGCCGCATCCGCATTGGCATGAGCGTAAGAGTGTGCTGATTCCATTGAGTTTGCTGGGAAGATACCGATGAAAATTTTAACTTTTAGCGGGGCAACACCTGCTGAGGCATTGCGCCGTGCCCAAGAAGATGTTGGCGAAGAGGCGATGCTTATTGAGACGCGAGAACTTCAAAAAAAATCACTAGGCAAGAGTGCTCTGTATGAAATTGTTGTGGGCATTGAAGAACATCTGTATAAGCCCAAGAAGCGGCAGCACAAAAAAACGGAGTCACATGAATCGCTGAAACAACAGAGCAGTGAGGTGCTGTTTAATATCTCTGAAGCAGCGAAGCAGATCTCACAGATTGCCGAAGTGACTGAAGTTGCCAAGCCTCATGAGAGCAGTCATGATATCAAGCTTGTTAAAGATGAAATAGCCAAACTTGCTGACAAAGTGAAGCTCATTCAGCATATGTTTTGGGAGGAGAAGTCACCGCATATGGAGATTGCTATTCCTTCCGAGTTTGCCGAGATCTATAAACTCTCCCTTCAAAGCGGTATGAAGCAGGAGCATCTTGACGAGATTATGCGACTCTCACTTGAACATATGCCCAGTAAAATGCGAGAGAACTCACACAGTGTCAAGCGTTATTTTCAAACACTGTTGCGAAAAATGGTACCGGTGCGACTAGAGAGTCTCCCGAACAGTCGCAGCAAAAAGGTGATGATGCTGGTGGGTCCTACAGGTGTGGGAAAAACAACGTCTATTGCCAAGTTGGCAGCACGCTACTCCTACTTGATGGAAAAAAATTACGAGGTGGGACTGGTGGTGCTTGATACCTACCGCATCGGTGCCGTAGAGCAGTTAATGCAGTATGCGCGCATGATGAAACTCGGTATTGAGACGGTCGTTGATCCTCCTGAATTTGCCAATGCGTTGGAGTCGCTGCACTATTGTGACTATATTTTAATTGACACAATGGGATCGTCGCCGTATGACAAGCATAAAATTGAAAAAATTTACGAGTGTCTCAAAGCTAATGATACCCCGTTCACTATTGACGTGATTTTGGTGATGCCCAGTTCGATTAAATATGAAGATATGCAGGCAACATATAATAACTTTGCAACATTGGGTGTGGATACGATCATGTTTACCAAACTTGATGAAACACGGGGATTTGGAAATATTTTTTCACTTGTTTACGAGACTAAAAAGCCTATTAGCTATTTCTCAATCGGGCAAGAGGTTCCGGAAGATCTGGTAATTGCCAAAAGTGAAATGCTTGTAGAGTGCCTTTTAAACGGTTTTGACCGGAGCAAACTCTCATGATGAATCACCAAGCATCCAAGCTGGAGCAACTGGTATCGCAACAGCATCAAAAAAGTGCGTAAAAAACACGTTTTTTGGCGATTACCAGCGGTAAGGGCGGCGTGGGAAAAAGCACCATTAGTTCGAATCTGGCCTATATTTTGTCGCAAAACGGTTTAAAGGTAGGGATTTTTGATGCCGATATCGGATTGGCAAATCTTGATGTCATGTTCAATGTCAAAATACGAAAAAATATGCTACATGTATTAAAGGGCGAAGCGCGTGTCAGTGAGATTTTAATTCCGATCAATGAGAACTTAGTACTGATTCCCGGCGAGAGCGGTCAAGAGATTTTACAATATGCTGATGCTCACATGTTTGAGCGTTTTATGCAAGACGCCTCAGAGTTGGATGATTTGGATATAATGATTATAGATACCGGAGCAGGTATTGGAGAACATATTCAGCTTTTTTTACAGGCGGCTGATGATGTGGTGGTGGTTACTGTACCCGATCCGGCTGCAATTACGGATGCGTATGCAACTATTAAGGTGACGGCAAAATTGCGTAATGATATTCATGTGATTATGAATCAGGTTCGAAATGAGAAAGAGGCGGTAGGTGTTTTTAATAAAATTCAAAAAGTAGCATTGGCAAATATCGGATCACAACTGAGTTTAAGCTTCATGGGTAAAATTACCCAAGACCCCAAAGTGGCACTTTCAGTAAAACAGCGGGCGCTGTTTTGTAAAGAATATCCGTCATCATTGAGTGTGCGTGATCTCGAAGCGATTGCAAATAAAGTAGTAAGAAAAATGGAACGTAATGTGCTTGTAGAGTCGCATAACAGTGGACTGAGCGGCTTATTTAAGCGGCTTATGGAGCATTTTTAAAAAAAAGGTTGTATATGAGGGGTAACAATTTCGTCGCTTTTCTAACGGTGCAAGGCTTTTTTTTAGGACTTGCTTTTGCTGTCTTGAAAGCACAGAGTGCGACAGATATTTTGACCTATACCGTATTGATTACTATCTTTTTTTATCTTTTTTCACACATTAGTATTGCGATGTACTATCGAACTTATGTCGGGAAAAAGGGGTATTTTCCCAAAGCAAGTCATGAGCGTGAACTTGATTATTTCATTCGTGAAATTGAAAAACGTGAAATACTGATAGATCAAGAGTATGATGTCGGTGAGAGTCAAAACAATATTGGTACCGCTACACCGACTACGCAGGAAGCAGCGTGATGGCCGCCATGAACCCTTATATACAAGAATTAAAACATCGAGAAGATCAACTTGCCATTGATTACCTTCCTGCCGTGCGGGCAATGGCCTTTCGACTCAAAGAGCGCTTGCCGAGTTCCGTTGACTATATGGACCTCTCAGCTATTGGAACCGAAGAGCTGGTGAAATTGTAACGTCGCTATGATGAGAGTCAGAATGATTCGTTTTGGGGATATGCCAAAACACGGGTATACGGTTCCATGTTAGATTATTTGCGTACGCTTGATGTGGTCAGCCGTGCCAATCGTAAACTTATTAAAGCCATTAACCGAGCAATTGAAATTCACCTGGTAACACATAATACCGAGCCAAGCAATGAAGAGTTGGCTGAAATCTTGGGTGAAGAGGTTGAAAAAATTAACGATGCGCGTATTGCTTCCGATATTTATACAGTGATGCCGCTAGATGATCAGCTGCAAGTCGGTGACGGCGGTGCAGCACTGGAGAAAGTGGAGCGTGATGAGCTTGTGGATGTGATCAAATCTATTTTAAGCGACTACAGTGAGCGCGAGCAGCTGATTATTCAGCTCTACTATTTTGAGGAGTTGACCTTAAAAGAGATTAGCGGTATTTTAAATATTACCGAATCGCGTATTTCACAGATTCATAAGTCGGTAATTCGGAAAATAAAAATGCAGATGGGAGAAGACCATGGCTGATATTCTCTCTCAAGAAGAGATTGATGCACTGCTGGATGTGGTTGACGATGAAGGTGATGATGCCTTAGAGGTCAGTGAGGAGTCCCTGTTTCCACAGCGTCAGATTACGTTGTATGACTTTAAGCGACCTAATCGTGTCTCTAAAGAGCAGTTGCGTGCTTCTCGGGGTATTCATGACAAGATGGCGCGGTCGCTCTCATCACAGATTTCGGCTATTATGCGCTCTATTGTAGAGATTCAGCTTCATTCGGTTGATCAGATGACCTACGGTGAGTTTTTAATGTCACTGCCCAACCCGACCAGTTTCAATGTCTTCTCTGTGAAGCCGTTAGAGGGCAATGGTGTTTTGGAGATCAATCCTTCTATTGCCTTTCCAATGCTCGATCGTCTTCTTGGGGGTAAAGGGGAACCGTTTGAATCGACTCGGGAGTTTTCCGATATTGAACTCAGCCTTTTTGAGACTATTTTACGGGTCATGATGAATACCCTCAAAGCAGCATGGCAGCCTGCGAGTGAAATTTACCCTGCTATTGAGTCTAAAGAGTCCAGTCCCAATGTGGTACAGATTGTGGCACAAAATGAGATTGTCGTTATGGTGGTAATGGAGATTATTATTGGACACAGTTCGGGCATGATGAATATCTGCTATCCGGTCATTGCGCTAGAGCCGGTACTGCCTAAACTTGCCAATCGTGATTTAATGCTTAATGAAACCAGTTCCAAAAAGAGCCGCAATCAAGAGCTAAAAGTTCTTTTAGGTGGGGCACAGGTTACTGTTGAGGCCGATTTGGGAGAGGCTGAACTCTCTTTAGAAACCATTTTAGAGCTTAACTGCGGCGACGTTATTCGGCTTGACAGTGCCGGTGACGATATTGTTACGCTAAAAGTTGACGGTAAAGACCGCTTTAAAGGAGAGATCGGATTGCGGCGATTTCGAAAGTCGATACAAATTACCGAAATTATTGACACTGAAAAAGATGCGGTGAAGCGAGCACTAAAGAGCTTTGAAGAGGCACGTTTTAAGACCATATCGGGCGTGAAAGATTTTATAGAAGATGATACTAGTGAAGATGAGGTTGAAGACGATGATGAATGACTTTTTAAAGCTTTTTGAAAGCGAGACCATAGCAACTATAGAGGGGTTGACGGGACAAGCGCCGTCTGTGACACTGAAAGAAGAAGAGAATGTCTCGATTGTTTCTAATATAATTCCGCCCACCTCCATTACAACCATAGCAATAGAAGGTGATGTAGATGCCAAAGCGATTGTGGTGATGCCTCCAAGCCTGGCGACGGCACTGGGTGATTTGATGCTGGGCGGCGAGGGTGAAGCCAAGGCCGATATGGACGACGAAGATCTTGATGCGACCAAGGAGATTGTTTCAAATATTGTCGGAGCTATCTCAACGGCACTCTCATCACAAAAAGAGCTGCCCGTTGTTGCGCTGAAAGTCGATAATATTACTTATGTAGATGAAAATTCAGAGGTAGATGTTGAGCATTTCAGCAAGATGTATGTCTATAATTTTCAACTGGGAATGATTGACTCGTTAATGATGCTGCTTGTTGATGAAAACCTTTTAAATATTTTTGATGCGACACAGCAGAGTGACTCGACAACACCGGACACCTCTGTCGAGGTTTCGTCGGTTGAAACCACGCAAGATACCATTTCAGCGCATTTGGATGATAATGAGATGCGCAATATTTCACTTATCATGGATGTAAAGTTGCCTGTGCGAGTGCGTATCGGTCAAAAAAAGATGCTGCTTAAAGATGTGTTAAGCATGGATATCGGTTCTGTGATTGAACTCAATCAGCTGGCTAACGATCCGCTGGATATTTTGGTAGATGATCGGGTGATTGCTCAAGGAGAGGTGGTGATTGTTGATGGAAACTTCGGAATTCAAATTACGACCATAGGCTCCAAGCGCGAGCGTCTTAATCAGCTCAAACCCTAAAGTATTCGTGGTGAAAGAGCGTCGTAAGCATCTGCAGCAAACCATTTCAAAACGCTATGCTAAAGATATTAAGTCTGCGGATGTCTGGAGTGTCTTTAAAGTTGTTGCCGATTTTGTGCAAGGGTTTGAGGAGCTCGAGGAACTAGGTCCTTCCGTAACCATTTTTGGTGGAGCAAAAGTTGAGAAAAACAGTAAGTATTATCAGGATGCTATGCATCTGTCTGATATACTTGCGAGCAAAGGATTTAGTATTATTACCGGCGGCGGTCCGGGCATTATGGAAGCGGCTAACAGAGGCGCATATAGACATAAAGAACAGGTAGATTCGGTAGGGCTGAACATTGACTTGCCGCACGAACAGGTTCCAAATGCCTATACGACAAAAGAGTGTACCTTTGACTATTTTTTTTCTCGTAAAGTGATGTTGGTCAAATACTCCCTCTCCTATGTTATTTTTCCCGGTGGTTTTGGTACCTTGGATGAGTTATTTGAGGCATTAACCCTGATTCAGACAAAGAAAGTGACGGGAGTACGGCTTTTTTTGGTAGGAGAAGCCTATTTTGCCCCTCTGTTGGAGTTCATTCGCAACTCCGTGTTGCACGAGAAGATGATAGATGAAGAGGATATGGAACTCATTACTTTAAGTGATGATTTTGACTTTATTGTCAGTGAGATAGAGACTTCGCTGCATGAGCAGATGGAGGCGTTGAAGGCCGACGGACTGGAACATACGCAATACTATAAAACACTGGCGTGTTTTTGCAAGAAAAGAGAGTGTGATGAGTAGCAAGGTTTTAGTAGGCATGAGTGGCGGAGTTGATTCAACCATTTCGGCAAAGCTGCTGCTTGATGAAGGGTATGCGGTTGAAGGGGTCTATATGAAGCTTCACAATAGTCCGGGATACCATGAAATTCACCTGAAACGGGCGCAAAAAGCAGCAGCACAACTGAATGTGAGATTACATGTACTGGATTTGCAAGAGCGTTTTAATGAAAAGGTTTTTAATCCGTTTGTTGAAACGTACAAAGAAGGCCGCACTCCCAACCCATGTGCTTTGTGTAACCGTAATTTAAAATTTGGTGCTATGATGGAGTTTGCCGATAGCATTGGCGCTGATTTCTTGGCTACGGGTCACTATTTGCGCCATGACGGCACCTACCTCATACAAGCCGAGGACGATACTAAAGATCAGAGCTATTTTCTTTTTTACATTGACAAAGCCATTATTCCGCGGCTTATTTTTCCGCTTGGAGAGCGAAAAAAGAGTGATATTAAGGCATTGGCGGCCTCCATTGAGGGGTTGGAGAGTTTTGCCTCGCAAGCAGAGTCGAGCGAGATCTGTTTTGTAGAGACCACCTACACCGATATTTTAAAGGAGTATGTCAATGTAGATGAAGCGGGTGAGGTGCTTGACCAAGAGGGTCGTGTCATCGGCACACATAAAGGATACATGCACTACACCATTGGAAAGCGCAAGGGTTTTACTGTGCACGGTGCGCATGATCCACATTTTGTCCTCAAAATTTTGCCTCAGACCAATCAAATTGTCGTGGGTAAACGTCATGAACTCGATACACGTACAGTAACATTGGAGCATCTCAATATGTTTGATGAGCGCAGCAGTTTTGATACAACCGTCAAACTTCGCTACCGCAGCCGCTCCGTACCGTGCCATGTTGACATCTCGGGTGATGCTGCCATTGTTCAACTCAAAGAGCCGGTATACGGCATCGCCTCAGGACAAGCTGCCGTTTGTTATGAGGGAAACAGACTCTTAGGTGGCGGATGGATCGTGTAAATACTGTAAAAATACATGTAAATAGTCACCCCTGAAAAACCCAAACCCACCCTGTAGATAGATATTTTAAAAGTGTTTCAAACAGTGTTGAGCTTTTTTGGTACACTTCTATACAACAAAATAACAGGGAAGCCATGAAACAGAAAATTTACCAAATAGATGCATTTGCCAATAGACTTTTTGAAGGAAATCCAGCCATGGTCTGCCCTCTGGAAGAGTGGCTTAGTGACGAACTTATGCAGCAAATAGCAACAGAAAACAACCTTTCGGAAACAGCTTTTTTTGTAAAAAAAAATTCTAAATATTCTCTGCGTTGGTTCACGCCTAAAAGTGAAGTAGATATGTGCGGGCATGCAACGTTGGCTACTGCTTATGTGCTTTTTGAATGCATGGGTTATGATGATAAAACTATTGTATTTCAGACAAAAAGCGGTGAGTTGACTGTACAAAAAGATGGTGAAAATTTTGTTATGGATTTTCCCGTTCAGACTATTATTCCCTGTAATATCGAAAAGCAAATTGAAGAAGCTTTTGGATTAAAACCCATAGCAGTATTTGCCTCTATGGACTATATAGCAGTTTTTGAGAATGAAAAAGATATTTTAAGTGTAAAGCCTAATCAAGCTCTTTTAAAAGAGCTTGATCTACGGGGAGTATGTATTACCTCTGGAAGTAAAGAGTATGATTTTGTAACAAGATTTTTTGCACCTAAATATGGCATAGATGAGGATTCTGTTACAGGTTCAGCTTTTACACAGTTGATAAGCTATTGGAGCAAAAAATTAAATAAAAAAACACTTTATGCGAAACAACTCTCAAGTAGAGGGGGTGAACTTTATTGTGAGTTAGTAGATGATAGAGTGAAACTCTCCGGTAATTGTATAAAATATTTGGAAGGTGAGATAGAGCTATGAAAGAGATGAAGCTTTTTGCCGACACGCCTAAACCACCGTACTATGCCGTAATTTTTACTTTTATGACTGCTCGAATGGATGAGATGCATAGTCTCCCTGTGGATGATTTAGATGAATTTTATGATACTGCACTTGATGCTATCGATAATATCAAGCTCTTTAAAAAAACTGAATCAGATCAAAGAGAAAGATACTCTCTTTGAGGATCTCTACACCCAATCAGATAAGCTTCACTCGTCTCTGGTAATCTATATGGACAGAACGGGACAACTAGAAGTCCGTATACTCGAAGAAAATCAAAAGTCAGTATAATCCGACGGAGATTATCAAAACCTCTCAATACCTCCGTACCAAAAAACAACTGAGTAAAATACTATAGCCTATAGTTTTCTTTAAAAGCAACATAGCGTGCAGCAGATGCATACAGCTCTGCTACTTCATCATCGTGCAGTGACCGAACTACTTTGGCAGGAGTTCCCATAATTAACGATTGCGGCGGAAATATTTTATTTTTGGTCACCAAGGAGCCGGCACCGACAATAGACTCTCTGCCAATTACCGCGCCATCAAGTATGGTGGCACTCATGCCGATGAGACAGGCATCTTCAATAGTGCATCCATGAAGCATAACCCGATGCCCCACGGTCACATCATTGCCAATGACAGTCGGATTACCGTCACTCATATCTTCTTTTTTGTAGTGCGTTACATGAATCATGCTTAAATCTTGAATATTGCTGCGATCTCCAATGCTAATGCGATGGACATCACCACGAATGACACAGCCAAACCAGATGCCGACATCATCTCCCATGACAACATTGCCGATGACATCGGCTGAGGGCGCTACCCATGTCTGTTTGCCGCATTGCGGTGTCCACTCTCTGTAGGACAATACCATCAACTCTCCTTTAGCAGTCGCGATCCTAGCTGCTGCATGTAGTTGGGTTCACGTTTTTTCAGATCTTTGTAAATTTTGTTGGCATGCGACTCCATGAGCCGTTGGCTATCAATAATTTTGCTTTTATCCGGCTTGACTTTTATATAGTTTCCGTCACCTTGAAGTTCATAGGCAAGAACATTGTCGGAGCACTGGAGTTTTAATATATCGAGTGCTTTTTGAGCTGTGGTTGCATCGGGGATACCGGTAAAGAGCTCAATGCGGCGAATGAGATTTCGCGGCATCCAGTCAGCACTGGAGAAAAAGACTTTGGGTGAGGCGTGTTTAAAGTAAAAGACGCGGGCGTGCTCCAAATATTTCCCGACGATGGAGATAACACGAATGTTCTCACTCACCCCATCAATACCGGGTTTAAGCCCGCAAATTCCTCGTACAATGAGTTCAATCTTGGTACCGGCTTGAGAGGCTTTGTAGAGTGCACGAATAACATCGTCGTCGACAAGGGAGTTGACCTTGGCAATAATATGCCCTGCCGTACCTTTGGCCGCCTCATTTTGAATGAGAGAGAGCACCTTGGGTTTAATTTGTGTCGGTGCCATATAGAGCTCGTTGAGTTTTCCCTTTTTGCTAAAGCCGGTGAGAAAATGGAAAAAACGGGTTAGATCATTGGTAATGGAGGCATCGGAGGTCATGTAGCTCAAGTCGGTATAAATTTTGGCAGTTTCAGGATTGTAATTTCCCGTACCCAAATGGGCGTATTGCTTGAGTTTACCGTCGACTTTTCGGGTAATAAGGGCAGCTTTGGCATGTACTTTAAAGCCTTTAATACCGTAAATGACATGGGCTCCGGCATTTTCCAGTGCTTTGGCCCAGACCAGATTATTCTCTTCGTCAAAACGTGCTTTGAGTTCGACCATGACAGTAACCTGCTTACCCGATTCTGCCGCACTCATCAGTGCTTTGACAATAGGTGATTTGGAGCCTGAGCGGTAGAGTGTCATGCGAATGGCTACAACGTCGGGGTCTTTTGCCGCTGTTTGAATCAGTTTGACAATCGGCTCAAAACTTTCGTACGGATGGTACAGCAGTGCCGGTTTCTTGTCCAAAATAGTGTAGATGTTGTCTTCACCGTCAAATGGCGGCAGCAGTTTGGGTTTGAAAGAGGGGAGGGTTAAATGGGCAAAATTACGGTTGCTGACAATCTGCCACAGACTTCCTAGATTTAAAAGGGTATGGAAACGGTAGATATCGTCATGGTTGATGTTGGTATGGCGGTTAAAGAAATCCAGCAGATCATCATTGGCGTCATGGGTCAGCTCAAGCCGTACCAACTCCCCTTTTTTACGGAGTCTGAGTCCCTCCTCTAAGATCTCCATAAAATCATCAGCCTCCTCCTCTTCAATCGTAATGTCAGCATTGCGCGTTACACGAAAGGAGGTAAAACTAATGAGTGTAAAACCGGGAAAGAGGTCATGGACATGCTCGGCAACTACGCTTTCAATAGGTACGTAGGTGTTGTGATTGAGTTCTATAAAGCGCTTAAGTACTCGGGGAATACGAATAATACCGTAGCGTTGAACCTGAGCATTGTCACTGTCTTGCAGTTTGACGATAAGTCCGAAACTCAGGTTGTTGAGATGAGGAAACGGGTGGGTCGAGTCAATGGCGATGGGAACAATAACGGGGTAGATATGTTCATAAAAATAGTCATTAAGCTGCTCTTTTTGCGCACTTGAAACGGTCGCGTACGATTTTAAAAAGAGCCCTTCTTTTTCCAGTTTTTTAAAAATACCGGTCATGCAGTGCTCCACCACCTGCATCTCTTGATGAAGATAAGCACGAATATCGCCAAGCTGCTGTAGCGGTGTCAAGCGATCAGGGCCTGATACAATGACTCCGGCATTAAAGAGTTTTTTGAGACCGGCTACGCGTATCATGTAAAATTCATCTAAATTGGTACCGTAGATGGCCAAAAATTTTAAACGTTCAAGCAGGGGCAGTGATTCGTTTTGCGCCTGCTGAAAGACTCGGGTATTAAACTGTAACCATGAGAGCTCTCGGTTATTGTAGAGTTTGGGATCTTTTAAGTTTATCATTTTGCCAACCATTGTTTTTAGAGGATGATTATAGCGAAGAAGAGGTAATCAATGGTGATGCAGGCTATTTAAATTTCTATAGTATGTAGAGTAAAAATAACGTCTAAATTTTAAATTGAACAAAATATGTGTATAATCAAAAGTCGAATTGTACATAGAGGAAAATAAATGCTGTTACAAAAAGTTCTTTTTTTTGGTGTGTCGGCACTGATGAGTGCTTCCGTATATGCCATAACACTTAATGAAGCACTGGTTTTATCGTTAGAAAATGATCCTGCCGCTATGGAGCGCATTAAACATTTTAATGGTGTTCGTGAAGCTGTAAAAGTTGCAAAAGCGGGTTACTATCCTCAACTTGACGTGTATGCGGGTATTGGTTATCAAGATATCAGCAATGCTGATACAGGGTTTAAGAAGCGTAGTGAAACGGTGTATGAGAGCGCCATAGAGATGCAGCAAAATCTTTTTAACGGCTTTAAGACAATGCATGGTGTTGCAAAAGAGGAGGCACGTCTTCGTGCTGCTTCGTACCGTTACGTAGGTACACTCAACAAGGCAGCATATACATTGGTGAAGCACTATATTGACGTGATAAAATACCGGGAATTGCTGAGTCTTTGTCAACAACATATTCAAGGGCAGCTTGCCATTGTAAAAGAAGTGGTGGCGCGATACCGGAACGGTAGTGCCACTTACGCCTCAGTGCAAAAAAGCGAAGCGTCTTTGGCATTGGCGCGTTCACACTATTATGCTACCCGTTACCGCTACAAAGAGGCACAACATCGC
>JAJRVF010000052.1 GCA_024277395.1 Campylobacterales bacterium
AGCATGACCCACAACGCATAATCGACCGAATCGACAATGAGTGCATAGCCCATCATTGTTTCGCTCACCTGCAGTGCTGAAGCAATCGCGAGCATATTGGCCGTACCGCCCATCCAGCTGCCGCACAAGGCAGAGAAGAGTACCGCCTCTTGAAGATTAAAGTTCAAGAGCCAAAAAACGCTCACAAAAGCTGCCGCAATAGAGAATGTGGCACTGACATAGGCTATAAGAAGCGGGCGGCCCAAGTGTGAAAATGCTTTCATATTAAGTTGCAGCAACATTAAAAAGAGCATGGCAGGCAGAAGATTGTTCTTTGCGCTTTGGTAGCTTTGATCAATGGCACTGTTGGTATTCCATAAACCCAATGATGCCAAGAGCATGGATGTCGCATAAATGAGAACCACGGCCGGCAATCGCTTAAAAATGTAAGAGATCTGTCTGTGTTCGGCGATACCGTAAAAGGCTGCAATCAGTGCTATAGAGAGAAGATATAAAAGTGATGATTCTATCATGTGCTATTGTATCATAAGCTAAAGCATGGCACAATTGCCTTATGTATTATGATGTTGAGTTTTGGGTGCTTTTCACCAGCTTTTTTTTAGTACTGACCTATTTGGTTCTTGGTTTTATTATTGCGTTTGAAGTGGTGTTGGCCATGAGCGGATCTTCGGTCGCTTTGGAGTGGATTAAAAAACACTGTAGCTACAAAGAGCTCTATGCCGAGGTGATTATTTTCTATCCGATGATATTGTTGGGCTACTTCTTTTTGGAGATGATACCGCATTATCTTTTTGGTGTAGGTAAAGCAGCATTTGATATTCAAGATCTTTTTGACCGTCTCTATCAAAATTAACACAAAGATAAATTTTTATGCCAAAATATATTATTTTAGACACAGAAACCACGGGTACAGGGGAGACTGACCGTATTATTCAGTTGGGATTTTTAGTGCTTGAGAACAGACAGGTCAGCGTCTATAATGAATTCTGTTCAAGCGACATTCCGATTGCATACGCTGCGATGGAGGTACACGGAATTACACCGGAGTTGCTTGAGGGTAAGCCCTCATGTCGGGAAACCGCAGCATTTGAGGCATTGAATGCGTTAAACAGCAGTGAAAATTATCTGATTATCCACAATGCTCCGTTTGATCTGGGTATGTTGGAAAAAGAGGGATTTACATGTAATATGAAACTGATTGATACCCTGCGCGTTGCCAAACATGTTTTTGAAGATGAGGAGGCACACCGACTGCAGTATTTTCGGTATAAACTGGGACTCTATAAACAAGAGCAGGCTGAGGCTGAATCTTTGGGTATTGTGGTCAAAGCACACGATGCCATTGGGGATGTTCTGGTGTTAAAACTTTTTTTAAGTGTGCTGCGCCAGGCGGTTCAAGAAAGATTTTCCAATGTTAATCCGGTAGAGATGATGGTTGAGCTTACCCAAAAGCCTATTCTCATTAAAACCTTTCGTTTTGGAAAGTACCGTGGCAAAACCGTAGCGGAAGTGGCACGGGACGATAACGGCTATTTGAAGTGGATGCTAAATAATATGGAAAATCTGGATGACGATATGCGCTATACCATTAACTATTATCTTAACGGCTAGAACATGGTTTTTGTGGATGTGACCATTTCGCTCAGGCGGTAGGCGGCATCACGGTGGCGACTTCGTGCGGCCTTTTCCCACAGCTGCTTTGCCTGCTCAATATTTTGTTCCACGCCCTCGCCTTCAAAATACATCATTCCCAAATAGTACTGGGCATCGGCATGGCGTTCATACGTTGCCAACGGATAAAATATCTCGTAGGCTTCTGTGAATTTGTCTGCTTCATACAGAGCGATAGCTTGGTTGATATCCGGTTGCAAAAAATCTCCTTTTTTAGCTATAGTTCAGGTTATGAAACACTATTTTCCACTGAATTATCATACTGATCTTATTAGACTTTTTATTGCATTGAGCAATAAATCGCTACTGGGAGCACTGCTCTCTGCTGTGTTCATTATGGTTGTATTTTACAGTCATTTACCTATAGATATTCTTTTGGCTTGGTTTGCGTTTACAATTTTATATATTGTTTTAAAATTTCTGGTTGTGAAGCGTCTTTTACTTCAGATTACAGATCAGGTCAAACAGAAATATTATCTGAAACTTCTGATTGCCCTGACGCTTTTTAGCGGTCTGTTATGGGGTTCATTGAGTTGGATTGTAGTTGTTTACGCTGAGACGAGTTACAGTTTTTTGATTTTAGGTATTTTGTTTGGATTAATGGCAGGAGCCATTTCAACGTTGAGTGCACTTTTTATTCTGTACGTGGTCTACTGTATTCCAATTATTATCATGCTGTTTACCTCATTTATGTACTCCGCAGATGAGATCCATATATCGCTTGCCATTATGTTGCTGCTCTTTATCTATATTATTATGTCGGCGTCGTATCGGATGTATCGCTCTCTTGAAGAGGCGATTATTTTAAAAAATATGGTTGAAGTATCGCAGCGTGAGCTTGAAGAGATTAACCTCTCATTGGAGAGCCGTATTTCCGAGGCGGTGCAAAGAAGCCGTGACCAAGAGCTTAAAATGCTTCAGCAGTCACGCTTGGCACAAATGGGTGAGATGATCAGTATGATTGCGCATCAATGGCGTCAACCGCTTTCGGCTATCTCATCGACGGCGGCATCGCTAAAATTAAAAGTGGGATTGGATCGCTATGACAAAGTCTATTTTGATGAGAATATTGAAAAAATTTCGCAGTTCTCGCAGCACCTCTCCAATACCATTGACGATTTCAGACACTTCTTTAAAAGTAATAAAAACGAGGAAGAATTTTTTATGTGCGAAGTGGCCAAAGGCTCACTCAGTATTATCGGTACTTCACTGCGGAATAAAAATATTCATGTCATTACCGACTATAGCAGTGCCCATACCGTATTGAGCTATTTTAACGAACTCAAGCAGGTCTGTCTCAATCTTTTGAAAAATGCCGAAGATGTACTGCTCTTGCAGGAGGTAGAAAAACCGACTATCCGGATTCGTACCTATAATGACGCAACCCATGTCTATCTGGAGGTGGCTGACAATGCCGGCGGGATTGATGCGTCTATTGTAGACAAGATCTTTGATCCTTACTTTACGACCAAAGAGCGTTATGACGGTACGGGACTAGGACTGTATATGAGTAAAACAATTATTGAAGAGCACTGTTCGGGTCGGCTGTATGTTGAAAATGGCGAGAAGGGCGCCATTTTTACGGTTGTTTTGGCGGCTCATCTTCAAACAGACGATTCACTTGGGTATGAAAGTGAAGCGGATCGACTTGAATGCCGTTGAGCATAATGGCATAATGCAGATGCGGACCGGTCACGCGTCCGCTCATGCCGCTAAGACCGAGGCTCTCTCCTTGTTTGACAACATCGCCTTTTTTTACATGTATTGTGCTAAGATGGTAGTAGCATGAGTAGATCCCCTCACCGTGGTCAATGAGTACGGAGTTGCCGGCATAATAGCGATTCTTGGCAAGTACAACCACACCGCTGTTGGTGGCATGGACGGGAGTACCGACGGGGGCTCTGAAGTCCGTACCGCTATGATAGCTTTTAAGAGTGGCATTATACATACGAGCCGTTCCAAAAGAGCTGGTAATATGGGAGTTCATGGGGGCAATAAAGGGTTGGTTCCAGTAGCGTTTTTTACTAAAGGTTCTATAGATGTTCATGGCTTCATGATACTCACGTGACGTGCGTTCGCGCTGCTTTTTATTGGGAGTGACTTTAGAGGGAGCAACGGTAATGGTTTCAGACGGGTAGTCTCCGTTTGAGATGTTCAGATCAATCTCTTTGACACCGTCGCGATACGTAATACGCACTGTTTTTATGCCTGTTTTGCAACGGTAGTTAATGGGGATAAAAGCAATGCGCTTGGCAGCATCACGCGGATGGGTCAGGATGGGAATGGTTTTGGCACCAAAGCGGACGGTGGCATCGGCGGGAATTTTAGAGAAGGTCAGTACCTTCGTAGTTCCCTTGACCACCGTATCGGTACCCCAGAGCGAGACTGCCATAAAGAGTGCAATAATGAGTTTCAAAAAGATCCTTTTTAGCTACAATGTGTTTTATGGATTATCTTAAAGATATTGTAGCAAAACTTAACAGGAAAACGAACGTTTTTATTACCGGCGGAGCGGGAGTGGGGAAAACGACATTGACACGGCAGGTTATTGAGTATTATCTCTCAAAAGGGGCTGCCGTAGCGCGTTTAGCATCGACCGGAATGGCAGCGACATTGATCGGCGGGCAGACGCTGCACAGTTTTTTTGATCTGAGTATTGCTAAGAGTATTGCCGATCTGGAAGTGCGCCACAAGCTTGATATTACAAAAAAAGTACGTAAACTGATTGCTTCTATGGATCTCATTGTTATTGATGAGATCTCTATGGTCAGTGCCGATCTGTTTGATATGATCCGTTTGCGACTGCTTCAAGCAGAGTTTGAAGGGGTACTGCTGGTAGTGGGTGATTTTTTACAGCTGCCGCCGGTAGTTCGAGGGTATGAAAGTGTGGTGTTTGCGTTTGAATCGGAGTCTTGGCAGCGGTATGCTTTTGAGACAGTAACGCTGCAGAAGGTCTATCGGACACAGGATACGTCCTTTATTGAGCTGCTCAATGCCGTACGTTTTGCACAACTCTCACCGCCATATATTCAGATGTTGCAAAATCTTGTCAAACCGCTGCCGCAAGATCTCTCTGCCGTAACGTTTCTTTTTGGAAAAAACGGCAGTGCTGATGCACATAATCAAAAACTTTTAGGGGAGATGGAGGGTGAAATGCACTGTTTTGCTACGGAGACGGTTTTACATGTAAAATCAATCACTCAAAAAGAGGTTGAGCGTTTTTTAGAAGATGCCCGTATCCCCAAAGAACTTGAACTTAAAATCGGTGCGCCGGTGCTGTTTACCCGAAATGCGTGGAACTACTTTAATGGAGAGCGCGGACGGGTTGTTGCCATTGAAAATCATCGG
>JAJRVF010000053.1 GCA_024277395.1 Campylobacterales bacterium
CCCATAATCTCTTCATTGGGTTTGCAAAAACGCAGATCAAACACGGTAATGGCATCACCGCAGGGCGTTGTCATTCCTTTTGCACGCCGTACCGCCGGTGCAGGCATAATCGTGTGATCTACGGTAAAACTGTCTAGTAATGGCATGGGTTACCCTCTATTTTTATTGATAGTGTAGCATATCTCACAAGGAGTTTAAAATGAAAACCGTTTCTTTAAGCGTTCTCTCATCTTTTCTGCTGGCAAGCACTACTTTTGGTGCCACTCTCAGCAGCGAACTGTTGCACAATTCCCTTATTGTCTACAATGGTTCGGTTGCTTTGGTTCATGAATCACGCCATTTACATGTAGACAAGAGCGATACACAGATCATCTATGAGGGGGTTGCCAACACGATTGAAACCGATTCAGTCAATGTGGAACTGCCTGAGAGCATTGTGCTTACGTCGCAGCAGTTTCGCTTTGACCAACTCACCCTCTCCAAACTCTTAGAGGCGCATCTTGGCAAAACCGTTCGTGCCACCATACTCAAAACCCCTCAAGAGTTTGAAACCATTGATGCTGTCCTGCTCTCGTATCACGACGACACCGTTCTTGTCAAAACCGCCGACCACAACATCATAAGCCTCAAGAACGATCAAATTGCTTTTGGTACCATCCCTCAAGAGCTCATTACCAAGCCTTCGCTAGTATGGAATATTCACACCGACCAGACGCTCAATACCACCATGCGGCTGGATTACCTCATTAGCAACATCAGCTGGAAGAGCGATTATATTCTTAACTTGGGCGAGGATGATGCCAATTTAAGCGGCTGGATCACCATTGACAACCGCTCCGGAAAAGCCTTTGAGAATACTCAGCTGCACCTCTTAGCCGGCAGTATAAACCGTGCCACACCGCCCAAAGCCCGCTATAAAGCAATGATGGTCAATGGGAGTGCCGCTGTTGAGCAGGTAGCACACGAGGGCTACCACTTCTACTCCATTCCGTTTGACGTGACACTGGCCAATAATGAAAAGACGCAAATTAAGTTTATTGAAGCCGACAATTTACATGTAAATCGGCGTTACGACGTTACCCTGTCCAATCCCTCCTATCTTCACGGTGAACGCAAACACAGCGTCAGCCAATATCTGCACCTCGACGGCTTCAATTTTCCGCTTCCCAAAGGAGTGGTTCGCACCTACTCCACCTCACTCAAACACACCATTTTACTTGGCGAAACCCTCCTGCCGCCCACAGCAAAACAGACGCCTGTCACTTTGCGCCTAGGCGATAACTTTGATTTACAGGTAGAAGAAAGTGTACTGCAGCGCGATGATGACAAACGCTATTTTCAAGCCAGTATCCGCTACAGTGTGCACAATCGCAGTGATCGTGACAAACGTGTTGAACTGCTTATTCCTTTTGAAAATCAGAAAAAAAACAGTATTGACACCACGGTGCCATTCAAGGTTAAAAAAGGGAATTTAGTCAGTGTCACCGTCGCTGTCAAAGCAAACAGCACGGAAGATTTTAAAATACATTTTAGAGGAAAACGCTAAAAAGCAAGAGTCACTACACTCTTGCTTCTTCACGACGCTGCAGGTACTCCCAGTAGGCATCAACGCGCTCTTGCCACTCTTTAATGAGGTACTCATACTCCGGTTTAAACAGGTGTTTAAAGCGTGGTTGCGCTCCAAGATAGTCACGCACCGGTACAATATTTTTTGGTCGGTACGTAATATTGAGTTCGGTACCGTCAATAATCTCATAAAGCGGAAAAACCAATGAGTCTGTTGCCAAATCCGACACTTCAATAGTCTCATGCGGTGCAAACTTCCACTCCGTCGTACACGCACTCATCGCATTAATATATACCGGACCCTTGGTATCAAATCCGCGATGAATTTTCTTGATCATATCTTTCCACTTGTTCGGTGCCACCTGTGCGACATACGGCGAGCCGTGTGCCGCCATGATCTGAATGATATCTTTTTTGTTCTGCTTCTCGCCGTAGCTGGTACTGCCTGCCGGTGATGTCGTCGCACTGGCACCAATCGGTGTTGCACTGGAGCGCTGACCGCCGGTATTGGCGTAAACCTCATTATCCAGACAGACATACATCATGTCATGCCCGCGCTCAAAACATCCTGAAAGCCACTGAAACCCAATATCAAACGTCGCACCGTCACCGCCGAATGCCACAAATTTCGGCTCCGGCACATCAGATCCGATTCTGCCTTTCTTGCGTAAAGCCTTATTCATCGCTTCCGCACCCGCTACTGCAGTAGAGCTGTTTTCAAATCCGATATGAATCCATGAACAGTCCCATGACGTATGCGGATAAATTGCCGTACATACTTCCAAACATCCTGTCGATGCCGAAACGACCAAGTTGTCGTTTGTTGCATTTAAAATCTCACGAACAATAATCGAGTGCGCACATCCCGGACATAAAACATGTGACCCTTCAAAACGTTCCGCTGCAGTTGAAAATGATTTTAAATTTTTAATTACTTTGTTTCCGCTCATTTTCTATTCCTTATGCATTGTAGTAATTTAGTTCAGGGCCTCTAACGCCAACAAATCGTTGAATTGTTCCGTTCAGTTTACCCGATTGAGCCTCTTTAACCAAATCTTTGTAGATTTCCGTTAAAGTACTCACCGTCATGTCACGACCGCCAAGACCATAAATAATATTACTCAAAACCGGACGTGCCGGCGAGTTAAACAATGCTCCTGAGATTTCATTATACAGCGCACCGACACTACCGCCGGGAGCACTGCGATCCATACAGGCAATGGCTTTAACATTCTGAAGTTGTGCCGATAGATCTTCCAGAGGAAAGGGTCGGAAAACTCTGGGTGAAATAATGCCGGCTTTAATACCCTCTTCTTTAAGTCTGTCTACAACAATTTTTGCCGTCTCATAGGTAGTACCGAACGCCACAATAGCCACTTCGGCATCTTCCATGCCATACGATTCTACTGCCTTATATTCTCGACCCGTCAGCTCTTTAAACTCGGCGAAGACCTCATCAATCACTTTACGTGAACGCATCATTGCGTCGTGCTGCTTGGCTTTATGCTCAAAGTGCCAGTCCTCTTCGGTCTGTACTCCGTGAGTGACCGGCTTGGAAAAATCCAGCATGGCATTAACTGCTTTATACGGTCCAATAAAGTCACATGCGGTTTTGTCATCAAGCGTACGAATATTTTGCGCCGTATGTGATGACATGAATCCGTCTTGATTAATATTCACAGGAATACGTACATCCAGATGCTCGGCAATTTTAAAGGCACACAATGTCAAGTCATAAACTTCCTGCGGTGAAAAAGTGGAGATATTAATCCAGCCGCTATCACGTCCCAAGTACATATCGGAGTGATCACCGTTAACATTCAACGGCGCAGCCAAGGCACGGTTGACCTGCGCCAAGACAATGGGTAGGCGCATTCCTGCCGCTTGGTAGAGTACTTCTACCATCAAAGCAAACCCTTGCGAAGATGTTGCCGTTGCCACACGACCGCCTGCCGCCGCTGCACCGACACAAGCAGACATTGCCGCATGCTCGGACTCCACCATAACAAATTCGCCGTCAATATACCCGTTTGCTTCAAATGTTGCATAATTCTCTACAACCGGAGTTGACGGCGTAATCGGATAAGCAGCCACAACATCAACATCGGCCTGTCTGAAAGCCTGAGAGGCCGCCATGTTACCGTCCCATACCTCAATCTTTTTTAGATCCATTACTTTGCTATTCATTATTCACCCTTCTCTTCACTTTTTTCAGGCCACTGTGTTAGGGCTTCTTCGTTGTCGGTATTTTCATTAAACATCAGCAGTGATTTTGGATTGGTCGGACAAACTTCAACACAGATACCGCACCCCTTGCAGTGATCCATATCGACACCGATCATCTTTTTATCGCGTGCAATAATAGAGGTGTCGGGACAGTAGATCCAACAAAATTGACAGTCAATACAGAAGTCTTTGTTAAACACCGGTTTTTCAACCCTCCAGTCGCCTACATACGCATTGCGCGAGTTGGTTTCTGCATAGTCGCGATCTTCCGGTTGTACTTGAGACATCTCATAGTCCACTTCACCCTCAAATGAAAAAAGAGCCGCTCCTTGAACCAGTTCGTCCCATCCCATATCTTTAATACTTTTACTCATTACAGGCCCTTTAATGTACTTCGTTGTAGGCGCGCTCAATCGCCACCATATTTGCATCAATAATCTTTTGTGACAGTTTCCCCAATACCGATTTCATTGATTCTTGAAACTCCTTGAGCTCGAACATGCCGCTGACTTTAATAAAAGCGCCCAGCATCGGCGTATTGGGAATGGCTCTTCCGATAGTATCGAGTGCAATGGTAAAACAGTCTAAAACAAAGACCCGATCTTCCATCTCCTGGATTTCGGGAATCTGTGCTATAAGCTCCGCTTTACTTAAGTGCGTTGTAATAATATACTTGGTGCTCTCCTTGCTGTTTGCCGTAAAGTCATCGGTAAATGCCAAGCCCGGATCCATGATGAATACGTAATCGGGTTTCATATACTTTTCATGATTTAAGATTGGTTTATCATCAACTCGGTTATACGCCGTCATCGAAGCACCGCGTTTTGCAGAGCCGTAGAATGCAAAGGCTTGCACCTCTTTACCTGTTTCAGCTACAACAGAAGCCAGACCTTTCGCTCCGGTAACAGCGCCTTGCCCGGCACGGCTGTGCCATCTGATTTCAAGCATAGGTTCTCCCTCATCTTTAAAGTTACTTGTAGAATATTAAAAAAAGTTAAATCTTTTTTTAACTCTAAATGTCTTAGTATTCTATGAAACTTGCTCTTAAATGTAGCTTGACTCATATTTATATGTACAAAAGGTCAAAAAAGTGCGTCAAAATATCACTTTTTGAGAATATGTTTTACTGCTTCTAAAGCATCTTTTGTGACAACATCAGAATATGTTGATAATTGCTCCTCATTATCATATCCGCTCAAAACACCGATACCGTGGATATTTGCTCTCTTTGCTGATTCCAAATCGAGCCGTGTGTCTCCAATCATCCAGCACTGTTCTTTTTTACATGTAAAAAAGGCTACCGCTTTTTCTATAGGTTCGGCATGCGGCTTAGGAAACTGCACATCTTCACGGCCTATTAACAGTTCAAAATAGTGCATTAACTGAAAATGTTCTAAAAGTTCGTGGGAATACCTTCCTGTTTTTGTTGTCACAATGGCCAACCGTGCATGCTGATATGCCAATTGTACGGCTTCGGCGGCATTCTCAAGCAACACTGTCTTCTCTTTAAAAATATGACGGTACTGCTCTTTGTAGCTTGCAACAAAATCCCATACCTCTGTCTCATGGATACCGAGTTCACGATACATCACATCCAGCGGATGACCAATCAATGAGGTAATGGCATCATCGGGTGGAGCATGATGTCGATGTATTGCAAAAGAGTGGTGAAAACTCTCCAGTATTGCTTCGGTTGAATCAATTAATGTACCGTCTAAATCAAATAAAATAATCACTCTTTTTTCCAATCAATATAGTTATGCCAAATCCCGCTGAGTGCCGGTTCAACATGCTTAATAGTTCGGTTCACGGCGGTAATACTGTTGGGAATAAAGAGAAAAAGATAGGGATCGTCTGCCACAATTTTGGCAAAAATCTCCTGCTGCACCTGTGCCAATGCATCACGATCTACAATGCCCTGCATCATTTCAATTAAAGTATCGACCTCGGCATTATGGTAACCGATAAAATTAAATCCTCCGGCCTTGTCATTGTCGGAGTGCCACAACAAATATGGATCGGGAGAGAGGGAGAGCGACCAGCCCAACAGTACGGTATCAAACTCACGAGGAAACACAACCATGTTTAAAAAGGCTTGCCACTCCATCACTCGCAATGTCACCTCAACACCAATTTTTTTCAACTGATGCTGAATAATCTGTGCTGCATAGGGACGAATTGAGTTGGAGTTGGAAGTCGCAATCTCAAAACGCAGAGGATTCTCTTGCGTATACCCTGCCGCCTGTAACAGTGCTTTTGCCTTTTGAGGATTGAACTCGGGTAGCGGTACGTTACGATTAAATGAGGGACCACCCGGTAAAAAAGGACCTCGACAAATCGCGGCATGCCCCAGAAATAAAATATCTACCAGTTCTTGACGATCAAGTGCCAACGACAGCGCTCGACGTACCCGTGGATCTTGAAACTTTTTGTGGCGCAGATTGAATCCCAAATAGGTATAGCTAAACGAGATCTCTTCAATAACTTTAAACGCACTGTAAAATTTACTGCCGAGCTGACGCTCCAACTGCATTGCCTCTAAAGCACCTATGTCAATTTGTAATGATTTCAGCATTAAAAAACGGGTCATCGGATCGGCAATCACATGAAACGTAATGGTATC
>JAJRVF010000054.1 GCA_024277395.1 Campylobacterales bacterium
AGCTTACTTTCAATCCGGCAATAAAGGTGGTCGTAAAGTTGACAGGGTAAATCGCGTCATCTTTGATCCACAAGCCGTTGCTTTGATCGAAGAGATTGTTGATTTTAGCGAAAAACTCGTAATGTCCTTTGCTATAGCTTGCCATAATATCGGTAGAGCGATAGACCTGCTGTTCTTGAGCAAAGTTGTTGTTAAAGTCATCGGCGGCATAGGCGCCAGAGCGGTGGGTATGCTGCAGCGAAAGCGTGAGATTTTCGCTGGGAAGGTACGAAAGCATTATTTTGGCCGTGTGATTGGGTACACCGGGAAGCTCATTGTTGCTGTAGTCCTCACCGCTTTCTATCTCTGTGTCAATTATGGCTTTAACATAGTTGTAGTTGATGCTGACATGGAAGGTGTCGGTCACTAAAAACTTGTTGTACAGGTCAAGACCGTATTTGTAAGAAGCATCAATATTGGTATTTTTGGCATTCACAAAATCGGGGTCGGCATGATAATAGATCTCATCACGTACATCAGTATAAAATAGAGAGATTTTGAATTTGTTTTGTGGTGTGATTGCATTGTAGCCCAGTGTCAGCGTATTGGTTTTCATCGGGTTGATAAATCCGTTAAAACCACCGCCAAAGGTAAAGAAGCGGTCAATGTCGGGTGCTTGGTAAGCATGTGCGAACGAGGCAAAAACGGAGCGTTCGGCATTGAGGCGGTAGTTGTATCCCAGCTCTATACCGTGGAGTGTCTCATTGTCATGAAGCCGATTGTCGGCATCACGATAGCGGTAGCGCACGTTCTCATAGCGATAGCCCGCTTTAAAGGTATGATTTTCAAGACGATACTGCGTTAAAACAAATGCGGCACGGTTGTCTTTAGAGGTTTTATTGCCGTACCCTTCGCGCTCGCCGTTAAAAAAATCAATACCGACCGCGGCACTCAAAGCACCGTTGCGGTAGTCGAATGTTGTTGCGAGACTGTCGTAGGTATACTGCGCTACACTGCCGTAAGTCAGATAGCGTGACTCTTTTTCCTCACGAGAACCGTAGGCTGAAAACTGTAATGTATCAGTAATATCATATGCCAGTGTCAGCGAATAGACATCGTTGTCATACTCCTGTTCGGAACGCGTTGAAGTACCTGCTTGAGAAGGATCATCTAAAAATTCACTCAGTGTTAGCGGACCGCCATAGGTACTCTCAAGACGGGTCGCCTGATATCCGACAGAGAATTCCAGAGTATCGGTCGGTGTCAGCGTAAGTGTAATACCACCGTTTTTGAGGTCTTGTGCATCACTATTGCCCTGTGCGTCAACAGTGCGGGCTCCGTTGCCAAGATAGCGCTCTGCATTGGCGGTGATACTGTAGAGATCACCGGCATAACCCACATAGAGCGACCCATCATATATATTGTTGTTACCGGCATAAAGCCCTATTTCCAAAGTACTGTCCTGTCGGGTTGTGATGTAAATAACACCGGCATTGGTACCATCGCCGCCGCGAACAATACCGCCGCCTTTGACGATCTCAATACGACCGATGCTCGAAGGAGCAATGGTACTAAGCAGTTGCGGTACTGCATCAATATTGTTGAGACGACGACCGTTGAGAATAATGACAATATTTTCATAACCGTCACCGATACCGTAGCCGTGCATATCGATCTTTTGCGTGAACGGATTGCCGTAAGAGGGCATAGCAACGAGCGATGTCTGCTGATTTAAGAACTCATACACATTTGCCACATGCGCCTTTTCAATATCGTCTTGAGTATAGATTTCGACGGCATTAGCGGCGCTGAGCTCATCATCATGCAAGGGGGAGGATTGCACTTCAAGGGGTTGCAGCGTATAGGTTGCAGCATGTGCAAACGTACCGATTGCCAAAGAAGCAATAAACGAGAACAGTAAGGGTTTTTTGATCATAAATATTCCTTTAAAGGGAGGGGTGAAATTACATGTAAAAAAGAAGAGGTGAACGAGGGTGTGTTATGTGAAGTGCTGCGGTATGAATGAGAACACTGCAAGCAGCCGGGTTCATCGACATGAGGCGGCAGCAGCGGGTCTTCCGTAACAGATTCTAAAACATCCTCGTCATCAGAAAAAAGCTGACGGTATGCGATCACGGTTGTCATACGACGGGTCAAGGTAACGTGAGCACTGTAAGCCTGAATGGCCGAGAGTGTAAAGTAGTTTTTACCGAAACCTTTGGGACGTGGCATACAAAACCTTAATTTTTTACGAGATTATAACACATAAAATCGGGAAATACTTTGGATGTTTTTTCAGTAATAAATGTAAGAAGAGCGTGTGCTTAACTATACAAGGAACTCCTTGTATAGCGTTTATGTTACAGTGCGGTGACGTTTTCTGCCTGCGGTCCCTTTTGACCTTCGCCGAGTTCGTATGTTACCTGCTGCCCTTCTGCCAAAGAGATACGACCCGGTCCGGTACTGTTGACTTGACGAAAATGTACAAAAACATCTTTGCCGCCATCATTTTGCTGGATAAATCCATAACCTTTTTCTTCATTGAACCATTTTACCGTACCATTGAGCAATTCTGCCATATTGTGTTACCTCTTTGTATATATTGGAAACGTCCATTGAAACCAACAGACGCTTCATTGCCGAAGATTATAGCGGTTTTTTGTAATATTGCAGTGTGAGCAAGCGTGCAGGTTGATATATTTGCAGCAAGAAGCCGTTTTAGAGGGAGCTGTATGTTACAATCACATCGAAAAATAGACTGAAATATTGGCGGTAGCACAGATGAAACACTCCCATTTAGAACAAGTGGTCGCATTAATGCAATCATTTAAAAGCCTTGGTGCCATTCACAGAGTATCGAATCATGTTATTAAAATTGTCTTTGATCGTCATGATATCTTCTATTTTAATATGCAGCGTTCTCATGCGACGGTTTTTACATGCAATCAAGAGATACAACGCTCCAGAATATTTCAGGCGCCTTTTGATGTCCTGCTGACAAAGCGGTTTGAACGCAGCAGTATTGAGAGTATTTCTCTGCACAATAACGATAAAATTATTCGTATCAAAACATCACAAAGCGGTTCGTACAAAGCGTCTTCGTCACTGCTTCAATTGGAGTTTACCGGTAAATACACCAATGCCGTTATTCTTGGGAGCGACGGTATTGTGCTTGAGGCATTGCGTCATATTGACGAGAGTGTCTCCTCGCGAATCGTTAAAGTGGGGGAACGACTGGAGGATCCGCCGCCGCCCAACTATACACCCAAAGCGTATCCGCTTGAAGATGTACGCTGCTTTCTTGAGGAGAATTACCGTAATGATCAGGCACAAAAGCTCTCGGTATTAAAGAAGCAAAAACTAAAAATACTGCAGCAACGGCTTCAGACACTCCAAGGGCATTATGATGCTTTGGAGAGTGAAGCGGCGTTAAAGCAACAGGCTGAAAAGTACCGCCATATCGGGCATCTTATTGTGGCAAATTTGCATCATATTCGTCCTTTCGATTTACATGTAAATTTAAAAGATTATGATGGTACGACACTCTCTCTGGAGCTTCCTAAAGCATTTTCCAGTGCCAATGCAATGAAAGACTATTACTTCAAATTGGCAAAAAAGACGGTGCAGCGTGCCAAAAATCTGTACATTGAACAGGAGAATCTTGAGGGAAAAATCAGCTATTTAAAGCATTTTATTCATACGGTGGAGCAAGCGCAGGAGAGCGAGTCTATTATGGCACTGTTTCCTCAACAGATGCGTCGGCACAAGCAAGAACACCGTAATGATATGGTTGAAGTCTTTTTTATCGAAGGCTATAAAGTGCTTCTGGGTAAAAATGAACGGGGTAATATTGCACTGCTTCAGCGTGCCAAAGCGCGTGATATCTGGCTTCATCTTAAAGATCGTCCTTCGGCTCATGTCATCATTGTGACGGACAAACAAAAGGTACCGCAACAGGTCATTGAGAGAGCGGCTGCTCTGTGTGTCAACTTCTCGGTATTTGAGAGCGGTGATTATCTGGTCGATTATACTCCCAGACGCGAGGTGAAAATTCAAGAAGGAGCTAATGTTTTGTATTATAATTACAATACAATTTCTGTTAGTAAGAGTTAGCTATAATCTCTGTGAGATAACAAACCGCCCGCTAAAGGAGCAGTCATGGCAACATTGGGTCCCATAGGAAATGCAATACATGTCAATCAGCTTACCGCGGCAGTTGCCAGTGAGAAAAATTCCCTCCAGAACAGAGTGGAGCTTCAGAATATGGCCGCAGCAAATGCTTCCAATGCCAAAACCAAAGAGATTGAAGAAGTACGACCTACCGAAGAGATTCATAAAGTCGATCCTGATCGTGAACATCACAATCAACGTGCCAAAGAGGAGAATCCTCAAGAAAAAGAGTCTGCTGAGGTTTCAGAAGAAGAGAACGATAACAGCAGTGCCTCTTCCAATGGCAAGAACCCGTATCATCGACTTGACATTACCGTATAGCTAGCGCCCAATTATTTTTGTTTTGAGTTGTGTAAACTCTTCTTCAGTGATGATGCCTTGCTCTTTCATCTGGTAAAGTTTGGCAATTTCATCACTCACCGAAATAGATGTTGGGGATTGATCATGGGTTATAAGCTTCTTTTTATCGGTATCAATACTCAGCTCTGAACCGCTTAAAAAGGTGTGTGAGATTTCATTGAGTGCTTGAGTATCGGCAATGTGCTGCATGCTAAAGATACCTCCTTCAAGCGGGAGTGTGCGAATAAAATATGCGGCACCTTTTTGCAGATCAAGGGTCACGCTCTGTTCCAAAATCCCATTGGAAACGGCGCGAATCGTTGCACGACCTGTTTTGACATATACGGGTGCATACTCTCCGCCGCTAAGAACATACGGTACTTTTTCATCATCGACATAAAGTCGATAGGCAGGGGTATTGTGGCCGTGAACCAAAGGACGGTAAATATAGAGTAGCGCACTCTCCTGCGAGATAGCTGCTGTGGAAAAGGGCTGTTTTTGTGCACAGGAGATGAGAACAAAAGGGAGTAGAAGCAGAAGAAAAAAGGGAACAGTTATGCGCATACAGATACCTTTGAAAAGAATAGTTTACAGGGAAATTATAGCGAAAGATCTCCGAAGATATTTAGCCCTAATTTTGTTTTTAATAGTATAATCGTAAAAATGAATTGTTTGGGGATGGTATGGCAATAGATAAAGAGCGTATCGTAACAGGAGTACTTCTGGTCGGAGGCGTTTACCTTATTGGTGTGATTGACAGCTTCTTTTTAATGTGGCTCTTTTTAGGTGCGGTCTACATGTTGGCTTTTTATGAGGCGATGAAGCTTTTTGGTCTTCGTAATAATTCTCTGTGTTTTTATGCATTGCTACTGTGGGTTGTGGCGAGTTTCTACCCTTACGGGGATGATTTGTTTGTTATTGCCGGTGTGGTTTTTGCTTCGATCGTTGCTTATACGCAGAGTTTGGAGTGGAACTATTTTAAACCCTTTCTCTATCCGACGGCAGGAATGCTTTTTATTTTAAGTCTCTATCAAGAGTACAGCATGCCGGCAATGTTATGGTTGCTGGTTGTCGTTGCCATGACTGATATTGGTGCGTATATTGTCGGCAGAAGTATCGGAAAACGCTCTTTTTGTGCTACATCACCCAAAAAAACAGTTGAGGGGGTGATGGGCGGTATTGTTCTGGCGACTATAGCAGGAACTTATGTCGGAGTCTATTTTGTTGATATTGAAAAGGCCCTGATTGTCTCTTTCTTTGTGGCGCTTACTTCTGTTTTTGGCGATCTGTTTGAGAGTTATCTCAAACGTCAGGCCGGTGTCAAAGACAGCGGCACTATTTTACCGGGGCACGGCGGGGTGCTTGATCGTATTGACGGTTATCTTTTCGGCGGTGTGGTCATGCTGGTGCTGTTGCGGGGCATCGTTTGATTCTTTTAGGCTCGACCGGCTCTATTGGAGTCAATACTTTGCATATTGCGACGCAGTTTCATTTACATGTAGATGTGTTGGCTGCAGGGCGTAATATTGCACTGCTAAACAAGCAGATTGCGCAATATCATCCTCGCACGGTGGTTATTGCTCATGAAGCTGACCGTCATCGGGTCGAACATACAAATATTCTTGTCGGTGATGCAGGTATATTGGAAGCTATCGAAAGTTCTGATGCGCAACAAGTCGTCAATGCCATGGTCGGTTTTGCCGGTTTGCGACCGACCCTGCACGCCATTGCTTGCAATAAAAAGATCGCACTGGCCAACAAAGAGTCCTTGGTGGCGGGAGGCGCTTTTGTCGATACTTCTGCTATTCAGCCTATAGACAGCGAACATTTTGGGCTATGGTATTTGATGCAACAATCCAAAGCATTGCAAAAAATGACTATTACCGCCAGTGGCGGTGCATTTCGTGATTGGCCTCTGGAGCGTCTAAAAGATGCTTCGCTTGAAGATGCTCTCAAGCATCCAAACTGGTCAATGGGACAAAAAATTACCATTGACAGCGCCTCAATGATGAACAAACTCTTTGAGCTGCTTGAAGCGCGTTGGCTTTTTGGAGAAGGAACGTATGATGCCATTATCGAGACGCGTTCGCTCATTCATGCGCTCATTGATTTTCAAGACGGCTCCACCACGGCACATATTGCGCATGCTTCCATGCAGCTACCCATTGCATATGCACTGTGTTCCAAGGTTGATCAGAGTATTTTAGAGCCGGTTGATCTGGTGCGCATTGGTGTATTGGAATTTCGTGCTATTGAGCGCGCGCGTTACCCGATATGGCACATTAAAGAGGAGATATTGCAACGACCCGAGCGCGGTGTGATTGTGAATGCCGCCAACGAAGCAGCCATTGAGAAATTCGTTTCCAGACAGATTAGCTTTGTAGATATCTCCACACAGGTATTGCAGGCATATGAGAAGTTTGCAACGTCTCCCAAAAGTATTGATGAAGTTTTTTTACTGGACACTGAAGTACGGAGGTATGTAGCGTCACTATGAAAGAAAAAATTCTTATACTGCACGGCTGGCACGGCTCAGATGCACCGCATTGGCAAGATTGGCTTTACCATCAGCTGCTTGAAGCGGGATATAGCGTGATGTTTCCACAGCTGAGTGACACCAAGCAGCCCAAAAAAGAGGTCTGGCTTCGTGAGGCACAAGCTGCCTATAATGCTTTAAATCCCGATGTGGTTATTGCGCACTCTATGGGCAATACGCTCTGGTTTCATCTGTGTAATGAAGGATTGGTGGCTCCGGTAAAACGTCTGTTGCTGGTTGCTCCGCCTCGAGATTTAAGCGATTACAGCGATGTTGCCGATTTCTTTCCTGTTGCGCCAAAGGATTGTTGTGCCGATGAGGTATTAATGGTAAGCTCAACGGATGACCCGTATATGAGCAAAGCGGAAGCCGCTGAATTTGCTCGAGCACATAACTTCAAGCAAAAAGTAGTCCAAAATGGCGGTCACATTAACAGTGACAGTGGTTTTGGTCCGTGGCCATGGGTTTTGGAGTGGGTAAAAAAGGGCAGTGAATGATATTGAGTATTGAGAGCAGTTGTGATGACAGCTCCATTGCCGTAACCGATATTGCGACGCGGCAGCTGCTCTATCATAAAAAAATATCGCAAGAGCTTGAACATGCGCGTTACGGCGGTGTGGTACCGGAGCTGGCTTCAAGGCTGCATGTTGAAGCACTGCCCAAAATTTTAGAAGAGACACGGCGCTATTTTGCACAACTTAAAGCCATTGCCGTAACCAATGAGCCGGGTTTGAGTGTAACGCTTGTAGAAGGTGTGATGATGGCCAAAGCCCTTTCGATTGCACTGCAGATCCCCCTTCTTGGCGTTAACCATCTTAAAGGGCATATCTATTCTCTGTTTATTGAGAAAAAGGCAGTGTTTCCCCTGACGGTGCTGCTGGTTTCAGGAGGCCATACCCAAGTAATGGAAGTGCGTGGTCTGAATGCAATGAAAACGGTGGCCCGTACGCTGGACGATAGTTTTGGAGAGAGTTTTGACAAGGTGGCAAAGATGATGCATCTGGGCTACCCCGGCGGACCGATTATTGAGGCATTGGCAAAAAACGGTGATCCTTTTTGTTACAATTTTACGGTGCCGCTGCATCAGTCACCGCAGATTGCTTTTAGCTATTCCGGACTAAAAAATGCCGTTAGAATAGCAATAGAAGAAGGGAGCGAGACGGATTATGCAAATATTGCCGCATCGTTTCAGCGAGTGGCGACGGCACATCTTTTGCAGAAGCTTAAAAAATATTTTAAACAGCATCCGCCGCAATGCTTTGCTATTGTCGGCGGTGCCAGTGCAAACGGATATTTACGAGAAGAGATTGAAGAGATTTTAAAGCCATATGGTGCTAAACTTTTGCTTTCAGAGCTGCAGTATTGTGCTGATAATGCGGCGATGATAGGTCGTGTCGCTATTGAGATGTATGAGGCAGGGGCATGGAGCAGTATAGAAAATTTACATGTCAATGCAAAATCAACTCTTTAGTTAAGCTTAAGGAAAATCGAGTCTGAATCAATTAAGACAAATATTATCCGATTTATGTAGAATTTCGACATAAATTCAAAACAACAAAAAAGGAGCCAAAATGGCAACGACAAAATTCAAAGGTACAGACGTAGAACTTCTAGGTAATGAAGTTAATGTTGGTGATAAAGCTCCAGAAGTTACAGTGGTAAATTCTGACGGTCTTGGTGACGTTACCGTAGGTGGCGCTCAGGGTAAAAAACAACTTATTATTGTTGTTCCTTCACTTGATACCGGTGTATGTGCTACTGAAACGCGTAACTTTAATGCAAAAGCGGCAGATCTTAACGATGTGATTACGACTATTGTCTCTCTTGACCTTCCTTTTGCTGCGGGACGCTTTTGTTCTGCTGAAGGTATCAACAACCTAACGGTGACATCTGATTTCCGTAACAAAGATTTTGCTAATGCATACGGTGTGCTTCTAGGCGGTTCTGTACTTGCGGGTGTTACGTGTCGTGCCATTTTTGCTGTTGATGAAAATGGAATTGTTACCTACAAAGAGATTGTTCCAGAAATTACTGAGGAACCAAACTACGACGCTGCCTTGGCTGCTGTTAAGTAGTTACCGCGTATTTTTTAGAGCGGGACTTTCCCGTTCACTCTTTTTGGGCACGGCACATGCTTTCTCCTAAGTGGGTACCGTGCCTCTCTTGTTCACTTTTTATCCCTGACTTATATTAGATTCTCTTAATCTTTCTTTGCTATAGTATGACTTATTTTATGCTATGGGGTTCTTAATGAAAAAATTTCTTGTTTT
Source organism: Campylobacterales bacterium (assembly GCA_024277395.1). Lineage (GTDB taxonomy): Bacteria > Campylobacterota > Campylobacteria > Campylobacterales > Sulfurimonadaceae > QNZR01. The sequence goes on from JAJRVF010000054.1 coordinate 9,295, forward strand.
GACAATACTCGTAATACTGTCTTCACTTTCGCTTCATGCTGACCTGCTCAGAATAGAGGGAGCCGCCGGGGCTTGGAAGGCTGAACCTTCCGGAGAGATGAACTACAAAAAAAGTGCAAGGTTTGATCTTCAAGAGACGCTCGCATACAATAGTGACACTATTACCTATGCGTGGATCTTGGTAAAACATCCCATTCCCGTCCTCCCTAATTTACGTTTGGAATATGATAACTTGGACTATTCGGGTGTTAGCAAAAAAGGGTATACGTGGGAAGGAACGACAGTGGGTGTTGGCGCGAAAAGTACCCTTTCACTAAAACAGTATGATGCTATTATGTACTACAATGTACTCGATAATACGTTTTGGGCAACGTTGGATTTAGGATTGGATGCCAAGTTTATTAAAGCATCCTTCGATATTAACGATCCGGGCGATAATTATGCTTACAGTGCAAGTGACAATATTGTGCTTCCTATGCTTTATGGTCGGGTTCGTGCCGAAGTGCCTTTGACCAATATTGGTGTCGAAGCCGACATGAAGTGGATTGGCTACGGCAGTGTGGATGCCTATGAAATTCGTATTAAGGCGGATTATACCTTTGATGCATTTATTGTTGAGCCGATGGTTGAGTTGGGGTATCGTACGTTAGTGGTCAATATAGATAGCAGCGATTATGATATTGATGGCAGTTTGGACGCGGATTTTTCAGGTTTTTATATGGGTGTGGGCATTCGATATTAGTGTACAGAGATGCGAACCACGCC
>JAJRVF010000055.1 GCA_024277395.1 Campylobacterales bacterium
AACTCAATATTAAACCCATTCGTGCCGCCAATCTTTGGGATATCACCTGTGACAGTGACGGAGAAGTCACCTTTGATTCCCAGTCACCACTCTACCTGCATGATATTGATCTCGATAACGAGGAGTATTTTCTCGCCTTTTCAATATTGGAGCCTATCAGGAGACATTAGGTATGCATCATAATCTTTTTGATAAACCGACAGAGTGCAGTGTCATCATTAACTCAACAGGCTACGAGCTGCAAAACATTGATGAATCGCCTAATATTATTGATATATTACAATCCATACACTACGACAGCAACACCCTCTTGAAAATACTTAAAAAGAATCTGCAAAACAGCAGTTTTACCCACGAAAAGGAAAAAAGTGATACACTTTCAAAATTAAAAGGCTATCTGTATCAAAACGGATATCTACGAACCACCAAGTAAGGAATGCAATTTTGGGGCTTTTTAGCGAAATAAAAGAGGATTTTAGCAACGTCTACCAAAATGACCCTGCCATTCAGTCACGAACCGATTTTCTTTTTAACTATCCTGGAGTATGGGCCATTGTGTGGTATCGTATTGCACATCGCCTTTACCGTAAAGGCTTTAAACGCCTCTCCCGCATGATGATGGGGATCAACATGCTCCTGACCAATATAGATATCCATCCGGCTGCTCGGATTGGACGGCGTGTTTTTATTGACCACGGTTTTGGTGTAGTTATTGGAGAAACGACCATTATTGAAGAAGACGTTATTATTTATCAAGGTGTCACCTTGGGTGGTGTGAGTCTTGATATTGGAAAACGGCACCCGACCATTCGTAATGGTGCGGTTATCGGCGCCGGTGCCAAAGTACTAGGAGATATTACCATCGGATCGTATGCCAAAGTCGGTGCCAACTCCGTCGTTGTTCGTGATGTCTCAGAATGCTCTACGGCTATCGGTATTCCCGCGCATGTCATTGAAAAAGGACGTGATAAAGATCAGTTTAGTCACAACAAACTTCCCGATATCAACAAGGAACTCTTTGAGTACCTCATTAAACGGGTCGCGGTTATTGAGCATGCGTTAATGAAAGAGAACAAAGAGATTTTAGATGAAGATATTAAGCTCGAACATATATACGAATCTTTCCTTAAAGCGATGAAAAACTGACGTGCTTGCCAAAATTCTTTTTTTTTCAGCGTTAAGTGCCATTACCGTCTTAGCCTTTCTGCCTAACTATAACACTCTTCCCGATGCCCTCTCTTTTAGCGATATACTGAACCATTTTATCGCTTTTGCTACACTCGCATTGCTGTTTCAATACGCCTACCCCGAGCTAAAAAACACTTTACAAGTAATATTGTTAATACTCTATGCCGTCGCCATAGAGATTGTGCAATACTTCCTGCCGACCCGATCGGCCGATCCCTTGGATGTTTTCTTTGATATGCTCGGAATTCTCCTTGCCTATGCTATAATTTCGAAAAAATTGAAGAGGTAATCATGCTTACGAATCGTGTCAATGCTCTCTCTGAGTCTATTACTATGGCCATCACTGCATTGGCTCAAGAACTCAAAGCAGAGGGAAAAGACATCCTCAGCTTCTCCGCCGGTGAACCGGATTTCAACACACCACAGGTCATTAAAGATGCCGGAATTAAAGCCATTGAAGAAGGGTTTACCAAATATACTGCCGTTGACGGAATCGTTGAGGTACGTCAGGCCATTGCCGACAAACTCAAACGCGACAACAATGTAGAGTATCAACTCGATCAGATCATCACCAACAATGGAGCCAAACACTCCCTTTTTAATCTCTTTTCCGCAACCATAGATCAGGGTGATGAAGTTATTATTCCCGCACCCTACTGGGTTACCTACCCTGAACTGGTCAAGTACTGCGGCGGCAGTGTTGTTGAAATTCAAACGGATGACACAAGCGGTTTTAAAATCACACCGCAACAGCTTCAAGATGCCATCACACCGCGTACCAAAATGCTGGTACTGACAACACCTTCAAATCCGACAGGTGCAGTCTATTCCAAGAAAGAACTTCATGCGCTCGGTGAAGTACTCAAACCGACCGACATTATCGTTGCGAGTGATGAGATGTATGAAAAATTAACCTATGAGGGGCATTTCACTTCAGTAGCATCAGTCAGTGATGATATGTTTCGACGTACCGTAACCATTAACGGTTTGAGCAAATCAGTTGCCATGACAGGATGGCGTTTTGGTTATATGGCAGCTGCCGATACCAAGCTGATTCGAGCCACTAAAAAACTGCAAAGCCAGAGTACATCAAATATCTCCAGCATTACTCAAAAAGCTGCTATTGCCGGGCTTAATGGCAGTGCAGATGCCGATATTGCAATGATGAAAGAGGCTTTTATATCCCGACGCAATGAGGCGGCAGCTCTTTTTAATGCCATTGAGGGGCTCTCTGTCGTGGTTCCCGACGGCGCTTTTTATCTTTTTGTCAACATTAAAGCAATAAGTCACGACTCCATGGACTTTTCTAAAAAACTTTTGGCACAGGAAAATGTTGCTGTCGTCCCCGGTGTCGCTTTTGGAAGCGAAGGGTACTTTCGTTTCAGTTTTGCTACCGATATTGAAAGTATTAAAGAAGGCATTGCGCGTATTGCGCGTTTTGTCCGCAGCAGACCATAGTCTGCTCTATTTAATATTTTGAAGTGCTGCGATCACTGCATCAAGATTGGCTAGAGGAATGTGAACCTTCCATTCCGGGTTATCGGCATCACCGGCCAAGGAGATACCGATACTCGCTACCGTAGCACTGTCACTGCCGTAGGGCTCTTCTATTTTCGCGACAGAAATAACACCATTTTTGGTTCCTTCTAAAGGAATGACTTTCTGATTACTCACTGTTTCACTCATTACTTTTCCTTGTTTAGCTTTTTAG
>JAJRVF010000056.1 GCA_024277395.1 Campylobacterales bacterium
GGAATTGAAATTTCTCGTCCTTTTAGCAACAGTGTTTTATCTCGGTAGCCATACCCTATTTTAGAAAAAATATAGTTATTGTAAGCCTTCTCTTTTGCTCGGCTGGAATCGGGCAAGAAATACTTTGTCGGTGTAGAGAGCGACCCGCCGGAATAGTAATCGACCGGCTTCTCTCTTTTATCACTGACAAGGGTATTAATATTGCTGCTAATATCTTTTTTTGTCAGCACCGGAAACAACTTAATGTCATCCAATGATTTATACTCTTTTGCAGAGATTCCATATGCGTTGAAGCGTTCCTGGTAATACGGTATATTTTCTTCGGCAAACAGCAATGTCTCTAGTGTTTTATTATATTGGAAATCGAGCTGAAACTGCTCATTGGAAGTTTCAAATTTTTCAATAATACGCTGATGAAGTGTGTAGGTATGCCCAAAACGCCATGAAAGCGGGATATTGCCATAAACAGTTCCCAAAAATATTTTTAGTGGCTGAGGAAAATTATAATAGGCACTCCTATACTGGTGCAACAATGTTTCAAATGTCATCACCCGAACTCTCCTTTTGTGTTATGGTGTGCATTATACAATCTAGCATCTTAGTTGCCAATAATTTTCTGTCAAAATGACAAGCCAGCCTTTTGCAACCCTCGACGTATTGCTGGTACCGCACCGGATTATTTTTTAATTCAGTTACTTTTGCAATAAAATCAGTTTCATTTTCCGGCTCAAAACAGACCCCTGCTCCATACTGCTCCACAATCTCTTGTGCTTGTACTTCCACTCCCAGCAGTGTCGGTTTTTGCATGGCTGATGCCTCAAATATCTTGGAAGGAATCACACTTTTAAACGTATCGGATTTTTTCAAAGGAGCCAGCGATACATCAATAACCGAGAGGTATCGCGGCACCTCCTCTTTGCTGATTGCATTCAAGAACGTGATATTTTGCAATAAAAGCGTGTCTGCAAGCTGTACAATCTTCTCTTTTTCAGCTCCATCTCCTATGAAAAGAAAGTGTATCTCTGCATCTTTAATTGCAGCAATTGATTGGACAATAAAATCAAGCTTATGTGCCAAACCGTGTGTTCCAATGTAGCCAAAAACAAATTTATTCTCTAAATGCAATTCTTGCAGCAGTGCAGTGTCTTTATCTCGCGGTACAAAAAGCTCTAAATTGGAGCCGTTGGTGACTACCTCAATCTTGTCAGCATCAATACCGCGCGCAATGAGCTCTTTTTTAAAGGCGTCGGTAACGGCAATAACTTTGTTGGCATCCTTGTAGAGTCCCAACTCTATCTTCGTAAGAAGATTCATGACAGGACCCTGATCCATAGCACCGACCGTCTTGATTGATGCCGGCCAGATATCGCGCAGTTCGAAGATCCACGGTGTTCGTCGTACTTTAGAGATCGCCCACGCTGCCCACGTAGTAAAAAACTGCGGCGATGTCGCAACAATCACATCATGCTTGCTAAAGAGTCCTGCGAAAAAGGCCATAAACGCAAAGCTGAGATAATCCAAAACTCTTTTGGTAAACCCTTTATTGGAGGTCATATAGCTCCAAAGACGAATTACCTCAATACCGTTCATATTTTCTTTCTGATAGAGTCTGTTGGTGTAGCCCTCATACACTTTGCCGTGAGGAAAATTCGGCACACACGTCACGATTGTAATCTAGACATCGTCATTCTCAATCCACTGCAGGCAGTGCTCGTACGTGCGCGTTGCCGGCGCATTGACCTCGGGAGGAAAATTATCGGTAATAAAGAGTATTTTCATAGCTCTATGCTCATTTCCAGCTTCGTCGCAAACGGTATTTCCAGAACTTTGGCTTTTACATGCATATTAAACTCCGGTGCATATGCGTACTCCTTAAGCACGCTTTCACTCTCCTGCGCCAAACGAATATGCTTCTTAATATCGTCGCCAGTCACACTCGGATGAAAATGCAATCTGGCAACCGCCTGCTGCGATCTGTCTGAGAGTATGGTATCGACAATGGTCATCTTCTTCTCATGAAATATAAATTTCCTTTGGTGCAGTGCGCGGTATTGTTTTTTGTAGCCGTCATGGATTGCCACAACAGTATCGTCCTTTTCGATCAAAGATGTAATTCCAGCACGCTCCGCCACACGAAACGCACCCCAGACCTCACTCTGATTACACCCATTGAGCTCCACTGTATTGTGTGCCGCTGTTGCGCGCTCTTCTCTTCGGCGCGCACCGGTCTCATAGGTTGAAATGCCGGTATCGACAATAAAAGGTTTGCCGTTTGCATGCAGCTCAAAACCGAAAGTATCGGCATGCGCATGACCGGGAATATAATCCGGACCGATATTGCCGACATCTACAATGCATTCGTAATATTCGTTGGAAAACTTTCGATATCCGCTTCTTTTGAGCACTCTCTCTTTTACATGTAAATTGAGTGTTGCCGCATATGCAAAAAGTTCACTGCTGGCGGGAGCAATGCTGTTGGCACTGTCATTAAACAAGGGGATACTGCCGTCTTGAAACGTTATGGCTTTGAGCCATCCGAGCATCGCAGAGGCTTGTTGTCGTAAAAACTCTAAAAGGTCACGATCCTGTTCTTTTGGGTTGTTTTGAAGCAGATTGATACAGTCAAGCAGACGAAAAAGCATAATTTGATGGTACATGGGACTCAGCTCAAAATGGGCGCCGTCATCTAAAATCTGCTCCTGAAGCTCTTGAAACAGCAGCGCTTTTGCTTTTACATGTAAATTTCTATCTTGAAAATAGTAGGCGCCAAAGAGTAGACTAAAACCATTTTCCAACAGATGATTACCCAAGAGGTGATACTCCAGGTTATCGATGAGAATCTGATATTGGGCATACAGGCTGTTGTTGATCTTCTGATCGTCAATCTGAAAATAGGTCAAGAACTTAATCCAATTTATGCCCCGCAAGGAGATAGGAAAAGGCTCAAGACCATCGTTAAGATGTGCGCTCTGTTCAACAAAATCATACACAAGACGCAACCCCTCCTCTTTGCTCATATCGTGCTGGTGCAAAAAGTCAAAATAGTTTACGTTGTAGGTCCACAATTTGCCATACTTTGACAAGTTCCAATTCATATCGTTTTCAAACGTGTGAGTTACATTTAAAAAGCGCATCGTGCGACCACTCACTGCAACGGCACTGTTAATCGAGGGCAGCAGCTCAAGTGACGAGACTTTCGACGGTACAGAAAGCGCGTAAGCAAAGCCGCTGAGACGCCGCCATCTGTCTCGGAGTATATAATAGAGACGATAGTAGATTTGAATGCTTTTTAGATACTTGAGAGTATGGTAGAGTCGTATTAATGTCGCCATACTCACACAACATCTCGCTGCAGACCAATACGCTGAAAAAAGCGGGCCGTCTGAATGTTACTGTCAAAATGTTCAAACGCCTGTTTTGCTGCTGTAGATTTTGATGCATAATTGTGCTCATTGAATGACTCCATCGCCTCTTTCAGCTGCTCTGCGCTACCCGGATCAACTAAAACAGAAGATGCGGTACTGACCATCTCTTGAATTCCTTGTAAATTACTTGCAATTACCGGCAATCCGACTGATAACGCCTCAATAATAACGCCGGGGTACCCTTCACGAAACGAAGGTAGCAATAGTATATCATATTGTTGTAAAGTATTGACCACCTCTTCCGAATTTAAGCTTCCTTTATAGCTGACACGGTATTGTTCAAAAAACTCCTGTGTATATGCGTCATAAAGAGGGCCATAAATATCAATGGTGTAAGCATCGCCCAATAGCTTCGAGGCCTTGCACAGCACTTCGATGCCCTTTTCTTGAGAGACGGCACCGATAAATATAAATTTTTTGTTATAGGAACGATCTGTAGAGACACGCTGTTTTGCCCTCACATTGGGGAACCAGTACGTATGTTTATTGTATTTTTTAAAATAGTCCACCAGATATTTGGTTTCAAAAAAATTACATGTAGATTGTCGCAGTGTCCATGCAACGACAGCCTGTTTTACACGTGAATAATTCTCAAACAGCTCAATAAAATTGCCGGCAAACTTTCGTAAACTAAACGATTTTCGAAAAAGCTTCGATACCGCCAGGGCAAAGGGGGCTATCAGCACAAAGTCATTTGCCGTGCCGTGTAGCGATACATGAGTGCTTTTGGGCGTTTTAGCAATAATTGCGCATACAATCAGCATGTAGGCTACAAGCTTATTTTTGTAGTTTGCTTTGTTGGTATCAATTACTTCATAAGCAATACGCATCGACTCGCACTGCCTCAGAAGATCTTCAAACAAAATAATCACGCCCCCAACCTTCTCGGGATTACTCCTGTTTTTTTTGGGGCCGATTAA
>JAJRVF010000057.1 GCA_024277395.1 Campylobacterales bacterium
CAGTATATCACGCATTTTCTCACCCACAGCTGTGCCGCCGGGCTCTTTGGTAATTATGGCAGCGGCAAAGGCATTGCGCAGCAGGGCAATTTGCGTACTTTTTCCTGCTGTGTCGATTCCCTCTATTGCAACGTACATGACGTCATTTCTCCAATAATTTCCTGCACTTCTTTGGGAAGAAGATGCTCCGTTTTACCATTAAATTTAAGCAGATTTCGTACAATTGAAGAGCTGATAAATGCATGTTGTAGATTAGGCATGAGGTAGACGGTCTCAATGGCATCATCAAGTGATCGGTTGAGATAGCCAAGTTGTAGCTCGTACTCAAAGTCACTCACGGCGCGAAGCCCGCGAATAAGAATGGTAGTGTTTAAAGTATGAGAGAGATCAATAGTGAGATTGTCAAAGCCGACAACCGAGACCCTGTCAAGTTTTTCAGTCGCTTTTTGTGCCATTTCAATGCGTTCATCAAGCGTAAACATCGGTCTCTTCTCATGTGAGGCGGCTACGGCAACAATAAGCTCGTCAAAGAGTGTAACGGCACGTTGAATAATGTCAAAATGGCCGTTGGTGATAGGGTCGAAGGTTCCGGGGTAGAGTGCACGCTTAATCATGAGAGCTCCAGCGTCTGTAGCGTGTGTTCTCAATGCCTAATAGATCCAGCCATTTTCCGATCATAAAGTTCTCCATTTCATCTAAGGTCTGTTGTTGCGAGTAGTAAGCCAGCACCGGAGGCGCGACAATGACACCTAGCGTGGCAAGTTTGTGCATATTCTCCAGTGCAATGGCAGAAAAAGGCATTTCGCGTGGTGCCAGCAGGAGTATTTTGCGTTCTTTAAGCATGACGGCGGCGGCTCGGGTAATGAGATTGTCGGCAATACCGCAACTGATTTTTGCCAATGTGTTCATACTGCACGGTACGATGATCATCGCATCACATCCAAACGAACCCGACGCAATACTCGCTCCGATATCACTGTTGCTGTATTGTGTTATATGTTGCTCTTTTTGCAGTACCGTGTGAGCATTCTCGGAGAGAACCAGGTACTTTTGAAAATGCCGGGGCAGGGCGTGCAGTACTTTGAGACCGAGCTCTGCACCGCTGGCACCGCTAATGGCAACGACTATTTTCATTCTATCTCCACACGGCCGGCAGCAATTACTCGTGCTTTTATCCGGTGTCCGTCTTGTTTTTGAACTGTAATCATATCATTTTTAGCGCCGTCTTGCGAGGCTTTAGCACTAAATTGCAGCGTAACCGAACCGCTTTTAAGCTCAACTATGACACTGCTGCCTTTGGCAACCATAGGGTAGCGCTCAATATCACGGTGCGTGATAATGTGATCGGGTTTAATGCTGCGTCTAAGTCGATATGTTTTAGCGGGAATATCTTCAAGCGGTTTTGCTCGAAGATGTTCAAAGGGAAGCTCTTTTCTGACGGTGTTGATCGGAGTAAGAGGGTCACCGCGCTTTAAAGAGTGGCGTACCGTATAGACATCAATGGTGGCATGAAGGCGGTAGTTGAAATAGAGCCGCTTCTTCTTAGCTGTTTCAATACTGAAGATACCACGAGCGTGATAAAGATTTTTTTTAGGAAACAGCAGTCGATACTCTTGGGGCAGTGACGCCAGGTAGCTTCGAGGTGTTACTTGAATGTTTTTTACATGTAAATGAGCAAAAAAATTAGAATAACGTACTTGGAGCTGCTGTTCCAGTTCCAGTGTCGAAATGGGACTTTTTTTAATGAAATTGACATACCGCACGTTTCCCGCATCAACAGGAAATCCATGTTCTTTAAAGCGCTTTGCGATCACACTGCTTTTAACACGATATTGTGTGCGACGATCACTAATATTAAATAGTATAAATTTTTTCTCTATCTCCGGAAAGAGTGTTGTACTGTAGATGGGAGTGTTTGTAAAATAGTACTGTTTTTGTAAGTGAAATGCGGCAAACAGAGGAATGCATATTGTCAACAAACAGCTAAAACGTAGTAGCACTCAAGGAGCCTTTGTGTTCTTTTCCCTTATTTTATCATAATATAGATATTGTGATAACCGCCACTTTTTGTTTAGTGTATAATTTTAATTATTATAGATATTTTTTCATAAAATACAGTGTAATAGTATCATGCGGTATTTTTAACAAATCATTAACATTTAGTAGGTAGAGTTAGTGCGTAAAAAAAATTAATCGAGATTAAACAGACTTGAAAACTATGATTTTATCAGTTGTGTTGGTTGCAGGAATTTACGGCAGTACTGACACAAAAAAACAACAGCACGAGTACTCTCGTGACACTTTAGGTATTGTGACCGATCTTACGACGGGTTTGCAGTGGCAAGACAGCTATATTGAAGCTAACAACAGTATTAAAAACGCTACGTGGGAGGAGGCACAGCACTATTGCTCCTCACTCGATCTAGGCGGATACAGTGACTGGAGGACTCCAACAGTTGAAGAGCTAATTGGAATTACGGATCGCAACAGTACAGATCCGGCCGTAGTAGCTGCTTTTAAGCATACGGTATCATCGGCGTATTGGACCTCATTGGAGTCAGATTCCAATGCAAGTGTGGCATGGTTTGTCTACTTCTATAACGGTTTTGCCAACTGGAAAGCAAAATCGGGAAATGCTTATGTTCGGTGTATTCGATTTTAATATGTAGTCTCTTTAAAGGCTAAGTTTGCTATAATCCTTTGTATAAACCATACATAATCTGACAAGTATGGTAGCTACATAAAGAGTCGTTATGCTTTTAGATTTCATTCCGGTTTTACTTTCAATTGTTCTTTCAGGATGTGGCAGTACCGAGGGTGCTGCATGCAATAAACTCACGCTTCAAAGCTCTTGGCAGTGGCAATTGCTAGGAAAGCTCAATACCTCATATGATGTTAATGTGTATGATATCGATCTCTTTGATAATAACGTCTCGAACATTACCTCACTTCACAATAGCGGCAAAATTGTCATCTGTTATTTTAGTGCGGGAAGCTATGAAGACTGGCGTGAAGATGCTATATTCTTTGATACGGCAGCATTAGGGAACAGTCTTGATG
>JAJRVF010000058.1 GCA_024277395.1 Campylobacterales bacterium
CCATAGCCATCTGAATGGCAGGAAGATAGCCGGACTCCTGGTAGTGTTTGTAGGCTGCTTGCGGATCTTGACCCATCTGCATGGCTTCATAGTAGATGGTCTGCATGACCTCCTGTTCTTCAATTTGAACCGCCTCTTTTTGGCCAAGGCATCAATAATGAACGTGGCTTTAACCGAACGCGCGGCATCATCGCGGAGTGATTCGCGCAACGCTTTGACCTTGTCGGCATCCTCTTTAAGTTCGTTAAGCTCCTCCTCTTTCATTTCACCCGCTTTTTTATTGAGTGCCATGTCCATCTCCTGCTCAACAACAAACTCCGGAAGTGAGAGTTCGGTTGTATCGACAAGGGCTTCAAGCAGTGAAGGTTTGAGCTCGTCATTGTAAAGTTTGGAAAGCTTCTCGCTCAAAATCTGTTCTTTGATCTTGGCTTGCAGCATCTCCAGATTGGCATCTTCTTCGCCCGGAAGCATTTTTTTTGCGAGTTCATCATCAATAACGACCTTCTCTTTGGTCTGAATGCCGTTCACTTTTACTTTGAACTCGGCATCTTTGCCGGCAAGCTTTTCACCGCCGTAATTTTCCGGAAAGGTGACTTTGACAACTTTTTCCTCCCCTTTTTTCATACCGATGACCTGCTCTTCAAAACCGGGAATGAACTGTCCTGAGCCCAAGCGGAGCGCAAAGTTCTCCGCGGTACCGCCTTCAAATACTTCGCCCTCAACAGAGCCTTCAAAATCAATTACGGCAGTATCACCCTCGACTAAAGCGCGATCCTCTGTCACATCGACAAGTCTCGCCTGTGCTTCGGCCAGCTCTTCAATGCGCTCGTTGATCTCTTTGGACATAATACGCGGTTTTTTAAAGTCGGGTACGAGTGTGGTGTAATCACCCAGATCGACTTCGGGGCGCAGTGCAATTTTGACCTGCACCTCAATGCTTGTGTCGCCTTTGTCAAATTTTGCAATCTGAGGCTCGCCGATCAGTGCATCGTTGGCAATGCCCATGTCATCAAGACCTTTGCTTAAAAGATCACGCAGTGCTTCGGCTTCGGCATCTTGAATCAAACGCTCGCCGTACTGTTTTTTTACCGCACTCACGGGTACTTTCCCTTTTCGAAATCCGGCAATGCTGGTTGTCTTTGCCAGCTGCTTGGCAATTTTTTCTACATTGGCCTCAATTTCGGAGTTGGGAATTGTTCCTGTTATCTATGCGTTAGCACTGTCAATCTTGTTTGTCTTAATGTCCATTCGTTTCCTTTAAAGTGATGCCATTACTTCAAAATACATGTAAAAAGCGTCACGACATATTTTTGGGCAATAATACCAAAAAAATACTAATAAAGTGTTTAGGTTTTTGGGGGCGTAATGACAAGATAGCACAATTATGCTAAGCTTATAACAAAAAACGGGAGTGTTTGATGCCGATATGGATAGTTTATGTTAGTGTGATGTTGCTGTTTTTAGGCTGCAACTCCGGAAACGATACCGCGACAAAACCTCCCTCTTCAGAGCCGAGCGGTGTCTTTGAGGGGGATGTGCGATCCTACCAGCACGGGGTCGATTTTCTCAAGCGTTCCGAGGGGAGGTACTGGCTGGTATGGGCCAGCTCCGGAGTGCCGCCGCAAGGCGAAGATGAGCAGGGTGAATGGATCCATGATGTTTATGCTGCAAGTATCAACGCAAACAACCCTGAAATTAAGCCGTTTAAGCTTATTTCCGAGGTACGGGCGCAAGAGCCCTCAAGTGCAGCTGTTGCGGCAGACGGGAAGATTATGATTACCATGGAAGACGCATTTGAAGCAGATGACGTTTATGCGCAAACCTACGCTATTTACGATGCATCTTTGAATCCTGTCAAACCCTACCGCCACATTGTGGCAAACGGTGGACATTCGGGGCATGTTACCGCAGCCGGAGGTTATTTTGTTGTGGCATACTCGGAGGGCTGGGTTGATGGCGGCGGCGTAGATGATCTGGGTTCGGGTGATGATGTTTTGCTCGCAACCTACACCAGCCGCGGCGATCTGCTCCATGTTAATGATGTTGCTGTGGGTGAAAGAACCCGAGACTGGTGGCCGTTGCTGGCAGGTTCGCCGAAATATGTGCTTGTGCTGTGGCAGCAGTTTGTCGACGATGAGACTCATGCGCGACTGCTGTATCGGCGCTACGACCCTGAGACAAACAGCTGGAGGGGTGATGCCGCAGTACTTTTGGAGGCGGTACAGTACTATACGTATGATGTGCAGTACCTTGAGGCTCTGGACTCTTTTTTGATTTACGGTACGGATGCGCAGGGCGTGGGTTTTGCACGGCTGCTGACACAAGAGGGCACAATGGCGGCATATCATAGTGCGCTACCGCCGCTGGTACGAGAGGCACAGCCTGCCATACGTGTTCGCAGCGATGATGAGGTAACGGCGGTGTATCCGAGTGCGCCTACGGGACTGACGGTTTTGAGCGTTGGTTCTAGCAGTATAGAACTCGAACGAACGGTAGCGCAATCGTACCGTTGGTTCTATAGCGGAACCGACGGGATCTTTACAGATGACAATAGCGTCTATTTTGTGTCACTAAGCCCCGATGGGATCAAAGAGGTACGAAGCGATTTAAAGTAGAGTGCCAGGGTGTTGTGAACAATGGTTCATATTGAGAGGCTTAGGCTATAAATGAACGTGTCGAACGCGAAACATACGCCCTTTGACAGGATACTCCTGCAAAAGTTTGAGTGCGGTATTGGCAAGCGGTTTTTGCAGGGCAACGTAAGTATAGTCGTCAAAAACAGTAATGTCGCCAATGGCATCGGCAGTAATGTCTGCACTTGCGGTGAGTGCTCCGACAATATCGCCGGGGCGAAGTTTCTCTTTTTTGCCGCCGCCAATAAAGAGTGTTGTCATGGCAGCACGCAGGGTATAGGTGTGGCATTGAGGCAGTGTCTCAAGCGCGCGCAGAGTCTGGGGTGTAATCTGCTGCAGCAGTGGCTCATCATCCTGACACAGGCTTACGCTGATGCCCTCTTTCCCGGCACGTCCGGTACGTCCGATGCGGTGGGTGTAGACTTCATTATCGTGCGGCAGTTCATAGTTAATGACCAGATCGACCCTATCAATATCGAGACCTCGTGCGGCAACATCGGTAGCGACCAAAATGCTGCAGCTGCCGTTGGCAAAGAGGATGAGGGTTTCATTGCGGTCAAACTGTTCCAAATCGCTGTGAATGGCAAGTGCATCTATATCGTTGTAGCAGAGGGCAGCGGCAACGGTGTCACATGCAATTTTGGTATTGCAAAAAATCATAATACGGGCTTTTTGGTAGTGCTCCAGCACCTTCAGCAGTGCGTCGTGGCGCTCGGTATTGTTGCAGCGGTAGAAGTGCTGCTCTATTTGGGCGGGGGGTACGGTTTCGTTGATATCTATTTCAACCGCCTCATGCAAGAAGCGCTCTGCCAAGGTACGAATATCTTCGGAAAATGTCGCTGAGAAGAGCAGGGTTTGCCGTGGTGTTGGCGCATGGCCGATAATGGCGGCAATATCATCATAAAAGCCCATATCAAGCATGCGGTCGGCCTCGTCAAGCACGAGGGTTTTGAGATGCTCAAGCGAGAGGGTGCCGCGCTCTAAGTGCGCCAGCAAACGCCCGGGGGTACCAACAATAATATGGGCCTCGTGAGAGAGTGAGTGCACCTGTTTTTTCATAGGAGTACCGCCGCAAAGTTCCAATACTTTAATATTGTGCATGGTGCGTGCCATACGGCGCAATTCGGCGGCTACCTGTGACGCCAGCTCTCGGGTAGGGCAAATAAGCAGCGCTTGAATACGAAATGTTTTTACATGTAAATGTGTCAGCACTCCCAGACCGAATGCCAGCGTCTTGCCGCTTCCTGTCTGTGCTTGAGCAATAAGATCGCGTCCTTTTAAAATGGGCGGCAAGCTCTGCTCTTGAATGGGCGTCATCCGCAGATAACCTAAGGTTGTTAGATTGTCTAGAAGTGTAGTGCTGAGCGGGAGTTGTGAAAAGTCAGATGCCATAGTATGGCTTTAAAAGAGTGTGATTCATAAGTGACAGTATAGCGCTATTTTTGATTAAATGTTCTTTGTGGCTGTTTTGTATGTAGCAGACTCTTAGCTTTTCCCTGCTATGCTTTTAAAAGCAGAAAACAAGTTAAGGGTAGCAGTGAAGCCAAGTGATCATAGTGCTTTTGAAGAAGCGGTAAAAACCATGATGAAAAGTATCGGCGAAGACCCGCAGCGTGAGGGTTTGCTAAAGACACCGCAGCGGGTACGAAAGGCATATGAATTTATGTTCGGCGGTTACAAAGAAGATCCGCAGGAAGTTTTAGAGTCGGCGCTCTTTGGCAGTTCCAACGATGAGATGGTGCTCATTAAAGATATTGAACTCTATTCGACGTGCGAGCATCACCTTTTACCCATAATAGGTCGGGCGCATGTCGCCTACATTCCCGACGGCAAGGTGGTAGGCCTTTCCAAAATCCCGCGCGTGGTTGATATTTTTTCACGCCGCATGCAGATTCAAGAGCAGTTGACCGAGCAGATTGCCGAGACGATTATGCAGACCATTGCACCCAAAGGGGTTGCCGTTGTCATTCAGGCACGGCACATGTGCATGGAGATGCGCGGGGTTGAGAAGATCAACTCCACGACCACCTCAAGTGCGTTGCGCGGGCTTTTTAAAAAAGATGTTCGCACCCGTGCAGAGTTTTTCAATCTTATTAATGCACCGGCAGGGACGCGGTACTAGTCAATGTCGCTACGCTCGCTAAAAGAACGCATCCGCAATCAAGACCTCTACATTAAATTCGGCACGGTCTCTAAAATTAGTTCGACGGTCATTATTGCCGAGGGGTTGCAGGTGAGCATTGGCGATACCGTTACCATTGAGTCGCAAGCCAACGGTGATGAGACTATGGGGATGGTCACGGAGCTTGATGGCGCTAAGTTTTTTGTGACACCCTTTAGTTTTATTGAGGGATTTCGTACGGGCGATAAGGTCTATTTGAACCACGGCGGCATGAGTATTCCTGTAGGTGAGGGGCTTTTGGGTCGGGTGGTCGACCCGTTTATGAACCCTATTGACGGCAAGGGTCCCATTCACTCATTTCAGCGCGACCCCATTTTAAAGACGCCTATTGAGGCGATGAAGCGGGGCATGATTGATGAGGTCTTCTCCGTCGGTGTCAAAAGTATTGACGGGCTGTTAACGTGCGGGAACGGTCAGAAGTTGGGTATTTTTGCCGGTAGCGGTGTGGGAAAATCCACGCTAATGGGTATGATTGTACGCGGTTCGGAAGCACCGGTGAAAGTGGTAGCGCTTATTGGCGAGCGGGGGCGCGAGGTGCCGGAGTTTATTGAGAAAAACCTTGGCGGCAATTTGGAAAATACCGTCATTGTTGTAGCTACAAGCGATGATTCACCGCTTATGCGTAAATACGGTGCCTTTTCGGCCATGAGTGTGGCAGAGTATTTTAAAGATCGCCATCAGGATGTACTTTTTATTATGGACTCCATAACCCGTTTTGCGATGGCACAGCGTGAAATTGGACTGGCGCTGGGAGAGCCGCCGACCTCTAAAGGGTATCCGCCTTCGTCGCTGACGCTGCTGCCGCAGCTGATGGAGCGTGCGGGCAAAGAGGAGGGCAAAGGCTCTATTACCGCATTTTTTACGGTATTGGTAGAAGGAGATGACATGAGTGACCCTATTGCCGACCAGTCACGTTCGATTTTAGACGGTCATATTGTCTTGTCTCGGGAGTTGACCGACTTTGGTATCTACCCTCCCATTCATATTTTAAATTCTGCTTCACGGGTTATGAACGATATTATCACACCTGAGCATTTTGAAGCGGCACGGAAGTTTCGTAAGCTCTATACGCTTTTAAAAGAGAACGAGATGCTTATCCGCATCGGTGCCTATACCAAGGGAACGGACAGCGATCTGGATGAAGCCATTGAGAAAAAGGCGAAGATGGAGCGCTATCTCTCTCAGGGCGCTATGTATCAGATGAGTTTTAAAGAGTGTTCCGAGGGACTCATTGAGATTATGAGTTAAATAGGACAAATTTTATCTTATTTGTTAAATTTCTATTATTATAATAATGCTTTAAGCAGAACATAACATCTTATAAACTATGATGTCATGAATAGAAAGAGACAAATTTTGTCTGTTATTAAAGAAATACACAATTTTTAGAGGATGATTATGCAAGTTTATATGGATAACAATGCAACAACGATGACCGACCCGAAAGTGGTTGAGGCGATGTTGCCGTTTTTTAGTGAGCGCTACGGAAACCCCAATTCGCTGCACAAGTTTGGAACATCAGTTCATCTGCCGCTCTCCAAGGCGATCGATCAGGTATATAAAGGCATTAACGCTTCAGATGGTGACGATATTGTCTTTACCTCGTGTGCTACCGAAGCCAATAACTGGGTGTTGCAGTCGGTCTGGATTGACAACGTGCTTAACAGCGACAAAAATCACATACTCACCACGGAGGTTGAACACCCTTCTATTTTATCTACATGTAAATTTTTAGAAGAACAGGGTATGAAAGTGACCTATCTTCCGGTAAATGATCAAGGCATTGTCGAGGCGCATACGGTGCGCAGTTTTATTACCGACAAGACGGCACTGGTCTCCATTATGTGGGCCAACAACGAGACGGGCATGATCTTTCCGATTCAAGAGATCGGAGAGATCTGCAAAGAGAAAGGGGTGCTGTTTCATACCGACGGGGTGCAAGCCGTAGGAAAAATTCCGGTAGACATGCAATCGGTTCATGTTGACTTTATGTCCATGTCGGCACATAAGTTTCACGGTCCCAAAGGAATCGGTGCGCTTTACATTAGAGATTCACAGCCGCTGACTCCGCTCTTTCACGGCGGTGAACAGATGGGCGGACGACGTTCAGGAACACTCAATGTTCCGGGAATTATCGGTATGGGAAGAGCGCTGGAGCTTGCCACAGAGAATATTGAGGCGACGATGGCGCTGATTCGCTCCAAACGTGACCGCCTTGAAGATGCGCTGCTTGAGATGCTCGATGATGTGATGGTGGTAGGTGAGCGTGATAACCGTACACCCAATACTATCTTAATCTCGGTGCGCGGTGTTGAGGGCGAGGGGATGTTGTGGGATCTTAACAATGCCCTCATTGGTGCTTCTACCGGGAGTGCGTGTGCCAGTGAAGATCTTGAAGCCAATACCGTAATGCTGGCCATTGGTGCCGACAACGAGTTGGCACATACCGGCATTCGCCTGAGTCTAAGTCGCTTTACGACCGACGAAGAGGTCGATTACGTCATTGAAGCCTTTACCGCGGCGGTAAAACGTCTGCGTGCCATTTCAAGTTCCTACGCTAAAGTAGGACCGAGTCCCGGCGGCGAGGCACAGGCCTGTGATCTGCTGTATCACCATGACAATGACATTGTAGTAAAACATTAAAAGGAGTCTGAGATGGCAAAAGATAATTTATTGGGCGGCTCATTGTGGGATGCCTATTCTAACAAAGTAACAACGCTGATGAACAACCCCCAGCATCAAGGGGAGATTACCGAAGAGGAGGCTGCCGCACACGGCAATAAGCTTATTGTTGCCGATTTCGGTGCCGAGAGCTGTGGTGATGCGGTACGCCTGTACTGGGAGATCAATCCCGAAACCGATGTGATTGAAAACGCCAAATTTAAGAGTTTTGGTTGCGGTACGGCCATTGCCAGTTCGGATGTTATGACAGAGCTGTGTATGGGAAAAACCGTTGACGAAGCGGTTAAAATTACCAATATTGATGTAGAAAAAGCACTGCGTGACGACCCCGATACACCGGCAGTCCCACCGCAAAAGATGCACTGCTCGGTTATGGCATATGATGTTATTAAAAAGGCGGCGGGTCTTTACAAGGGGGTTGATGCCGAGAGCTTTGAAGAGGATATTATTGTCTGTGAGTGTGCTCGGGTCAGCTTAAGCACACTCCAGGAGGTGATTCGTCTTAATGATCTTAAAACAATTGAAGAGATTACCGACTACACCAAAGCAGGCGGTTTTTGCAAGAGCTGTATCAAGCCCGGCGGCCATGAAGAGCGCGAGTACTACCTGGTCGATATTTTAGCCGACACCCGTCGTCAGATGGACGAGGAGAAGATGGCGGCTGCTGCCGATGCTTCAATGACAGGTGACTTTGAGAATATGACACTGGTGCAGCAGATTAAAGCTATTGATGCCGTCATTGATGAGAGCGTACGTCAGTTTTTAGTCATGGACGGCGGCAACATGGAGGTGATTGACATTAAAAACAGTGATGACAATATTGATGTCTATATTCGCTATTTGGGTGCTTGTAACGGGTGTGCCAGTTCGACGACGGGGACACTCTATGCCATTGAATCAACACTTAAAGAGAAGCTTTCCCAAAAAATCCGTGTTCTTCCTATTTAGCTCTGCTGCCCGCTGTGGGCAGCTTTTGCATGTCAGTTAAAGATTTGTATCAAACCAGGTGGCCACTTCACTGCGAATCGTATGCCGGAGTTGAATACCGGCGACAAAATCGCTGTGCTGCGCTTTATTCAGCAGGGTAACCAAGGCATTGCGGCGTTTGGAAAGAAAAGGGTGGTCAATCTGACGCGGATCACCCATAACAACGAGTCGTGTTTCATTGCCCATCCGTGTACCGATGAGTTTCATGGTTGCATTGGTCATATTTTGCGCTTCATCAATAATAACAAACTTTCTCGAGATGGTCGTGCCGCGTATGTGGGCAATATCCATTACCTCGATGCGGTGTTTTGCCATAAACAGTTCGGTGGCATTCTCTCTTTTGACGGAATTGGTGGTGCCGGTATATTCAATTTGCGAATCAATTGAGCGACGGGTCTGGTTTTCAATGGTAAAATTAATGGCCGAATAGAGCGGATACATAAAGTAGCCGAGCTTCTGCTCCTCATCACCCTTTCTAAAGCCCAACTCGGCTTGCTGGTCATTGGAGGTGACGGTATTTCGGGCATAGACAATACCCTCGACAATTCCCTCGTTGAAGAGCTCCAGTCCTGCCTGCAGGGCGATGAGGGTCTTTCCTGAACCGGTTGCCCCGGCAACGACGGTAATATGATTTTGCGGGTGGGTAAGCATGGTGAAGTAAAATTTCTGCTCCAAATTAATAGGGCGTACCAGCATCTCGTCAAAAAAATCTCCAAAACGTTTGTCAAAATCACACCACTCTGGATGCTGATTGAGGACAAGAGCATATTTTTGAAAGCCGGTCTCATAGATCTCGCTGTTTTGACTGGTTGCCTCTTGTATGAAGGTCAGTTGCTCAAAGTTGTAGTGGCGCTCCTCTTGCTTGAGTTCCGGTTCACTGCTGTAGTAATAGGTATGAGAAAAGTCAATTTGTTCCGGATGCTGTACGCTGGAATTGCGAATACTTTGCGCGGCAATGCCTTTAATCTGTGAGGCAATTTTGAAGGCGATGTCGTTAGTGAGCAGGGTCAGACGGTAGTCTTGCGCAATTTCGGCAATTTTTGCATCATTGAGTCCTTTTGGCTCTGTAAAATCGTGGCTGACTCTGTAGTGTTCCCGATACACAATATACAGATCAATGGTGCCGACTGTCTCCTCATACAGCGAGCTATCAAAGGTTAGAGAGAGTTTGTAATAGCTGTCTTCATGCTCGCTGCCAAGAGATGCGGGCAACTCCTCTTTTCTTAAAGGTGCACCAAGCGCATCATCGGCAAGTCTGAAAAATTCGCGTGCATAAAATCCGGCCTCAGAGCGCATGTCGTCCTTTTTGGAGTTGAGTTCGCCCAGAACCACATTGGTTATAACAACGATGTTTTGATTGCTTTGGCTGATAGTCAGTATATTGGCGGGATTGTCAAGAATAACGGAGGTATCAAGAAGGTAACAGTTGGGAGCTGATGGCATTACAAAAACCTTATGTTTGAATTGAGTTGTACCGTAAGAACATTATAGATTCTCTTAGCTTAAGAATTTCACCGATATAAATGCGTTACAATAACTGCGTGTAAGCAGGTAGGGAGTAGTGTTGAAAATTGTCGCGGGATCTGTTATAGTCATGTTATTATCTGTATCTGTCTATGCCAAAGATACGGTTTTTTGCGAAATATTGGGGATGCAGAGCAAACGGATTCAGTGCACCTTCTTTACTCAGAGCGTCTCGTTCGATCGCAATATTACGTTCTATTGGGAGTCGCCCGATGATGCGTATGACTATCGGCAGCGCGACTTTACTATTGAAGCACACCATCAGTCGGTTTATGACTATCGTTACTATTATGGCAGGGCGGCGGGAGTGTGGAACGTTTCTGTAAAAGACGATACCGGGGCACTGCTTGCCCACACGACTTTTGAACTGCATCACGATGATGAGTTTCCCTTAAAATAGCCGCAGAATTTCTGCTGGTTTTAAAGTGATACCGCTATAATCATGCTATGAATCAATTGACATGGCGTACACTCTTTAATGAGGCGAAACAGTATAAGAAACGTATTTTTTTAGGTCAGCTGGTTGCTCTGGTTGCCGTGTTGCTCTCGTTGCCAATTCCGCTGCTTTTTCCACTGTTGATAGATGAAGTGCTGCTTAATAAACCCGCAACCCTGGTCGGAATTATGGATACGCTTTTTGCCCCTCATGAAGCGTACATGTATATTCTCATCATTTTTGCGATGACGCTGTTTTTTCGATTGATGTTCTTCGTCTTTAATGCGTTGGGCTCTAAAATTTTTACGACAATCTCCAAGGAGCTGGTCTACAATATCCGCATTAGGCTGCTGCGTCATCTTGAAGATGTCTCCATTGCCGAGTATGAGTCACTCGGCGGAGGCGGTATTAGCTCAAAACTGGTAACGGACATCAATACGGTCGATACCTTTTTGGGCGTGAGTATCGGACGGTTTTTTATCTCGGTACTCTCGTTGATCGGCATTGCTGTGATCTTATTTGCGATTGATCCGCAGCTCGCGGCGATCATTTTGATTTTAAATCCGATTGTTGTGACGGTGACCATGATACTGGGCAAGCGTATCGCCAAGCTTAAGCGAGCCGAGAATGAGAATATAGAGCATTTTCAAAACAGCCTTTCTGAAACTCTGGATCTGTTTATTGAGGTGCGAACCAACAATCAAGAGAAGCGCTACATTAACAAAATGATTGCCAATGCCAAAGCCATTCGTAATGCATCAACGGCATTTGGATGGAAAAGCGAGGCAGCAGCGCACTTGTCATCATTTATTTTTCTAAGCGGTTTTGAGCTGTTTCGTGCCGCGGCCATGCTCATGGTACTTTTTTCCGATTTAACCATTGGGCAGATGTTTGCCGTTATCGGATACTTGTGGTTTATGGTCACTCCGCTGCAAGAATTGCTGAATATTGTCTTTACCTGCACCAATGCAACGGCGGCACTGGAGCGCTTGAATGCACTGCTCGCCCTAGAAAAAGAGCCGCATTACGAGCATCGTCACAACCCTTTTAAAGCGCACCCAACCAATACAATTACACTGAAAAATATTAGTTTTTCTTATGGAAACAAGGAGATTCTGCATGAGGTCAGTTTGCGCATTTCCAAAGGGAAAAAAGTGGCACTTTTAGGTGCCAGCGGCAGTGGCAAAACAACTTTGGCGCATATTATTCTAGGTCTTTATGCGATTAAAAGAGGGGAGGTTTTGGTTGACGGCATCAGTGTTAAAGAGATTGGGCTTGATGTGATGCGTGAGAATATTGCTCTGGTCTTGCAACAGCCCAAGATGTTTAACGATACCTTGCGTCACAATCTTACACTCGGACGTCCGGTGAGCGATGAGAAGCTCTATGAAGCGCTTAAGATTGTGCAGCTTGAGGGGGTGATGAAAAAACTTCCTCACGGTCTGGAGACACAGATTGGAAAAGACGGTATTCGTCTCAGTGGCGGTGAACGACAACGTGCGGCCATTGCGCGCATGCTCATTACCGAGCCCAATGTTATTATTTTAGATGAGTCTACTTCTGCACTCGATGTCGTTACCGAAGCCAATCTCTTTCGTTCGCTTCAGAAGCATCTTGAAGCCAAAAGCATGCTGATCATTACCCATCGTCTGAAAACGGTTGAAAATGCCGACTATATCTATATTTTGCATGAAGGCAGGATTGTTGAATCGGGAACACCGCAGGAGCTGTTGGCACAAGAGGGGCGTTACAGCAGCTATTTTGATGAGGTTATTGAGTAGCGTTTACCATTTGTAGTGCTGGCGTAAAATATCATAATAGTTGGTAATGCGTCGCACATAATCAACCGGTTCTTGCCCTCGCGCATAGCCATACTTTAAATCTTTAAAATAGCTGCGCTGTGAGAGCAGCGGCAGCAGCGTTTTCATGTTGACCCACAAATAGGGATCTTTCCCTAATTTTTTTCCCAAGACAATGGCATCATAAATGTGTCCTCTGCCGACATTGTATCCGGCCAGTGCAAACTTCATGCGTTCGTTAAATCCCGCGACTTTTTTTGGGGCATGCCGGATCTGTTGTGCCATGTAGCGGGCGCCGCCGTCAATGCTCTGGTTCGCATCAAGACGGTTGGAAATACCCATTTGCAGTGCAGTAGGGTGGGTGAGCATCATCATGCCGCGAACCCCGGTCGGACTTTTGGCCTGAGGGTTCCAGTGTGACTCCTGATATGCTTGTGCTGCCAAAAAACGCCAGTCAATGCCGTGGCGTTTTCCTGCAGCTCGAAACAGATTAATATAGCGCGGCAGTATGGTCGAAATACGCCGGTGGTAGATGCTAAGATCGACATAATCAAAAATTTCGACGTGGGCAAAATAGCTGTCTTTGATGCTGCGAAACTGTTTGCTCTGCTTAAAAACGCTAAACCAGCGTGTCACATCATCGCGCAAGCTCTTTGCGGCGTCGGTTTTGGGAAACATCCAGACCAGATGCTCTTTTTCACTAACGGCAAAGCTGACATTCATATGCGGGTAATAGCGGCGGTTAATGGCAATAATGTGTGAATCGGCAACCGTACACTCTATTTTGTGCTTGCTGATACGCTCGAAAATATGTTCGGTAGTGTAGCCTTCGTGTTCAATCCAGTTCAGATCGGGAAGTCTTTTTTTCAGGTGACGCATGGTTTCGACATAGCTGCTTTTTTGAATAATTTCAAGCTGGTAATTGGGAAGATCGTTAATGTTTTTAGGGCGTTTTGTATAGCCGCAGACGACCTGCTCCTGCACCTCCAGATAGCGCGGTCCCATAAAAAAAAGTTTTTCGCGGTCTGCAGTCTGTGTGAGTCCCGCAGCCGCAAAATCGGCTTCGCCGTGCTCCAAGGCCTCTAACACCTCTTTGATGGAGTATTTGACGAGAAAAGTAACTTTATAGCCCTGAGATGCGGCAAAGGCGTTGACGAGGTCATGTTCAAACCCGCGTTTTTGGTTCGCAGCGCCGTAGTAGAATGTGGTCGGAGCATTGCGGGTTATAACTGTTAGAGTTTTTTGAGCAGGATCGGCATGGACGGCTAACACTGTTATAATAAGCGACACGAATACAACCGACAGCTTCATAAGAGAAGACTCCTGTGTTTTTTACATGTATTATGCCACAATCCACTTTGTAATAAAATAACCTCCAATAACAAGCCACAAAAACATGGAGCCCGCAGTATATAACGGGGCAAGCCCCAGACCCTTGAATTTGGCAAAACGCGTACCCATGCCCAGTGCCGTCATGGCCATAGTGAGTAAAAATGTGTCGATCTCGTTAATATAACCTACAAGGGTTTCAGGAACAATATGCAGGGAGTTAAAGCCTGCCATACCGATAAAATAGACGGCAAACCATGGGACAACCAGCGTCACTCCCGCGGCATCACCTCCATTTTTTTTGGCTTGATAGGAGAGATAAATTCCCAAAATAATGAGCATCGGTGCAATCATAATAACACGGGTCATTTTAACAATAACCGCCGCATCACTCGCCTCTTGTCCGTAGGCACCGCCGACGGCAACGACTTGGGCGACTTCATGAATGGTACCCCCGACAAAAATACCGAATTCACGGTGTGTCATATCGAAAATCCCAGCAGAGTAGAGGGCAGGATATAAAAACATGGCGATGGTTCCAAAGAGCACTACCATGGAGACGGCAACAGCGGTTTTGTGTTCTTGTGCTTTGAGAACGGGTTCGGTTGCCAGAACCGCCGCGGCGCCACAGACGGAAGCCCCCGATGCGGTAAGCATGGAAGTGTAACGATCCATTTTAAAGACGTTGGTGCCCAAATAGGTACCTAAAACAAAGGTACTCGAGAGCATAATAAGCGAGACCAAAAAGCCGTCCATACCTACTTCGGCAATCTGTTGAAAGGTGATACGGAAGCCATAAAAGACAATGGCAAAACGCAAAATTTTCTTTCCGGAGAAGACAATACCGCTTTCCCATGCGTCAGGAATGCGGTTGTGAAGTGTGTTGGCATAAAAGATACCGATGACAATACCGACGACCAGTGGCGAAATTCCCAGTGCACTGACGGCAGAAATATTGGCAATCATAGTGGCAGCAGCTGCAAAAATAGCAACAAAAAGAATACCACTGAGGGTTCCGGAGCGTTTTTCGGGTGAAAAGGGCATTGAACTCCTTTGAGTTAAAATAGAAGCAGAGGTGACATTATAGACAATTTTTCTTGACATACAAAATAATATTTTTTAATAATAATATTTTAAAAGCTGAGTCCGACTGATATTTCGGGGTAGCCCCGTGAGGTGCCGTCGCCGCTGGCATGGGGATAGTACTCCTGTACCCAGCCAAATGAGCTGTAGCTGTTGAGACTTAAATGCAGCGAGATGCCAACACGAAAACCGTAAACATCATAATCACCGTAGGGGGCATCAATAAAGGTACGACGGTAAAATCCCCCGGCATAGGGTCGGTAGACGGGATGCAGGGGTGCATGGTAGGTGAGCGGAATACTGAGCTCATGTTGACTGGGATTACCTCCAAACCATCCGCGGTAAGCAAGCCCCATGGAGAGATTGTCCAGAACAAAATAGTTGGCACGCACCCCGACTATGGTGTAGGTCGTACTATAGCCCTTGCCACTGCCAACGGTAATGCCAATATGTTTTTGACCTTGGGAGAAGATGTCGGCGCAGAGGGGCAGTGCGGTAAGAATCAGCAGTGCGCATTGCTTTATGAGCGGTGAATGTATCATAGAAAACTCCTTTTATTGTAGCAGTTCGAGCATTTCAGCTGCTTCGTCAAGCCCTTTGGCGGCAGCTTTGCTGAACCATGTTTTTGCGGTATCAATATTGATGTGAATCGTGTCGGTTCCTTTGTAGTAGATCCATCCGAGCATCAGCATGGCATCGGGGTCTCCTCGTAATGCTGCTTTGTGGTACCAGTAATATGCCTCATTCAGGTCAACCGCTCCCAATTTGCCGTTTTTGTAGGCGCTTGCGAGTAAAAAAGCAATGCTGTTGTCACCGGCTTCCGCCTCTTTTTTCAAGGTAGCGATCGCCTCCTGGTGTTGGTCAAGAGTATTTTCTTCATAAAGCTTCAAGGCATATTGCAACGCACTTTCTACGGCGATCAGTGTGATTGCAATGAGTGTAATAACAAGTAAAGTGTTTAAAAATTTCATCAATACCAATATGCTCCCGTTGCTGCTTATGATACCTAAAACTTGTAATAGCAGTGTTAAATACCGATAATTTACAGAGAAAAGAGAGCTAGGGTCTGGTGCCCCAGGGGTTGTTGAATTGATGCTTACCGGTATTGGCAGGGGTGCCGTTTTGCGGTGCAGGGTTGTTAGACATGCCGTGATATACTCCATTTTTACCTGATTGGTTTCGTAAACCCCGTCGTAATTTTGGATTGCACAGTGCCGAGCGGCTAATATTTTTGGCACGGCGGCGTCGCTGCTTTTTTAAGAGCTGTTTTTGAAACTGCCGGCGCTCTTTATAGATGTTTTTAAAATCTGTCAAGGCAAAATGGCGCTCTTGAAGACGCAGCTGTGAGATGCTCAGCGCCGATGCTTTCGGTGACATTAAAGCCAAAAGTATAATAAGAAGCAGTGCTCTATGATGCGATGTTTTCATTGACGTAAGTATAACAATTTCTAGTGGAGTGTTTGTGTAGTAAGAGGAGAGAGCTCAACGCTAACGGTACTGCCTTTGCCCGGTGCAGAGTCGATTGTTACGCCAATAGCATGCAACGACGCAATCTCTTTGACAATATATAGACCCAGTCCAAGGCCTTGGCTGTCAGTGCTTTCGCGGTAATATTTTTCAAAGACCTCTTTTGGATTTTTAATACCG
>JAJRVF010000059.1 GCA_024277395.1 Campylobacterales bacterium
AACGGCGGCATTGATGTTAATAGCCTGAAACGCACCCAGAACATCGGTGTGACAGTGCAGCACTTTTCCTTCAAGTGTGACGTCAAAGTCGATCCCCTCCAGCGTCGCATTGACATGACGCAGCTCTTTACCAAAAAAAGTTACCTTCTCATGCGGCTCGTCAGTGACATTCTCATAGACAAAAGCCCGCTCCAGACGATCCGAGTGAATCAGCTCCAGTTTGGTACGTACAATCGTTTCAAGCGTCTTAAAATACTCCAGATGCTGCGGTCCTACTTTACCGACTACAACGGTATGCGGATGCAAAAACCGGGCAATCGTATAAATATCGCCTTTTTGACGCGCTCCGGCTTCACAAATATAGATCTGAGTATCCTCACTCAACGACTCATTCACATCTTTAATAATACCGCCGATGGTATTGACACTGCGCGGCGTAGCATACACCTTAAACTGCTGCGAGAGTATCTGTGTCATAAAATTTTTCATACTCGTTTTGCCGTAACTGCCCGTAATGGCAACAATATGCAACTGTGTCATCTTTTTCAGCTTCTGTTGCGCCTGTTTTTTGTAAGCCAAAAAAAGATAGTTCTCAATCAGCCATCTGCCGACAAATGCAACGGTTAACGGCATAACAACACCGTAAATATCACACACTCCTTTAAGAGTACAGATAACGTTTTGAAACAGTGTCAATGTAATGAGCAGAATCAAAAAGCGTTTCACCCGCCATGTCAGCACCAGCTTTTTATCAAGCTTTTTATGCCAAAGGACTATCGCCGGTAACAGTGCAAAATAGAAAAAGATCCAAAAAAAGTGATAAAACGCATAGTAGGCAACCAGAGGAATGAGAAAATAGCCCACATGCCATAAAGGTTTATGGTGTTTTAGCACCACCCGCTCAATTTTATAGTCATACCACTGCAAATTGGTAATAAGATACCATCCTAATGCGGTAACAAACAGAACATTGGTAACAAAAGCACCCAGTTGCGCATAATCCATACTACGACTCCATCATCTGTAAACTTCGTTCTACTTCCGAATTTACATGTAAATACTCTTTGAGAAAAAAGTAGTGATCACCCTCAAAGACGACAACACGGGCATGCGCCATCAGCTGCTCAATCTCATATGCCGTATAGAGCGGTGTCGCCGTATCATCTTTGGCAAAACAGAGCAGAGCAGTCCCTTTGTATAAGGCAAACTGCCCACGAAAATCCTCATTGACCACATTTTTAAAGGTCTCATACATCTGCGGCGAGAGCGTCACGGCATCATCGGCAACAAAAAACGAACGAAACCGCGTCAATCCGACCCGCTTCAACCCTTTAAACAGTGCGATCTTCAGACGAACACTCAAAGGCTTGGGTACCAAAATACCCGACGATGCCACCAGCACCAGCAATTTTGGATGCAGCAGCGTGGCAACTTTTCCGCCAAAAGAGTGCCCCAGCACTACATCACCCGAAAAGCGGAGTGTTTCCAGAAATTTTTTAATAATAATAGCATACTCCTGTGTTGTCAACACCTCATGACACACTGAACCTCCAAAACCGGGCAGATCAATATAGAGATGACGGAATGTTTTAAAACAGCCTCCGAAAGCACCTTTCATCAACTCTTTATTCGATCCCCAGCCATGCAGTATGGCAATATCTTTGACTCCTGTAGGGTTATGTATCTCATAGCTTATATCGACATGACCCCCTTTATATCCGATGCGCTTTTGTGCCACTACTTCCCTTTGGCGGCAGAGATGGTATGAATGTAACGGTAATCGACATGTATGGTATTGCCTGATGGCAGATCCTCCAGCAGGCTTTTTATGACCGATGAAAAATCATTAAAAAGGTAGTTGGCCATTGACCCGGGGATGGGATTGATCTCGTTGAGATAGACTTCATTGTCAATCAGAAAAAAATCACAACGAATCAACGCTCCCTCAAACAGACCGCTGTAAATGCGCTGAAAATTCTCTTGTAACGCTGCGACATTTACTTCGTCAAGATCGGCTTCATTGACCCTAGCCGATCGGGAAAAGTCCAAATATTTTTTATCAAAATCCAAAAAATCACTCTTTTGCGGCTCTTCAATAATGGAGTAGTGCATGACGCCGTTAGCACTGTAGCCTGCAAGATTATACTCTTTTACTCCCTCAACAAACGGCTCAATAATCACACTCTCGTCAAACTCAAATGCGACATCAAGAGCATACTCAAGCGCCTCAGCCTCTTTCACCACGCTCACTCCGATGGAGCTGCCCAGACGTGACGGCTTGATAATAAAAGGAAACGGTGTGTGCACATCACGGCTCCCCTCTTTATGCAGCACTTCACAATCCAATACCTTCACACCGATGGCCTGAGCCAGATATTTGGTATAACGCTTGTCAAAACTGAACACCGAAGCCTCACGCCGCGGTCCAATGTACGCGATATTGTAAAAATCCAGCACACCGGCAATGGTACCGTCTTCTCCGTCGCTTCCGTGAATCAAATTTAACACAGGCATCTGCAAGCGCTCCGTGCCAAAACGTTTTTTACGGAGTATGCCGCCTTGCACCAAGCTTACAATCGGTTCGTTTTTATATGCTCCGCCGGAAAAGGTCTGTGCTTTCATCTTCTCGTTTTCAATTTTGTAAAGCGTATGATCTTGATCACAAAAAATAAATGTCAACTCAAAATCACGCAACTTCTCTTTTAGTGTTGTCGCGCTGACAATGCTAATCTCATGTTCAAAACTCTGCCCGCCAAATAATATTGCTAATTCCAACCGTTTCCCTTTTAAAGTGTTTGTAGTTTTTTCAGTGCCTCTTTGACCAGTGAGGCAGTCTCTTGACTCTGACACGATGCCAATGTTGATGCAATCTGCTCTTTTTTAAATCCAAGCGACTCCAATGCCAAAGCGGCATCTGCCGCAGCACTTGAACTCGAAGTGCCTGAGCCGACAAGCTCCGCATCAAATCCGTTAAGTTCTACCAAAATACGTCCGGCACTTTTAGGTCCGATTCCGGGTACCTTCTTGAGACCGGCAATATCATTGGCAGCAATAACAGAGGCAAACTGTGCTGTGGTAAAGGTCGAACAGATCGCCATAGCCACTTTAGGACCCACCCCACTGATTTTAATGAGCCGCGTAAACAGCACCTTTTCGCTCAGCTCTTTAAAGCCGTAAAGCAGTTGGGCATCTTCTCGAATAATATGTGCCGTATGCAGACGAACAGCCGCCTCAGTGAGTGCCGTATAGGTCTGCAGCGAGACAAAAATCTCGTAAATAACCCCGTGTACATTTAGGTGCACGACACTGGGATCTTTAAAGACGATCTCACCCTCAATACCGACTATCATGTATCTACCGCCTTAATAAAATAGTCATCATTTTCATCTGTTGCCAGCGCCAGATATTCCATCTTTTCTGCATTTTTGGGGACAAAAGTGACCTCAAGTTTCGGCTCAATCAATCGAAAGACAATCTCATTGTGTCCGTGCCAACGGTCACGGTTGACAATGCGGGCATCAAAAATATTATTTTGAAACGACTGATGCTTCTGCGTCAGTATATCGTAGCGGTTTTTCCTCTCCCGCAACTCTGCCTTAAGAGACTCGTAATGCTCGTACATTGCTTGAAATTCTTTATACTTTTTAACGAACTGTGTCGGCATTTTAATACCTTTTTTTTGATACTCTACGAGACGTTTTTTAATATCATTAAACGCCTGTTTGCTCTCATGAATACGCCGTCGATACTCCTCGCGCTCCCGCTCTACTTCAGCAATATGTTCCCGTGCCTCATCCATCTGCTCCTGCGTACCCTCCAAAAGTTCTGTTACCTCTTTCATTACTGTCGGATCAATAATCAATTGATTCTCTTCGCCATGCAACTGCTTAACTTCAATACGGCGTACCGCTTCAATCGTAGCATGTGACGCCAGCATCTCAATCTCCACCTCATCGGCAATAATATGACCGCCCATCATCTGAGATACATGTACTTTTCGCGCCTCGACGCTGCCGTGCTCCAAACGGGTAATGTGCACCTCATCACCACGGACAAACCCTTTGTGAATATTAATTTGAACCTGAGCGGCATAAATCTTGGAACTTTTATGGGTCTGTCCTTCAATGACCGCTTTGTTGGCGCGAACAACAGCATTGGGACCGACATTACCATCGACATTAATCTCATTAACCTCTACCTCCATCCCCATACCGATAGCATCTTTTAACATATCGCTTTCTCTTACATTAATGGAAACGTCGGCATCCAAAGTACTCTCAATAGAACCGGTCGTCTTAAAACTGATTTCGCCAATCTCCACATCTTGCCGAATATCGTAGGTATTGTTCTCAAATGTCACATAACCGCCGACTTTGGCAATGTAGGTAATGTTGTCATCTCCGACGACGACATTGATATTCTCACTGACATTAAAGGTCGGTTCATGCTTGACAACAGGCTCTTTGGGTTTTAAAAATACCCCGCTGCAATTACGTCCGCTCTCACCTAACTTGGGCTTAATGTATTCAATAAGCATCTCGCCTTCGGTAACACTTTTAAGGTATCCTCGCTTGGAGTAGTCAACTCTGTCTTCCATACTCTCTTGTTCACGGTTCTTCTCATAATGCAAAACCAGTGCATCATTTACTGTCGGTACCGGCTCAATCCCTTCAGAAACAAGAAATATCTGCTTCTTGTCAAAAGTGTACGCTCCTGCTACCCTGATTTTTGCCATAAAATGGCTCAGCTCTTTGTGCATCACATGATCAAAGATATTTACTGTTAAATTGGCACGAAGTTTACGCTTGGCAATGGCGTCAATCAGATCCTGCTCCAGCGTATCGTAATAGGTCACAAACGAACCCGCCTTAATAGTGACATATACTTTGGTCAAGGTAGCATTCGCACCGACAGACATCTGAAGTCCGGCAAGCTTGTCATCTTCATCATTTTTAGAAAATATCTCTATTTCATAAATCTGCTTGATCTCAAAAAATTCATTATGCAACAACGTCTCTTTATGAAGATCCCGCAACTCATCAGAGGTTATTTCATCAAACTCTTCCTCTTTTCCATCCACATTAAGTCGGGTAAATGTCTGTATGCTCAAGACACGAAAATCAAGTGCCGCCACGGGAATCTTATGGCTGGACGAAACCTTTAAAAGCTCCTGTGCCACATTGGAAGTCCGCACAATAATCGGCTGAATGATTTTGCTGCTGCGCTGCGTCCCCTGCTGCTCTTTTTGCTTACTAAAGAGTCCCATTCCCAACCTTGATCTATTTTAGAACCCTATTTTAATCACAAATTGGTTAAAATTTCGTAAAAAAGATACATTTTTATGTTTAAAGCCATATTTACCAACAGTTTTGGGATTCTCTTTTCTCGAATTTTAGGTCTTGTCCGCGATCTGATGACGGCATCGTTTCTCGGTGCCAATATCTACACGGATATCTTTTTCATTGCTTTTAAACTGCCCAATCTCTTCCGCCGCATCTTTGCCGAAGGTGCGTTTACACAAGTATTCATTCCTGCATTTACCCGTTCACGTCACAAAGCAGTCTTTTCTATTCACATTCTGCTCGTCTTCTTTTTGGTCATTATGCTGTTTACCCTTATGGTCAATCTCTTTCCCTACGCCGCGTCCAAAGCTATTGCAGTCGGTTTTGATGCGCAGACCATATCCTTGGCCGCCCCCTTTGTTGCCATTAATTTCTTCTATCTGCCGCTTATTTTTCTCGTAACCTTTTTCAGTACATTTCTACAATACAAACAGCATTTTGCCACTACGGCTTATGCTACGGCACTTTTGAACATATCGCTCATTGGTGCCCTGCTGCTCTCTGAAGGGATGCATGAATCGGATGTGGTCTACTACTTGAGTTATGGCGTTGTTGTCGGCGGGCTGTTACAGCTGGCGGTTCATGTCGCCGCCATTTACCGACTGGGTCTCATGCCGCTCTTTCCCGGCGGAATCAAATACTATCGTCGCAAAATTACTACTCTCACACAAGAGAGCAGACGATTCAAACAGCAATTCTTTCCTGCGGTTTGGGGGGATTCCACCGCACAGTTCTCCGCTTTTTTAGATACCTGGCTCGCCTCATTTCTGGCTACGGGTGCCATTAGCTATCTCTACTATGCCAACCGTATTTTTCAGCTTCCTTTGGCCCTTTTTGCCATTGCTGCCTCCATTGCCCTCTTTCCCAAAGTGGCACGCCATCTTAAACATCATGACGAGGCTAAAGCGATGGTATTTATGCGTAAAGCGTTCTGGTTTTTGCTTTTTGTTTTGAGTTTTAGCACACTCGGAGGCTACATTCTCTCTTATGAAATCACATGGCTGCTTTTTGAACGCGGTGCTTTTCATGCCGAGGATACCCTCAATACCACTATCGTACTGCAAATGTACATGATCGGGCTGCTGCCCTTTGGTTTAAGCAAGCTTTTTGCACTGTGGCTCTACGCACAACAACGTCAGGGTGAAGCAGCAAAAATTGCCACCTATACGCTTGGCAGCAACATCATTCTCTCCTTGGCTCTTATTGCACCGCTTCAAGCCGGGGGACTTGCTTTGGCGAGTTCGTTAAGCGGTTTCATCGGTTTTGTGATGACTGTCCGTGCTTTCGGGAGCCGGCGCTTTTTCGATATAATCACAACAAAATATCTGATTGCTTATGCTTTTAGTATGCTGCTGTTTATACTGCTGTTACTTGTTTTGAAGGAATTGTTACATGGTTATTTATGACTCTGTTGCCAAAAAGAAACGCGACTTTATCCCCCAACACGGCAACGAGGTCACCCTCTACGTCTGCGGACCGACCGTCTATGACGATGCCCATCTGGGTCATGCCAAAAGTGCACTGGTTTTTGATCTGCTCTCACGTGTTCTGCGTGCCAACGGCTATAGCGTCATGTATGCCCGAAATATTACCGACATTGATGACAAGATCATCACCAAAGCCAAAGAGCAGCACAAAGCGATTGGCGACCTTACATGTCAATATATTGATGCCTATCATCGCGATATGGCGGCATTGGGTATTGCCCGCCCTGACCTCGAACCTCGCGCAACCGAAGCCATTGAAGCCATGGTTGGCATGATCTAACAGCTTCTGCATAACAATCACGCCTACCAAACCCGTAACGGCGATATCTATTTTGATACCGCCTCCGATGGACGCTATCTCACACTTTCACATCAGATCCAAGAGGCGTGTGAACGACAGCAGCGTGTTGAGAGTTCGGCGCTCAAACGCCATCAAAGCGATTTTGCCCTCTGGAAAGCCGTTCATGATGAGAGCATTGCTTTTGATGCACCCTTTGGTCGCGGTCGTCCGGGATGGCATCTGGAGTGTTCGGCAATGATTGAAAAGCACCTCTACCGCACGGGAACCTATGCCGTTGACATTCACGGCGGCGGTGCCGATCTGCTTTTTCCACACCATGAAAATGAAGCGGCACAAACACGTTGCGCCACCAACCATGAATTGGCAGCCTACTGGATGCATAACGGATTTGTCACCATCGACGGCGAAAAGATGAGCAAGAGTCTGGGCAACAGTTTTTTTATTAAAGATGCCCTTAACGTCTATGACGGCGAAGTGTTGCGTTTTTACCTGCTCTCGACCCACTACCGCGCCGACTTTAATTTTAGCGAAAACGACCTTCTCGCTTCCAAGAAGCGCTTAGACAGACTCTACCGGCTCAAAAAACGGCTTTTCGGACTCAAAACCGTTGCCGTGAAAACATCGTTTCACAATGCATTGCTTGATGCGCTTAATGATGACCTCAACGTCTCAAAAGCCTTGGCACTCATTGATACCATGGTCGCACAAAGCAACGAAAAACTCGATGCCAATGCTAAAGACAAAGTGACTAAAAAAGAGTCCCTTGCCAATCTTGCCGTCATTGAAACACTCCTTGGCTTTGGAGTAAAAAATCCTTTTGAATATTTTCAGCACGGTATGGATGCGGCAACCAAAGCAACCATTGATGCACTCATTGCCAAACGCACTGAAGCAAAAAAAATCAAAGATTTCACCACGTCCGATGCCCTTCGTAACGAGATTCTGGCCTTGGGTGTCACCATCATGGACACACCCGAAGGCACCTTTTGGGAGCGCAACGATTGAGAGCAACCCTACGCCGCTATTGGCCCTATCTTAAAAACTACAAATTCTACTACTTTTTAGTCTTTATCGGCATTCTCCTGACCGTGAGCGCCACCGCAGCAACGGCACACATCATGCAGCCGCTCATGGACGAGATGTTTATAAAGCGTGACGAAACAATGCTGCTCTACATTCCGCTCGGACTCATCGGTATCTACGTTGTCAAATCTGTCGGGCGTTATATTCAAAGCGTCTACATGAGCTACATTGGTTTACATGTAATTTCGCTGTTGCGAGAGCGACTTTTGGAAAAAATGCTCTATTTGGATATGGAATTTCTCTATAAAAACCGCAGCGGGGATCTTATTTCGCG
Organism: Campylobacterales bacterium; assembly: GCA_024277395.1. Classification (GTDB taxonomy): domain Bacteria; phylum Campylobacterota; class Campylobacteria; order Campylobacterales; family Sulfurimonadaceae; genus QNZR01. Next base: position 8,488 of record JAJRVF010000059.1, read on the forward strand.
CATTACCAATGATATTACCCGCATTCAGTACTTTGTCTCCAATATGCTGCCGGAGCTTTTCCGTGAAACATTGACGGTGATTGCACTGGTAGGCTACATTATCTATCTCAACCCCATGCTGGCCTTCTACTCTCTCATTGTGTTGCCGCTGGTCATCTACCCGCTCATCACCATTGCCAAACGGCTTAAAAAACTCTCGCACCGTTCCCAAGAGAGAAATGCCGATGTCGTCACCCGTTTAAGCGAAGTCTTCAACAATTCGGAGATCATCAAAGCACACGCAACCGAGGCATACGAACTCCAACGCTTCAGCGATGAGAACTGGCGTTTTTTCCGTATCAATATGAAGTCGGTCTATACCGCCGAACTGGTCTCGCCCATCTTAGAGATTATTGCCGCAACCGGACTTGCCGCCGTTATCTATATGGGCGGGAAAGAGGTCTATGCCGGCAATATGAGCGTCGGTGAATTCACCGCCTTTTTAACAGCGGTCGGTCTGGTGTTTCAGCCCATCCGGCGCATTAGCTCTATCTATGCCAAAATACAAGATGCTATTGCCGCGAGTGAGCGGGTATTTCGTATCATTGACATTCAAAACCGCATTGTAGACGGCAGTACAGTACTTCAAGACCATATTCACACCATTAGCTTTGAAAAGGTCTCGTTGTACTATGAAGGAAGCGTGGTTCTCAACAACATCAACCTGACCATTACCGAAGGAAAAACCATCGCACTTGTCGGTGAGAGCGGCGGTGGAAAAAGCTCCTTAATTAATCTGATTATCCGTTTTTATGATCCCGATTCGGGCAGAGTCACCGTAAACGGCAGTAATATTACATCATATACGCAGCACTCTTTAAGAGAGCACATTGCCATAGTCTCGCAGCGGGTCTATATTTTGCAAGATACCTTAGCCGCCAATGTCGCATACGGCCATGAGATTGACGAGCAGCGGGTTGTAGAGGCACTCGCCCATGCCGATGCCTCCGATTTTGTTGCCCAACTGAGCGAAGGCATTCATACACCCATGGAAGAGTTTGGGGCCAATCTCTCCGGTGGTCAGCGCCAGCGCATTGCGATTGCCCGCGCCATTTACAAAAATGCTTCGGTGCTGATTTTGGACGAGGCAACCAGCGCACTGGACAATGAGAGTGAAAAACGGATACAGCAGGCGCTTCAAGAATATACCAAGAACAAAATCACCATTATGATTGCACATCGGCTCAGCACCATTGAACATGCCGATGAGATCTTATATTTCCAACGCGGCAAGATTATTGCCCGAGGTACCCACGCAGAACTTTTGGCAACGTCTCAAGAGTACCGTCGACTTGCCGGAGCGATGTATTAGAGACGCGCTAATGTTTTAAACAGTGCCTCAGCCATCACCTCATAATCATACCCCGAATCCAGAAGTTTTTTCTGACCTGCCTTACCCATCTCTACCAGATGCTCCTGCGGCATCTGTATCACCTGCTCAAGCAATACGCTAATACGCTCTTTTTCAAAAGGAGTAAAAAAGGCTTCATTGTCACCAAAAGCATCACGGTTGGTTTCCGTGTCGCTCAAAAGTGCTACCACGGCACAGCCGTAGTAGTCAAATATCTTTGATGCCAGGGCATTGTTGTACAGATCACACTGTGGCAGCAGTGCCAAACCGACATCACATCGGGCAATCTCCTCATTCATGGCATCACGTTCATCAGTATAGATCACATCAATCTTTTCATGAATGAGACGGTACGGCTGTAACATCTGCTCCACCCCCTCCGGAGAACGTACCAGCAACACCAGATGCCACGGCAGTGACGCCAAACTCTCAAACGCATCCAGAACCACCTCAAACTCCCGCAGCGCATCAAGTGAACCGACATAAATAAAGCGACACACACCGTCATCACGCAACGGACGAACCGTAACAGTTTTGGGATCCAGTGCATTTGCAAGCGGATAGGTTTCACAGGTAAGATTCGGATAAAAGAGCCGCTGCATCTGCAGTGACGTCGGCATAAAGAGATCAACCTCATTTATCAATCGGTTCTTTGTCCAGTTTCCAAAGGCCACCTGCATCTGTTTCATCAAACCCGAACCCTCACGCTTTGCCATCTCATATGCCTGTGTCGACTTGGCAAATGATGCGCGAAATCCGACTTTGTAGTTATAAAAATCACGATATTTTAACACCGTTTTCAAAATCTTTTGAACATTTCGGACAAAAACAAACTGATACGAATCGATTGCTACAGACTGCTCTTGAAGGTAGGCAATAATATCATTATCATATTGAATAGGAACAATAAAATCATCCTCTTTAACCTGAAAACTGTGTTTGTATTTGGTAAAATAGACCACATTTACATGTAAATACTGTTTCAAATAGCCATGAAAAAATGATCCGATCGTGCCGTGTTCACTATACTCTTCCTGGTCGGTTATGTACAACAGCTTCATCATCGCTTACTCCTCATCATCGGTTAACTCCCGTCGAAATGCCGCCGCATCAAATGTCAGACCCAGATAACGGCAAATATATTCGACATCACACAGCGCATTGCCCAAACAGCTGGTTGCCCCCGGAGAGGGTGTCATGTTGAAAATAATCCCCTCCTCGGTGTTGATCGATGCCTCGCCCAGCATCAGACGCTCATTTTTTTTGTCCAGCACCTGCGGTCGTATTCCGCCGAATCCTTTGGCATATTTAATCTCCTCTTCTTGTAGCGAAGGCACAATTTTTCGTGCATCCTGCAAAAAGAGTTTTTTTCTGACATAGGGCAGTTCAAAGAGAAAATTTCGAAAGATATAGTTTCTAATATCGCTGTCTTTGAGAAGATCATAAAATATTTTGACAATATGCCAATCCAAGCGCAAGGTCTTAAAAAAGTCTCCGTAAGTACCGCTTTTAAAACGTTCCAGTTTCGGCAGAACCAGTGCCGTCGGACCAAAACGGGTATAGTTATTGAGCAAAATATCGGGGTCGCCGTGAAGTGCGGCAAAGGGGAGTTTGGGGTTTTGCACCATGTAGACTTTACCGTTAAGAATCTTTTTGGTCGATACATAAAAACTTCCCGCTACCGGCAACGTGGCATAATCCAGACCATACCCCATCTCATGGGCTAAATAGAGACTGTGTGCTCCGGCATTGACAACCACGAAATCGGCAGTAAAGTGGTGTCCCTGCACGGTCTCAAGATGAAACATGCTGCCAAGTTTTTGAATATATTTCACTTCGGAGTTAAAAAAAATATCAGTTATTTTATCTTCAATTTTAAGCGTGTTGTCAATGAAACTCTCAGAGAGTGCCTTGAAATTTACCGTAGTCCATTGCCCCTGTGCCCCCATGGCGACAATCGCTTCAGGGCGCTCCTTTCCCTTTTCGTCATATATAAGCTTGGGTTCAATCTCGGCAATTTTCTCTTTCTCGTAGAGTTCCAAATAGGGATAGAGCGGCTGAAACTCTTTAAAACGCTTGCGAATAAAGCGTACCTCTTCAAAGCCGACGCCAATCGCCATCTTTTGATGCGAAAACATAATGGTATTCTCATAACCGTACTGCAAGCAGTACTTCTCCACCATTTTAGCCGTACGGGTAACGCTTTGTGCTTTTTCAAGGGTATAATTGGTCTCAATATCGCCGCAATGCATGGTTTGTGAATTGGCCGAACCACTGGAGTTCAACGTTGCAAGTGAGCCGTATTTCTCCAAAAGTGCAATTTTTTTGACATCGGTATAGCGACCCAGTTCATAGTAGAGTGCCGCTCCGGAAATACCGCCGCCGATGACAATGACATTATAATGGTTTTGTGTCATTTGCTGTACTGCCTTGTCTATTAAAATCACTTATTATACAACAAAAAATATCTGTTTCTATGAAATACATGTAAATTTGTCAACTCTGTTACTCATTTATCAACAAAAAGATGTTATATTTTTGTTAAAAAGGAGTCTGTTGTGGAAGTTTTCAAAACCGTATTTTTACTGACGTTTTTAACACTGTTGATGGTCTTTATCGGCAATCTTTTGGGCGGTCAGACCGGTATGGTCATTGCCTTTGTTGCCGCACTGGGAATGAACTTTTTTAGCTATTTTAACTCCGACAAGCTGGTGCTCAAGCGCTATAATGCCCACGAGGTAACACGCGATCAGGCGCACGGACTTTTTGAAATTGTAGAACGTCTGGCAGAGCGCGCCGGTACGCCGATGCCCAAAGTCTACATTATTCCCGACGACACCCCCAATGCATTTGCTACGGGACGCAACCCATCTCATGCCGCCGTCGCTGTCACGGAAGGATTGCTCAAGCTTTTGAATGAGCATGAAATTGAAGGCGTTCTTGCCCACGAGATGAGCCATGTGAAGCATTATGATATTCTCATCGGAACCGTTGCCGCTACACTTGCCGGCGCCATTGCCCTTCTGGCACAGTTTGGCATGTTTTTTCGGGGCGGGGACAATCGTAACAATATGGTTGTTTCGCTGGTTCTGATGCTGGTCATGCCTCTGGCTGCCTCCATCATCCAAATGGCCGTCAGTCGCAATCGTGAATATATGGCAGATGAAGGTGCCGCGCGCCTTACCGGTCACCCCGAGTGGCTGCAGAGTGCTTTGAGCAAACTTGATATGTATGCACGAAGCGGTGACCTGCACAACGCTACGCCGCAGACAGCGCATATGTTTATCATCAACCCTTTCAGCGGGCACAACATCTCGTTCAAATCACTCTTCTCGACCCATCCCAGTACGGCCAACCGTATTGAACGCCTGGAGATCCTAAAAGATCAGATGCTCTAAGTCGTTACTCTACGCTGCAAATGCCCCTCGACCGAAGCAATTTTCTGTTTGAGTCGGCCTGAGGCACCTTTGCGAATATCAAATTTCAATGACGAATAGACCCGTTCACAATCACCTAAACTCGCATAGGCACGCTCTATGATCTCTAGCGCCTCTTTCATGGTATCGGTCTCGATGACCGTTCCCATTGGAGTCAGCCGGTAGGCAACACCGCTTTGATCAATCATATCAATAATTCGACTCACATATTTCGATACCGATGCCCCCTCACGACACTCGTCGCTGGTGGGGAACATAGAAAACTCTAACAAAACACTCATGCTTTCTCCTAATTTTTTATAGAAATATACATGTAAAAACTTTGGTGATCTTAAAAAAAACAGATTAACTTCACGGTAACGGTCTTAAAAAAATATATGCCACACAACAAGAGTTTGCATCTGAAATAGCCAAACTTGAAACTTTTCGTACCTAAAACCTCTCGAACAGGGAGGTTAAATAAGAAATTAACCATTTCTTCTGTACAATATCGCTTATTTTAAACTATAAGATTGCGCATGTACGAAACCATTAAACCTCTTCTTTTTAAACTCGAACCTGAGAATGCACACCGCATTGCCGAGTGTGTATTGCGCAGTGCCAATCTTTTTCCGCCATTGCTGGAGTGGGCTCTGCATGATGCCTTTGTAACACACCCTCTGTTACAACAGAAGCTTTTTGGAACCACCTTCGACAACCCTGTAGGACTTGCCGCCGGTTTTGACAAAAATGCCACCATGATTGCCGGAACCAAAGCATTGGGATTTGGATACACCGAAATCGGTACGCTCACACCCATTCGCCAGGCCGGCAACCCCAAACCGCGACTCTTTCGCCATATTGACGAAGAGAGTCTTCAAAATGCCATGGGCTTTAACAATGACGGCCTGTTTCTCATTCAGCAGCGCCTTGAAGCATATTTTCCTTTTCCGATTCCCGTCGGCATTAATATCGGCAAAAACAAAATCACTCCCGAAAATGAAGCGCTTTATGACTATACCAAACTCATTCGTGAACTGCACGGTTTTGCCGACTATATGGTCATTAACATCTCCTCGCCCAATACCCCCGGCCTGCGCGATTTACAGAATGAGAGCTTTATTGCCGAACTTTTTACACGTGCCAAAGAGTTGACCGAAAAACCGATACTGCTCAAAATTGCACCGGACATGAGCCCTGCTCAGGCCGTTGACTTGAGTGCCATGGCAGTAGAAACAGGGGCTGAGGGAATCATTGCAACCAATACGACCGTAGACTATTCACTGCTACGCTGTCCGCGTGATGCCGGTGGCATCAGCGGCAAGGTGCTCCAAGAGAAAAGTTTTGCAATTTTGATGCCGTAGCAGCCGAACTTTACGGCAAAACAACCCTGATTTCCGTAGGGGGTATTGACTCGGCCAAGGAGGCCTACCGGCGTATTGGTGCGGGTGCTTCGCTCGTACAGGTCTTGAGTGCACTGATTTTTAAAGGTCCTTCATTGGTACGCAAGATCAATACCGGGCTCATCGAGCTCTTAAAAGCGGACGGTTTTACCTCGATTACCGAAGCAATAGGAAGCCAACGCTAATGCTTAAAGTATCGATAACACTATTTTTATTTATGGGAGCTGTTATGGCATCATCACTGCCGCACTACAAAAGCAAAACACTGAAAAACGGACTTGAAGTTTACGTTATTGAAATGGGAAAAGGGAGCAATGTCATCACAACCGACATTTTTTACAAAGTCGGCAGCCGCAACGAAGTTATGGGTAAAACGGGAATTGCGCACATGCTTGAGCATATGAACTTTAAATCGACCAAACATCTTGCAGCAGGTGAATTTGACCGTGAAGTCAAAAGTATCGGCGGCATCAACAACGCTTCGACCGGATTTGACTACACGCACTACTTTATTAAATCGAGCAGTCACCATCTGCAGAAGTCTCTCTCGCTTTATGCCGAGCTCATGGCAAATCTCAATCTTAAAGACGAAGAGTTTCAACCCGAACGCGACGTAGTTGCCGAAGAGCGTCGATGGCGTACCGACAACAATCCTTTGGGTTACATGTATTTTCGGCTTTTTAACAATGCCTATCTCTACCACCCGTACCACTGGACACCCATTGGTTTTATGAACGATATTGTAACGTGGGATATTGAAGATATCCGCTCCTTCCATACCACCTACTACCAGCCCAAAAATGCTATTATTGTTGTCACCGGGGATGTCAATGCCACTACCGTCTTTGCAAAGGTAGAACAGCATTTCGCCTCCATTGAGAATGACGGCCCCATTCCTCAGGTCAAAGCCGTCGAGCCCGAACAAGACGGGCCCAAGCGTATTATGCTCTTGCGAGATTCCGAAGTAGAGATGATTGCCATTACTTTTCATATTCCAAATTTTGCACATAAAGACCAACCGACACTTTCAGCGATTTCAGAAATTTTAAGTGCAGGCAAAAGCAGCCGCCTGTATAAAACACTGGTTGATGAGAAGCAGCTGGTCAATCAAGTGTATGCTTACAACATGGAAAACAGTGATCCGGGGCTCTTTATTTTCCTGGCAGTATGCAACCCCGGCATCAAAGCCGAAACGGTCGAAGCAGCACTTTTGGCCCATATTGAAACACTCAAAAGCAAAAAGGTCTCTCAAGCAGAACTGGACAAAGTCAAAATCAATACCGAATCGGACTTTATTCACTCACTGGAGAGCTCCGCTTCGGTTGCCAATCTTTTCGGAAGCTACCTGGTGCGCGGTGATATTACCCCGTTGCTGGAGTATGAAGATGCCATCAATGCCATTACGGCAGAAGATATTCTTACAATCTCTAAAAAATATTTTGACAATATGAAATCCACTACCATCATTTTACGAAAGGCAGAACAATGAAGAGAGTAACAGGCGCCACTACTGCACTAATAACCCCGTTTAAAAACGGCAAAGTGAATGAGGCGGATTATGCCAAACTGATTCAGCGACAAATTGACAACGGCATTGATGCCGTCTGTCCGGTCGGCACAACCGGTGCAAGCGCAACACTGAGCCATGACGAGCATAAACGCTGCATTGAAATTGCCGTAGAGGTCACCAAAGGCAGCAATACCAAAGTGCTCGCCGGCGCAGGAAGCAATGCCACCGCAGAAGCAATTGACATTGCCAAACATGCACAGCGTTGCGGGGTTGATGCCCTTTTTTCTGTCACACCCTATTACAACAAACCCTCCCAAGAGGGCCTCTATCAGCACTACAAAGCCATCGCATCGGCAGTGAGTGAACTCCCCTTTATCCTCTATAATGTTCCCGGACGTACCGGCGTTGATATGAGTGCCGATACCGTCATCCGTCTTTATGACGATCTGCCCAATATTTACGGTATAAAAGAGGCCACGGGCAGCTTGGAACGTACCATTGAACTGCTCTCACAACGTCCCGATATGGCAGTACTAAGCGGTGATGACATTATTGATTTTCCTATCTTGGCGAGCGGCGGTGCCGGCATTACCTCCGTCACTGCCAACTTGGTTCCCGATATGAAAAGCAAGCTGGTACACTGCGCACTTGAAGGTGATTTTGCAACAGCAAGAGCGCTCAACAATACCCTGTTTCCTCTCAACAAAGTCCTCTTTTGCGAATCCAATCCGATCCCCATTAAAGCGGCCATGTATATTGCCGGTCTTATTGAGACCTTGGAGTACCGCTTGCCACTGGTACCGCCTAGCAGCAAGAACATGAAAAAAATTGAATCCGTTATGAAAAACTATACGATAGCAGGAGTGTAAAATGAGTACCATGAAGGGAAAAACCGTTGTCATTACCGGAGCTACCAAAGGCATCGGAAAATCAATCGCCGAAAAATTTGCACACAATGGTGTCAATGTCGCTTTTACTTACAACTCCAACGAAGCAGTTGCCAACGAACTGGCACAACAGTGGAGTACAACTTACGGTATTCAGGCCAAAGCGTACCCGCTTAATATTTTAGAACCCGAAGAGTTCAAGCCGCTCTTCAAGGCCATTGATGACGATTTTGACCGTATCGATTTTTTTGTCTCCAATGCCATGATCTACGGTCGCCCCGTTGTCGGCGGATACGGTAAATTTATGCGTCTGAAACCTCGCGGGCTGAACAATATTTATACTGCA
>JAJRVF010000060.1 GCA_024277395.1 Campylobacterales bacterium
CACGGGAATCTTTTAAGTGACGACACCATAACGCAAGGAAGTACCTTGAGTAATGTGACTATAGCCGGAGGTACGACCGATATTGCTGCAGACGGTACCATTACGGTGACTACGGCGAATGGAAATACTCTTATAGTAGATTCGGCGACCGGTGAGTACACTTATACTCTGGTGAATAACGTCGATCATCCTACTGCAGATGGAAACAATAGCGTTACTGATGCCTTTGTCTATACTGTAACCGATGCCAGCGGGGTAGATTGGAATGCCAATTTACATGTAACTATTGTTGATGATGTTCCTGAGGCAAGCAACGCTTCAATAAACATTACCATTGATCCGGTAGTGACCAACTTGTCGTTTGTTGTCGATATGTCCAGTAGTATGAGTACGGCAGACAGAGATCTGGTAAAAGACTCCATTGATGAGCTTATTGCCCGTTACGATGCCATTGGCACAGTCAATGTGAATGTTGTTGAGTTCTGGGGAGATAACCACTCCAACTCCGGATGGCAAGATGCAACATATGATTATCAGTATGTTACCGGAACCAGCGGTACCGATATTAAGCAGGGGCTAAGCGGTATGGTCAATGAATCTTATAGCGGCAACCAGCCGGCTGCCGATCAGGATATTATGTACTTCTTCGGTGACGGCAATACTTACGGTGACTACCGAACAGATTTTGAAGCATACTTGCCGACATGGAATGCTTTTGTCACGAGCGGGGCTATTGACAAACTCTTTAGCTTTAGTGTGAACACATCTACGGTATTAAGTGATATTGTGACGTTGGCTGACAACGGTGAAAATATTGTCTCGAAAGATCCGGTCAATATTAGTGATATCTCTGATTTGGAAGCAGCGGTCAGTGAGACGGTGTCAACGCATGCCGCAGGCAATTTGGTAGAGGCTGAGGGTGTGACCATTATTGACTTTGGTGCCGATGGCGGTCATATTGAGAGTATTGAAGTTGCCGGAAATACCATAAGTTACGATGCAAATGATATTGTTCAAAGTATTACGACACCAAACGGACTTTTTGAAATCAACTTTGAAACCGGTGCGTATACTTATATTCCTTCGAGTGATCTTTCAGAATATACCGAGTATGTTAAAGTGGCTATTGTGGATAATGACGGGGATAGAACGGAGTCAATATTATTAAATATAAATATTAGCAGTGATGATGGAGGACTTTACCTGACAGAAGGTGATGATGTCTATGATATGGGCAAGGCTATCGGGAAAATTCTTCATGCAGAAGGTGGTGATGACACTATTACGATGCGCAGTTACTCCCATGGAGAGAATTATGTGTATGGAGGCGAGGGTGAGGATACACTGATCCTTGACGGTTATCGGGCATATGATGAAAATTACAATATGGTCAATAACGGTAACGGTACTTATACTCTCTCTTGGCATAACAGTGGGCACCCTTTTGAAGTGACCATTAAAGATATTGAGCATATCCGTTTTGAAGAGGATGGTGCATCGTATACGCTCCAAGATGATGGAGAGTATCGTTTAGACAGTGATACTGCAGTCGTCCTTAGAAGTATCGGGAATGATAATAGTGGCAATACTGTTGCGCAGGAGCACGTGGTACAAGAGAGTCAAAACAGTGACGAAGCAGATTCTTTAGGTTTCGCTTTGGATGAGACTGAGCCGCTGCTTTTTGAGCAGGTTGCAATATTTGATCCCACTAATGCTCTTGATTTTTCTCAAGAACATTATGCGGTTGAGCTGACATTAGAAGATGTATTGACCATGACGGACGGTAACGAGCTGGTGATTCTGGGGGAATCGGGACAAAATCTTAACTTTAAAGACGGTGAACATGACAGTTGGGTTAAGTCTGATGGTCAGGTTGTTGAAAACGGTCATGTTTTCGATGTCTATGAAAACGGCGATATGATTGTTAAGGTTGAGCAGGATATTAACGATACAATTGTGTAGTTGCGTATAAGCCAAAGGCTTGATGCCTCGGCTTTGCGCAAAACTTAAACCGTACTCTTTTTTGTTGCATATAAATAATACTACAGCAGCAATATAATATGATTGCTTAGATGCATTAGGAGTCTGTTGTTAAGTTGCTTGCTATACTGCTGTTCTCATTGATACTCAATGCCGATACCGTTGACGGAAGAACGGCGTTGCATAATTTTGTCTATTATGAAAATATCGATGCCTGCAAGCAGTGCATTAAAGAAGGAGCTGATGTCAATGCAAAAAATGCAGCAGGCCTAACACCGCTGCATATAGCCATTAAAAAGCGAGATCTTGAAATGGCAGCACTGTTGCTAGAAAACGGTGCCGATGTTGATGCACAAGACAACCGCGGCAATACGCCGCTGATTCTTGCTGTTAAAAAGAAAAATTTGGAATTGGTGACGTTTGTGGTGTTGCACGGTGCTGATCTTGATTTGGCTAACGATGAGGGTATCTCGCCGTTGCATCAAGCTGCATTTAACGGGAGAGGTAAAATTATTGCTTTTTTGCTGCGTGTCGGAGCCGATGCCAACGTACGCAATAACAAAGGGTACACACCTTATGACTTTGCCAAAGCTGCCAAGCATGCCGATGCTATGAGTGAGCTGCGGATCTATACCAACAAGGAGGAGAAAAGATGACGGTCATTGTCAATGGAAAAGAGGTAAAAACGACTGAAAACAGTACCATGCAAGATCTTTTAAGTGCTTTGTCGCTCGAAGGTAAAGTGATGGCGGCGGCAGTCAATATGGAGATTGTAAAACAGGATGCCTGGAATGTTCATCAGATGCATGAGGGTGATAAAGTAGAACTGCTAGATTTTGTCGGCGGCGGTTGATTCAATAGCGACGACGGCAATAGCATAGTCGCCGTCATGGGTAATAGAGAGTGATGTATCGACAATTCCGAACCGTTTGAGCAGATCTTCATGAAGGAGAAAAAAAGGGGCTCCCCTGGTTGTTTTGTTAATGTTCAGATCATGAAAACGACACTCTGACCCGATGCCGGTTCCCAATGCTTTGGAAAACGCCTCTTTAGCTGCCCAATAGCCAGCTGCGGTGCGTACATTGTTTACATGTAAAATCTCTTCATCGTTTAAAAAGCGTTGAAGCCCTCTTTTTTTAAAACGCTTCATGAAGGCTTCCATACGTGAAATTTTAATCATATCAATACCTATCATGGAGCTCCCTGCCGACATATAGAGATATGATTATATAGAAAAGATCTTATGAATACAAGAGTCAATGTTTCATATATAAACATTAAATATACTAATTTTCATGTAAATAGTTTTTTTTCATTAAACATATTTTGAGTATGCTACAATCGTTATTATATTACAAGGTGACGATTATGAACAACAGACTGCTTAAAAATATTGATGCCATTCCGGCACTTCCCGAGTCGGTTCAAGCCGTAGAGCGCGTGTATCATGACAAAGAGAGTAGCTTTGAGGACTTGCAAAAGGTTATTGAGAAAGACCCGTTGCTAACGGCAGATATTTTGCGTGCTGCCAATGCACCGCTGTACGGTTTAAAACGTCAAGTGACCAATGTTCAGCAGGCCGTATCGCTATTGGGACGTGATGTGATTCGCTCTTTTGCTCTCAGCAGTGCGGTTGATTCAAATTTTACCATCAATCTTGCCCCTTATAAGATGAGCAAAGAGCAGTTCTCTTTGGCATGTGAACGGCAGTTGGGTTTGGCAATTGCATGGCTGATCCGCCGTGAACCCAAACGTTTGGCCTACCTGGCTCCGGCTGCATTTTTGGTTGACTTGGGTCGTGTCATAATTAGTAAAACCTTGATTGAAGAGGGCAATGAAGCTAAAATACAAGAGGCTCTTGATGAAGGTAAGACGATTGCGCAGGCGGAAAAGTTTGCGTGCGGAGCACAGGCGACCGATGTGACCGCTACTCTGTTTAACCATTGGCATTTTGAGCCCGATATTATACATTTGATCCGTTACAGCGATGATCCCGAGGGGACGTATGGAGTCGAGCGTGATATGGCGGCAGAACTTAAAGCCATACGGGAGACGGTGCTGCCAAACGGCAGCATTGCTGAAGATTCTATTGCTGAAGCAAAAGAGACCATTGAAGAATTTGAACTTGACCTCAAAAGCTATGAACGGGCATTAGAGCATGTTTTAGAGTCGTAGCCATGAGGCTTATGCGCTAAGCCATGTTACGGCATCTTCATAATTCTCAAAATATTTGATTTCGCCTGAGAGAAACCAAGAACCTATTTTGGTTCCAATCTCCAACCACTCTTTTTTACCGTAAATGGCAATTTTTTCAAACTCATTGTTATATTTGAGTCCCAGCCTAAAATCATCCCATGCTGCACGCAACTCCCATCCTTCAAATTCGCTTGCATCAATGAGTACTTTAACTTTCGCCTCTTTTACTCCTTCTAATGTAGTATCAATGATGGGGGTAATCAGTTCATAGTCCTCATGAGTGAGTTTTCCTACGGCTTTAAAAGAGAGAAAAAACTCATTACCAACTTCTTTCATACCGACGGTCAGTCGATGCATACTCGTACCCATATTCACTCCTTGGCGCTATATTGTATTGCAACAACAGTATATCATACTGATGATAAAAGAGAAAAACAGCATTATTACAGCTTATTTTTTGTGTTGGTTTACTGTGGTTGGTTTAGAGTTGTCTTTTCTTGCGTACCCTTGCACAACTTTTATATACTGCAAAAGGATTTAGAATGACAGAAGAGACCAAAGCCCTTGTTAGATCAACCGCACCGCTTATAAAACAGAAGGGAGAGGCAATCACGCAAACGATGTATCCGATTTTATTTGAGCGATATCCCGATGCCAAAGCACTGTTTAAAAATGCCAGCGACAATCAACACAAAAAACTGGCAGCCTCCATCTATGCCTATGCTGCCAATATTGACAAACTTGACGCGTTAAGCAAAGCCATTGAAACCATTGCCGCAGCACACGTTAAAACAAAGATTAAACCGGAACATTACCCATGGGTCAGAGATGCCTTGCTCAGTGCTATCAAAGAGGTTTTAGGTGACGATGCTACTGCCGAAGTCATTAGTGCATGGGGTGAAGCGTATGATTTTTTAGCGAATGTCCTCATTCAACGGGAAAAAGAGCTCTACGAAGCGCGTTAATATTCTGTAATGGAGAACTCCAAAACAGCAATAGGTTTGTGGGGTGAGAGTGCCGTGAGTTTCGGATAGACATCATCCAGGATCTCTTGGAACTCCTGATAGGGTTCTTTGGTTTCAAGTCTGCCGTAAATACTAACACCAAGCCAGTCAATATAGTCATCGCCGGGATAATACTGTACTATGGTTTTCCATGATGTTTCGGGGTAACTGTAGGCATTGACATGAAAAAACCATATAATAGTGTCAACACCTACCTCCCGAAAAAGATCAATAATGTGGCGGTAGCCATTTTGAAATTTCTGAGCACCGCTCTCTTTGCCGTTGTACAGAGCATTCCAGCTAAACCATTCTTCGTTAACTTCCGTACCAATGAGACTTAAGCGTTGAGGTGGTATTTGTCGTGTTAGCAGAATCGCTATCGCATGATGTTAGTAGCCATAACAGCGGTAAAAGCAGGAGTATAGCTTTCATATTAGTTTCTCTTTCAGGTTTGCAATAATCTCTTTTTGGCGCCGATAGATATATTTGCCAAGATCGGACTCTTGTGAAGGAGTGAGGTCCAGCTGAAAGTGGTATTTATAGCCCTCTTCAGATGTAGAGACATGAATAAGTTCCGCATCAATATGCAATATGGATCCGCAGAGAGTATCGGGTATTTTGATGTTGACATGCTCATAAAGTGCAAGTTTCAGATCACGTGGGCAGACCATGGAAATACCGCCAAGCGAGATGTCAAAGAGCGTTACCGAGTAGTTGTTGACCAATACGGTCGCTTTACTTGAAGGTGCAACCCGTACCGTTTGACGCTTATGAATTCCCGATGTTAACGAGTCAAATTGTGAGAGTTCCAGCAGATCGTGCCCTTTAATGACGCGTGGTCTGACATTGGCAAAGAGGTCATGTCCGAAAGCCTGTTCACACAATAGATATATACCACCTTGATAAGCAGCGGCAATATCTTGAAGGGCATGGGCTTTAATAAGCACTTTATTGGTGGAAGTATGTACAATTTTAGCGGTAAATTCAATGGGAATACCGTGATAGGTATTGAGCACTCGAATTTTTTGCCCTTTTTGCCGTAGTTGTTCTAAAAAATTAATGGCAACATCATCGGGAACAACATCATTTTTTTCTTCTGTTTGGGTGCTGTTTTCGACCAGGTTTTGACACTCGCTTAAGAAAGTCTCAATGGCATTGACAAGGCTGTTAAGGTGTTTCCAGTCATTGCTGTAACCAATAAGCAAATGGGTATAGTCGCTTAAAAACTTAAAAAAAGATCTGAGAGAAAAAAATCCGGTGTTACATCATTTTTTTTGTAGCGCTGCAGTTGTTGAAGTGACGGCGTGATATCAACACGACGGTGCAAAAAAAATTTATCATAAAGGGCAGATGCTACCTTGAGCTTGGAAGATCTGCTAAACGAGGGTTTGGTATAACAATCGCTTCGCTCCAAAAAAGATTTGACAAACTGCTGTTTATAGGCAGTCGCAGAGAATTTTTTGTGTTCAATCAGTGTAACAGCATCACTCTTGCTAGGCTTCTGCATCGCATCCCCGACCGGTTGTATATTATTGTTAATTATAGGTAAAGAATGCTTACAATAGCCTAAATGCGATCAGCTCTATTTAGCGCAGTGCCGCCACTAAAATTTGACCGCGCCGGTTAATATAAATACGTTTGTATTGTTTTGCATATTGCTTTAGAGCCGCTCGTAAATCATCCATATTTTTGATCTCGTTATTCTCAATTTGTATAATAATATCTCCTTTTTGAATACCCTGTAAGGCCGCTTTGGAGTCGGGTTTGATGTTTACTATTATCACGCCTTCTACTCCACTTGGAATGCTGTAGCGGGAGCGAAGAGAATCATCTAAAGAGAGGAGTTCCATGCCCTTAAGCAACTCGGAAGATTCATTGGGTGTATGTTCCAAACTCGCCAGTTTTATGGTGGTGTCAAAGAGTTTTTTGTCACGTTCGTAAGTCACTGCAACGCGGCTTCCGGGCTCTTTAAGACCAATGGTATTTTTAAGGCCGGCAGCGCTTTCAATTGCTGTATCATCAACAGTGATAATCAGATCTCCTCGTTTGAGCCCGGCTCTTTCTGCAGGAGTATCAGGTGACACCGCAACAATCATGGCACCTTTTTTGTTTTTATAGAGTGCTTTAAGATCTTTTGTCAAATCACCGATGCTCACACCCATATATCCTCGGTCAATAGAACCCTTTTCAATGAGTTTTTTGGCGATGTTTTTTACCATATCAACTTCAATGGCAAAGCCGATGCCGTTGTTGCCGCCGCTTCGTGAAATGATGGCAGAATTAATTCCAATCAGCACGCCGCGGCTGTCAACAAGGGCACCTCCGGAATTTCCGGGGTTGATTGAGGCGTCAGTCTGTATGAAGTTCTCATATTCATTGATGCCCATGCTGTTTTTGTGCTGCGCAGAGATAATGCCTTGCGTTACCGTCTGACCGACTCCAAAAGGATTGCCGATGGCAAAGACAACATCGCCCACCTTGAGATTTTTCGAACTTCCCACAGTAATGGGCTTGAGATCATCAGCATCTACTTTGATGACGGCAATATCGGATTTGGCATCAGTACCGATGATTTTTGCCTGAAGCTCTTTAGCACTGCCGTTAATGGTGACAATGATTTCATCGGCATCTTTTACAACATGATTATTGGTTACAATGTAGCCATCTTTTGAAATAATGACTCCCGAACCCAATGCTTGCAACGGCGGCAGATTCTGTTCTTTAAATTGTCTGGAGAACTGTTCACCGAAGAACTGTTCAAAGAAAGGATTGACTTGACTAAAAACGCGTTTGGACTGTGTCTGTTTTGTAGCAATAAAGACAATGGAATCGGTCGTGTTTTTTATGGCGTCGTGAAAAGACAATATAGCATTGCCACTGCTTGGCATCGTACGCTTGAGAGTGTTTTGAGCCTCTTTAAACTCTATGGAAGCACCATGGAGAGAGAGTAGAAAAATGGTTGCAAATAGTAATAACTTTTTCATCATATAACCTTTAAGTAGTAAGATAAAAAAATTATAAAACCAAGAAGTAAATAGTGTTCTAACGGTTATACAACGGATGACAAACGATCTCTTAGTGTTGGCTAAAAAAACTACTCATTGTCTTGAAAAACATTTTCATAATACCATTGTTATCAATAATATCGTCAATAAAAGTATCGTACGTGACACCTCTTTCTTCTAAGTAGCCGCGAAGGTATTTCTCTGAAGCTTCCATGCCGTTGGTCTCTTCAATCGATAGTAGTTTGTCATAAAATTCGGAGATTATTTTAATGGTTTTTGGAGATGCTGCCTGACGGTAAGCCAAGTACCCTACAATCTTGTTGTCAAAGGGATGGCGTTTAATATCAAATTTGGTAGTTACCCAGTAATACTCGCCGCTTTTGCTCAAGTTTTTGACGACGGCATGGATCTGTTGACCGTTTTTAAGACGTTCCCACATCAGTTTAAAGATGACAGAAGGCATATCGGGATGACGAATAATATTGTGATTGGCTCCAATGAGTTCTGCTGTAGTATAACCGGAAATTTCGGTAAAATAGTCGTTGGCATATTGAATAAAACCACGGGTATCGGTACGGCTCATAATGTATTTATATTTATTGAGTTTAATCTGTTTGTTAATGGGTTTGGGTCGTACGGGTGTCTTCATTACACATCCTAATGTTGGAAATAAGCATCTATTTATACAACAAAATTGTTGCACAAATATGTCATTTTGTTATTTTAAAAGAGTGACAGCTGCTGCAACGGCATTAAGGTAGCTTGCCTCTTTTGCTATATGTCTATAGGCAATATCAAAGGCGGTTCCGTGGTCAACTGATGTACGTACTATCGGCAGATTTAACGAAACGTTAATACTTTCATCAAAGTAGAGTGTTTTAAGTGGTATGAGTCCCTGGTCATGGTACATGGCAATATAGTATGTAAAATGTTCTCTGTTTTGGGGTGTAAAAGCGGTGTCAGGCACGAGTGGCCCGTGTAAAACATCTGTAGAGCAGTCACTGTTGACACGGGCAATGGCTTGAGCAATACACTTCTCTTCGTCTCCAAGAACGCCATTGTCTCCGGCGTGGGGATTGAGTCCCAAAACAGCAATATTGTCTGCTTTGGTTGCGGCAATAAAATCTCTGAAAAAAGCTACCAGTCGATCGTATGTAACAGCCGATGCCACCTCTTTTAAAGGAGTGTGTTCGGTAAACAGTGCGATATACATCTTCTCGCAGCCGAGCATCATAATGGCATCGTGATGAAAATAGTTGCGCAGCATATCGGTATGCCCTTTGTAGGGAATGCCCGCACGCATCCACGCCTCTTTGTGAACGGGCAGGGTCACCAGGGCATCAACGCGTTGGGTTTGGGTTGCTTGAACGGCTTTGAGAAAAGAGAGATACGAATAGAGGCCGCTGGAAGCCGATATGACACCCGGCGTGACGGTAAATGAACCATTTACATGTAAAAGGTTAAAATCTTTGGGAATGTCGACATGCAATAGAGCTGATGCCTGTTGGAGCATGCTTGAGCTGATGCAGTAATAGGGATCACAAAACGATCTAATCGCCTCATGGGCCTTGAGAGCAATTTCAATGCCTACACCGTTTAAATCACCGACACTGACCGCCACCTTTTTTTTAGCGATCACACAAAGCCTTCATATCGGATACGGCTGCTGCCAAACCGCTAAAAACGGATCGGGCAATAATGCTTTGACCGATGTTGAGCTCGCTAATAGCATCCATGGCGACGATAGCATGAACATTGTGGTAGTTCAAACCGTGTCCGGCCGCTACTTCAAGTCCCAGTTTTTGTGCATGTTTGGCGGCATGCTCAATATTGGCAAGGGCACTCTCAAGCATGTCTTCTAGTGTGTCTCGCGGCAGATCAAGTGCTTCGATGCAGTGATGGGAGTGGGGCAAAGCGGAGTGCAGCATGGCGTAAATATTGGCATAATGTCCGGTATGCAGTTCAACCATCTGTGCATTGAGCTGTTTGGAGTGTTCTACGGCTTCAATGTTTGGGTCAATAAAAAGTGAGACGGGAATATTATTTACATGTAATTTTTCAATGGTAATGTCGAGTGCAAATTTTTGTCCTGCAACATCCAGTCCGCCTTCGGTAGTGACCTCTTCGCGTCTTTCCGGAACCAGTGTGGCACGGTGCGGGTTCAGGTCGCAGACAATGTCAATGATACTCTCATCAACAGCGCATTCCAAATTGACCGGAAGCGGTGAACTGCAAATAATCTTTTTAGCGTCTTCGTCGTGGATGTGACGGCGGTCTTCACGCAGGTGTATGGTGATTTGATCGGCACCGTTCTGCGCACAGACAGCCAGCGCCATCAGCGGATCGGGATCGTTGATTTTGCGAGCTTCGCGCAGAACGGCAATGTGATCAATGTTGACACCGAGTGTAAGCTTACGGGTTTCGTTTTGCATAAAATTCCTTTTTAAATTCACTGTAGTGATTGGTCATAATCGCCTCACGCGCATCGGCCATTAGGCGGAGATAGTAGTGAAGGTTGTGCAGTGATGCCAATCGAAAATAGGTGAGCTCTTTGCAGCGGTAAAGATGGTGCATGTAGGCGCGGCTGTAGCGTTTACATGTAAAACAGTCGCAGGTGGCGTCAATGGCACGCTCATCGAGCTTAAAAGCGGCTCCTTTGATATTGATGCGCCCAAAGGAGGTAAAGAGTGTGCCGTTGCGTGCGTTGCGGGTGCGCATGACGCAGTCGAACATATCAATGCCGCGTTCAATGTTTTCAACCAGATCTTCAGGAGTGCCGACCCCCATGAGGTAGCGGGGTTTGTCGTGGGGCATATATTGCACGGTATGCTCTACTGTGCTGTACATCTCTTCGTTAAGCTCTCCCACGCTAAGTCCGCCAATGGCAAAACCGTCAAAATCGAGTGCACACAACTCCGTTGCCGAGCGGGTACGAAAGGTGTTGTCGGTGCCGCCTTGAATAATGGCAAAAATATTTTGCTCTGTACCAATGCCTTCGTGTTGTTTGGTTCTAAAGTAGGCAATGGACTCCTGTGCCCAGCGGGTGGTTCGCTCTATTGAGGCTAGAATGCGCTCTTGTGTGGCGGGCAGAGCGACAAGGTCATCCAAGATCATCATAATGTCGGAGCCGAGATTGTGCTGAATGTCAATGACTTTTTGTGGCGTAAAAAAGTGCTTGGAGCCGTCAATGTGGCTGCGAAACTCAATGCCGTTTTCTGTGGGCTTGGAGATATCACTCAAGCTAAATGCCTGAAATCCGCCGCTGTCGGTTAAAAAACTCTTAGGATAGGTGGTAAACTCATGCAAACCGCCCATGTCGGCAACGGTGTTGTCTCCGGGTCTCAAGTACATGTGGTACGTGTTTGCCAAAATAATTTGGGTCTGTAGCAGTTCGCTCATATCAACCATGTCGAGTGCTTTCACGGAACCTACTGTTCCCACAGGCATAAATACGGGTGTTTGAACAGTTGAGTGCACTGTAGTAATGGTACACGCACGTGCTTTGCCACTGGTGGCGTCAACATGAAATTGCATTCACTGCCTTATTCTTTTAGGTTTGGTATTTTAACACAAGTTAGTACGGGTTGCGTTGATTGTAACAGTGCGAGGCATTTGAATTTACATGTAATTTATAGGCATTACGTAATCAATATTATGCCTCTGAACTTTAACCCAAGCATGGTAATCGGCTTGCCTAAGCTTACTGGAGGAACCCTTATGCTAAAATCGCGCATCAAATTGCCAAGAGATCGAGTCCTAAAGAATGAAAAAAATCCTTATTATCAGTGACGGTGCCGTCGGTACGCGTTTTATTGAACGGGTCATCAACACCTATTCCAAAGATAATATTTACTATGTCATTCAGATGCGTGCTAAGCATTTTGAGAATGTTGACCCCAGTAAATTTAAATTCTTTGAATTTGACCCCACCAGTCTCTCCAAACTCTCCAACCTGCTCAAAATGGAATTTGTTCAGGTTATTATGGCCATGGAGATTCCTAGCGATATTATCAATACGCTTAAAAATATCCGTACCATCAAACAGCAGCTTAGTGTCGTAGTGTTAGATCAGTGGGGGCTAGAGATAGATGACAGTTACGTTTCTATTGTTAATGCCAATGATCTGCTGGCGTCGCACCTACTCGATTTTTTGCCAAATGTTCCCGTGATTGCTCAGAATGTCGGATTGGGTGAGGGCGAGGTTATGGAGGTGCTCGTACCGTTTGGCAGCTCTTTTGTCTACCGCCATCTAGGCGCAATTGAGCAGAAAAACTGGCAGATTGCCGCCATCTACCGCGACCGAAAACTGGTTTTTCCCAATACCAAACGGATGATTCATCCTAACGATATTTTGCTGCTCGTCGGAGACCCTTTGGTACTGAAATCAGTCTATCGTGCGATTAAACGCGAATTAGGACAATTCCCGGCTCCTTTTGGTTCGGCACTGTATCTTTACTTGGATATGCTTTATGATGATAATAAATATCTGGATGATCTGTTGCAGCAAGCGCTTTACGTCAAAGAGCAGTTCCAGAAAGAGCTTATTATTAAAATAACCAATCCGGGTAATTTAGACCAAATAGCAAAAATTAAAGCACTGCGTCGCGATGATGTTACCATAGATATTAGCTATCTTCAAGAGGAGAAGGCAGCACTTTTTTCTGATATTAAAAAATATCATGTCGGTTTGCTGCTGGTGACACAGGCGCTTTTTAAAGATGCGGCTACGCGACGTGCCCTTTATGAAAGCAATATTCCCGTACTTAAACTTTCACACAAATATCTTGGTGATGTTAAAAGTTCGG
This sequence comes from Campylobacterales bacterium, assembly GCA_024277395.1. Taxonomy (GTDB): domain Bacteria; phylum Campylobacterota; class Campylobacteria; order Campylobacterales; family Sulfurimonadaceae; genus QNZR01. The sequence goes on from JAJRVF010000060.1 coordinate 12,991, forward strand.
TCATCATTTTGACAGAGAGCAAAGAGCTAGAGAAGGTCTCTACTACTATTTTTGATTTTTCTTCCCAGCTCGGACTCAATATTGAGCTTATTAACAATATTAACGAACCGCAGGTAGAGCGTCAAGAGGTCATCGAACATTTTAAAAACCTCTCTTCTATCTTTTCAAAGTCTATCAAGGTGCTTGATGTAGAAAGCAACCAGATTCGTCTCCTTGAAAAACGTGAAAATTTTTTACACTGCATGCCTTTTTCCGAAAAAATAGCGTCACGAAACCTTCTCTCTTTTCTCTCAACAGACAGTGAGAAACTCTATTATCGTCTCGATGCGTACCACCAGCTTTTTGTTCCCGTTCGCATCTAATTTTAGAGCAAGACGAGCTCCTGCTGTGATTTTCACCGTTATTTAAGAGAATACAAAGTATTATAAACAGATAAAAATTATTGGATGAATATGACGGTTGATATCACGCTGAAAAAAGAGGTAGACAATTAGTATGAGATTGTAATTGATGCATTGCCGCAATTAACATTCGATCGAAAAGTTGCTATTGTTACCAATCCCAAAGTTGCCGGCTTGCATTTGAAATATTTGCTGGAGCGTCTTGAAGCGAGCGAACTCTATATTATTACGATTCCCGACGGTGAGTCTTACAAAAATCAAGAGAGTATTGATGCCATACTCAACAGGCTCTTTGACCACCGGTTTAATCGCCATTCACTCCTTATTGCTTTTGGTGGCGGTGTCATTGGTGATATGACGGGATTTGCCGCAAGTATCTACCAGCGTGGTATTGATTTTGTGCAAATTCCGACAACGCTGCTTTCTCAGGTCGATGCGAGTGTCGGCGGCAAAACGGGTATTAATAACCGATACGGAAAAAATCTTATTGGAGCGTTTCACCAGCCGCAAGCCGTCTATATTGACCCCTCTTTTCTAGCAACATTGCCGGCACGTGAATTTGGTGCAGGGGTTGCTGAAATTGTCAAAATGGCCGTGACCTTTAAC
>JAJRVF010000061.1 GCA_024277395.1 Campylobacterales bacterium
AAAAAACTTCACCTCAGGATTATACAGCCAAAGCTTGTCAGCATATTGATAGACTTGATGCGGTGTATCGCCAATGTTGTCACCGTTGCGGTCAAACCCCTCATAGCTGTCCCAATAATTTCCGACGAAATCATTGTTGTCCGTTTGACCGGCTCGTGAGTCATTGACAACATCTTCAATATTTCCCATAATAGTATTGTTCTCAATAACATTATTTTCACTCAACGAATGAAAGTGCAGCGCTTCGGTATTGTAAAGAATCTTGTTATCACGTATAAAATTCTTGGTGCCGGGCTCAAAAGGAGAGCGGTCAATGTAGATCCCTTGGGCATTATAGAGAACCGTATTGTTTTCGAGTGTAAAATTGGAAACATCTTTAAGACCGATCCCCATACCCGTGGCACCTAGCGAGCTCTTAATCACATTGCCGGTAGCAATAGTATCTTTGGAGTACATAAAAAAGATACCTACCGAGTTAAACTCATACCGATTATTACGGACATAATTTTTGCCTGCATACATAAAATGGAGTGAATAGCGGCAGTGTGTGGCAATATTCTGTTCAATATGGTTTCCGTGAGAATACCATACGACCATATCCCGCGATTTAATCAGCCTATTATTACGAATAATATTATCATTGCTGTACCACAGACGCAACCCGTCACCGCGTAAACCCAAATCCAAGTCTTTCGAGGAGATAGTATTGTTGTGAATCAGAAGATTATGCGACATCCTAATGTCAATACCAAAAAGTGCATCTTCAATAATACACCCGTTTATTTCACACTGCATCGCATTCTCAATAGAGATTGCCGCATCAAGCTTATCATGACGCGAGCCGCTATTTCTCAAGGTAAGATTTTTAAGTGTAACATAAGAGCTTTTGATGGTAACAATAGTACCCTCACCCTCGCCATCAATAATAACGCCGTCTTCAACTCCCAAAATGGTTATCGGCTTATTGATAGCAACTCCTCCGTAATAGACCCCCGCTTTCAAACGAATAAGGGAACCTTCTTCTGCTTTATCAATAGCATCTTGCAGTGCATTCGCTGCTATTATTACATGGAACAGCACTATCGCTATAAAGATTCTCATTAACTGTGTCATAACGCTACTCATGTTCCTTTGACTCTCTCATGGCTTTATTGCGTGCCAAAATAGCCAAAAGCGAAAAAAATGCAATGAGTAACAGCAGATAAAATCCTACAGTCGGATACGAGTGTGTCGTAAACTGTGCGATTTTTCCATCACCAAAAACCGTTGGCATGAACGGCTTGATCTTAAAAGCACCCCAGTCATGCAAGTTGTGTCCAAACCAGTAGAGCCAATACGAATAATCGGCAATAAAGAGTACCGGCAACAACGCCGGAACAATCATAATATAGGTAAAGATCTTTTTATTGTAGGCAATAAACAGCACCATCCCCAAACTCAGCAGCAGCAGTGCATAAATACCGATCTCACGCTCAATCGTGCCGCCCACCCACATGGGATCCATACCGACATAGTGGTTAATGGTATTCATTTCATGCACTTCACCACTGTAGCCGTCAAAATGAAAAAAAACAGGGATACCTTCGGGAAATGCTTTTTTGGGGTAATTTGGCGCTTCAAGAGAAACTGCCCAAAGCGGCAGGGATGCCACACCGATCTCTGATGAATTTTCAATCATCTTCATCAGATCGTGATGCGCCTCCTTGGGTGTAGTGGTACTGATATAGCGCCCTTTGGAATACAGATTCCATACCTCAACAGCCAGTGGCGAGATCTCATCAACTCTATTCTCATGGATTTTATTTAAAGTTCCGTGAAACGCCACCATGGGAAACGTAAATGCCACAGTAAGTATTGTCAATGCAATACCGGCAAATATTTTTGATTTTAGAAAACTCGGATGCACAATTTCTCCTTCTGCTATAAACCACATTTATAAAATAAACTTAAATATTTTATAAATTTAGATTATTGAATTTCTATTGTAGTATAACTCATTTTATTAGCATATAAATTGATGGATATCAAAAACAGAAGAGTAATTCTCTTCTGTTTTTATGCATTTAAAGAAAGCATCTTAGAAAAGATTGGCGTTTTCGTCGATCCATTTGAAATATTCAATAATATCCAATGTTTCGGCTTCGCTCATACCTTGATTCGGCATTTTGAGATTGAAGTAGTCAATCATTGATTTCACATACGGATCGTTATACATTTTTTCCGGATGCATAATAAAATCTTTAACCCACTTCTCTGCATTTTCATGGCGTTGCAGCACTCCGGTCAAATCCGGGCCGGAACTGACTTTACCCACAACGTGACATCCGGAACAACCGCCTTCATCAAACATAGTTGCGCCGCGCTCTGCTGCCGCACTTTTTGGTGTAGCGATTTTCGATACTAACGTATCTTTTGCACGAATACCGACATCGGCGGTTTTCACCATAAGTTGCCAGATCATATTTTCAAATAAAATGGCCTTTTCGACATCACCAGCTTTAAACGCTTCGTCTGAAAGTTTTTTCTGCTCCGGAATCTTGCCGTATTGATCCAATGCATCGGTCACCAGATTTTTCACTACCGGATATTTCTCAAAATGATTCTCTTTGAGAAACTTCACAACACTTTGAATGACCCCGTCAGTTGCTGCATTCACCGCAACCGTTTTGTCATACTCAGCTTTCAACTGCTCCGGTGTCATGGTTTTCATTTTAAGTTTTTGTGCACTCACATATTTTTTATTGGGATCTTTAACCATTAAATAGCCCATCATCTCTAGGTGAAGTGCTGAACAAAACTCGGTACAGTAGTAAGGAAACACTCCTTCAATATCTGCAATAAACTTAATGGTTGATGTCTCACCCGGCTCCAGCGAAGCATGCACATCATAATGATCGACCGTAAACCCGTGTGTCTCATCTTGAGCACGCTCCAAATTGGTCAAATAGATCGTAACCTCATCGCCCTTGTTGACCGTAATGCGTTCGGGATTAATGTGAGACCGCACCATGGTCGCATAGACAACTACTTTATTGCCGTTACGTTCGATCCGTTCTTGACCGGCAAGTGTTTTGCCCTCGTGAATCTTACCTGTTCGCGTATTGGTACCCATTTTATAGCGTACATGCGGATGCAACTTGCTCGCACGAATCGCAACAGCTTGGTGCGGCTCTCCCAATGGCAGCGGCATGTCAACCAAGAGATCCATCTTCTTGCCGCGAATATCAATTAACTGATGATTTTGCGGATGCAGCGGCCCCACCGGCTGAAAACGATCAATTGCCAATTTGTTCAGAGCAATAATGTAATTGCCTTGAGGATCAGCTGTTTTGCCCTCCATACCGCAGAGGTGACCGATATTATAGTGCACATTGACTTTATCGAGCACTTTTAATGTTTTGTAGTTCCATTTGACGACCTGTGAATCAACATACAGTGACGTATAAATCTCACCATCTACCGGGGAGTATTGATTGTGCAACGGTCCCAGACCTAACTCAATCTGTCCGTGAAGTGCTTTTTTCATATCTAAAATAGGAATCCCGTAAGGATCTTTTCCCGCATACTCTTTATTGTCAATAAGCTTTTTGATCTTGGGAAAACTATAAACCGATGCATGGGTATCAAGCTTACCGCAGACCGTAATATAATTCCCGTCGGGCGATACGTCAACCCCGTGCGGTGATTTAGGCTCCGGAATTAAAAAGAGGGCATTGTTTTTAACGGCAACATCAATGGGAATCACACGATGACCATTAATAATTTTGACGTTTTTCTTATCTTTGGCAACCTCTGCTAGCTTCTTCCAGTTATATACATGTAAAAAGTCCGTATCGTTACGCGACATTCCTGCTTCATTCGGCGGCATACCCACTTCAATACCTCCGGTATACATTTCGGTATTGAATGAATTGGTAAATCCCCAACCGTCACTGGCATTTTTACCGGCATCGCTAAGATCTTGCATGTACGGCGGCATCTCAATCGTAAACGAATCTTCCGCTACAATACGACCTTTATCGTGATTAAACTTCCACATGGTCACACCGCCGCGATACGCCTCTTTGTACTCTTCAATGGGGTGGTAGTTATTATCAAATGGTGCAGCATATTGACACGCTTCTATAATATAATCACTATCTTGAGTAAAGAAAGCGCCACCGTGTGCCGACTTAAATACCGGATTGACAACAATCTGCTTGGTTTCAAAGTCTGCTAAATCAATTACCGCGAGCCGTGGATTGGCTTTATCGTTAATAACCAGCCACTTACCGTCATACTTGGCATCTTTCTCTGAAATTGCCGGGTGGTGCGTATCGCCCCAGTTTATTTCACGTCCGCGAATATTTCCCTGACGCAAGACTGCAAGACTGTCCTCATCATAACCGTAACCCTGCCACGGTTCCGGTGTAAACACGGCAATATATTTCAAAATCCGCATGGACGGAACACCGTATACTATGACTTGACCTGACTGACCACCCGAACTAAATACGACATACTCATCACGCCCGCCTGTAGGCATATACGTTTTGGCTGCGCGTATTACGTCGGTTTCACTCAGTCCCCTCTCTTTCATTACTTTTTCTAAAGCCCCGGAACTCCATGCTGTTGTCGCAGCAATGGCTGAACCTAGAAGCAGCGTAGAAAGTTTGTTCACACTGTGACTCATATTTCTCTCCTAATAATCAAACAACTTAAAGTCATATTCAAGCAACCCCTCGCTTTACCTATGACTCAACTTCAATGCAATAATATAATAAGAACATCTTATTATAATTATCAAGCAT
>JAJRVF010000062.1 GCA_024277395.1 Campylobacterales bacterium
AACAGCTTCTACCGATGTTTGAAGCCGATCCTGAGACAGAAGCGATTGTGATGATTGGCGAGATCGGTGGTGATCTTGAAATTCAGGCAGCGGCTTTTATTAAAGAAAATATTAACAAGCCGGTCGTTGCGTTTATTGCGGGTCAAACAGCGCCGGCAGGAAAACGCATGGGACATGCCGGTGCTATTGTCTCCGGTGGTGCCGGAACGGCAAAAGAGAAAATGGAGGCATTGGAGGCAGCGGGCGTCAAAGTGGTTGTAAGTCCCGCTGAAATAGGCAAGGCAGTGGCAGAAGTTCTGGGAAAAAAGTAATTTTGCGCTATACGGTAGAGGTCAGTAATATACGCTGCGAAGGGTGTGCGACTACAATTAAATCTGCCCTTAAAAACGAAGGGTTTGACGGTATTGAGGTTGATCTCTCGTGCGAGCCCCGTAAGGTAACAGTTTATGTTGAAGACGAGGCGTCATCAGCACAATTTAGAGCAATTTTAAGAAAACTAGGCTATCCTCTTTGTGATGAAAAGATTAGTTTAAGTAATTCAGCTACTCTTAAAGCAAAGAGCTTTGTCTCTTGTGTGGTTGGGAAGTTTGGTGTCAAAGATAATGCAGATTAATTCTGTCTTTTAACAAATGAGGAGAATAAATGGGAACTTTTAAAACTGAAAACCCAGGTAATCAACCTGTATGGGTTAATACCAACAACTGTAAAGCATGTGATATTTGTGTATCGGTCTGCCCGGCGGGCGTACTTGGCATGAAATATGAGTCAACATCAACACTGGGAGCTATGATCTCTATTGATCATCCAGAAGCGTGTATTGGTTGTAATGAGTGTGAACTCACATGCCCGGATTTTGCTATTTATGTAGCAGATAAAAAAGAGTACAAATTTGCAAAACTTACTGATGATGCTAAAGCACGTCAAGCTGCTATTATCGCAAATAATTATATGTCACTTAGTGAACAAGGAGTTAAATAATGGCAACAAGAGAGATTATATCTACCGGTAATGAACTAGCAGCTATTGCAGCAGTTGATGCCGGTTGTAAATTTTTTGGTGGCTATCCGTTAACGCCATCAAGTGAAGTCATGCACGTCATTTCTGATCTTTTACCAAAAGTGAATGGTGTAGCAATTCAAATGGAAGATGAAATTGGTGGCATTTGTGCCGTTATTGGTGCCGCAATGGCAGGAGATCGTGCTTTAACTGCAACATCGGGTCCTGGTATGTCACTTAAGGCCGAACAGTTAGGTTTGGCTCAAATGGCAGAAGTTCCTTTGGTTTGTGTTAATGTTATGCGTGGCGGTCCGTCAACCGGTCTTCCGACACGGGTGTCTCAAGGTGATATTCTTCAGTCTAAAAACCCCTCTCACGGTGACTATAAGTCAATAACGTTTTGTGCGGGTTCATTGGCTGAATGCTATACTGAAGTAGTGCGTGCATTTAATGTTGCCGATCGATTTATGCAACCTGTTATTGTTTTGCTCGATGAAACAATTGGACACATGCATGGCAAGGCAGAACTACCGACACTTGAGGAAGTACAAGCGGGTATTGTGCCGCGAAAAACATTTGATGGTCCTGCTGAAGAGTATTTTCCATATCAATGTGAATCTGATGAGCCGGCAGTGCTGAATCCAATGTTTGAAGGGTACCGGTATCACTTTACCGGTCTTCACCATGATAAGAATGGTTTTCCTACTGAAGAGATTGAAACGTGTCGTAAACTGATTCAGCGTCTTGAAGATAAAGTAGCACTTCATGAAGATGAAGTTGAATCTTATGAAGAGTTTATGATGGACGATGCGGATTTTATGATAATTGCGTATGGTTCGGTATCGCTTGCAGCAAAAGAAGCCATTCGTCATCTGCGTGCAGAAGGAATTAAGGCAGGGCTGTTTCGTCCTATTACCATTTGGCCTTCTCCTGCTAAGAAGATTAAAGAGTATACGGACAAAATAGAAAAGGTTCTTGTTGTTGAGCTCAACATCGGACAGTTTCATTCTGAAGTGCAACGCGCATCGTCGCGGTTAGATATTGACGGCCTGTTTAAGGTAAACGGCAGACCACTCTCTCCATATGAGATAGTAAACAAAGTTAAGGAGATTTTGTAATGGCATTTAATTATGATAATTATTTAAGACTAGAGAAGATGCCAACACTTTGGTGTTGGGGTTGTGGTGATGGTGTTATTTTAAAAGCATTTATTAGAGCAATCAATAAAATGGGTGTGGATCAAAATGACGTGTGTGTTGTATCTGGCATTGGATGCTCAGGACGCTTTTCATCGTATGTAGATTTTAATACAGTGCATACAACTCATGGTAGAACGGTTGCATATGCCACGGGTATTAAGCTTGCACGTCCCGATAAACTTGTTGTATGTGTGGCCGGTGACGGTGATGCATTGGCTATTGGAGGTAATCACACCATTCATGGGTGTAGACGTAATATTGATATGACGATGATTGTCATCAATAACTTTATTTACGGTCTGACCAATTCACAAACATCACCTACAACACCTAAGGGTATGTGGACGGTTTCTCAAAAAGCAGGAAATATTGATCCGACATTTGATACTTGTGAATTGGCGATTGCATCGGGAGCTTCTTTTGTTGCTCGTGAAACCATGCTTGATCCAAAAAAGCTTGAGAAGATATTGATTAAAGCAATGGAGCATAAAGGCTTTTCAATGATGGAAGTTCTTTCAAACTGTCATATTAATCTTGGACGTAAAAATAAGATGGTATCTGCTATGGAAAACCTGGAGTGGATCGACAATATTACCGTTTCTAAGAAAAAATATGATGCCATGACGCCTGAAGAGCAGTTAAACTTGCTACATTTGGGGGTATTGAAACAAGATACAGAGGCGGATGAATATTGCGATATGTATGCGGAAATTCAAAAAGTACATCAAGGTAAAAGAAGTAAAATCACTCAAGACGACTTTGAGAAAAAAATATAAGGAGACACACAATGGCTAAAACATTGATGAGATTTACAGGTGTTGGCGGACAAGGTGTTCTTCTTGCCGGTGAAATTTTTGCAGCTGCAAAAATTAAAACCGGCGGATACGGATTAAAAACTGCAACCTATACATCACAGGTTCGTGGTGGACCAACGGTTGTTGATATTCAACTTGATGATGAAGAGATCTATTATCCCTATGCAAATGACGGTGAAATCGGTTTTATGTTATCGGTTGCAGATAAAAGCTATCAGCTTTTTAAGGATGGTGTTCAGCCCGGTGGTACCATTGTTGTTGATCCAAATCTTGCGCATCCTTCTGATGAAGATCGTAAAAAATGGAAAATCTATGAAATTCCCATTATTACAATTGCCAAAGAAGAGGTCGGTAATGTAATTACGCAATCGGTCGTTGCTCTTGCTATCGCTAACACAATGATGAATGCTATTGATAAAAATGTTCTGATTGAAACCATGTTGTCAAAAGTGCCGGCAAAAGTTCATGATGTTAACAAAAAAGCATATGAACTTGGTGAAAAATACGCACAAGAAGCAATGGCAAAAGCTGTTTCTGCTTAGAGTGACCTCCTGGTCACTCAGTTGTAACTCTACATTAAATCTTTCATGTTTTCTATTAATTTTTTTATATTATGATTACGTCGGTACAATAGGTGATAGCTTAAAGATTATCTTTAAGAGGAAAGTCCGGGCTGCCGTAAGACAGAGTTCCATTTAACGAATGGCCACAGCAATGTGAGGGAAAGTGCAACAGAGAGTAGACTGCCGATTTACATGTAGATCGGTGATGGTGAAAGGGTGGTGTAAGAGACCACCAGTCCTTACAGTAATGTTAGGAGCTTGTAAACCCAACTCGGCAGCAAGAAACAGATGGTTAGAGTCTTACAGTTGCTATTGTTTCGCTAAAGATATTTTGTAAAAAATATTTGAGATTAATTATCATCCAAGACAGAACCCGGCTTATCGTTGTACCAACTATTGAACGGTTCGTATCTCCTCAAGTTTTTTAATGGTACGGTGCAGTGCATTTTCATATACATGGCGTTGCGTTTCATCATAAATTGAAAATCCTTCAAGTGCTTTATGTTTAATGTCATCACCGCTTTTATCCCAGTTGTTCCACATATGATATACCGTCTCCATCATGGCTACGGGAAGCTGTAAATCTTCCGGTACGATTTCAGAAGAGTCGGTGTATTCCAAAATGGCGACAATGGTGCTATCAACCTTCCAGTGTCGCAACATCATTGTTGAGACTTGCAAGGAGCTTGCTCCGGTAATTTCCAACTCTGCAACCCATTCCGGAGTGTTATTTGCCACTTTTTCTTTAAAAAGTCTTACGCTATCTTCTTCTACCAATATATGACTCAGTAGTATTTTTCCAATACCTGATAAAAATGCTGCCAATTGAAGTTCACTGGCATGTTCAGGTTGGATGGAGCGCGTCCACTCTTTCATCAAGTTCATCTGCATCAAGGTATTGAAAATAAAGTTGCGTTCAGACATGTCGTAAGCAGACAGATCAAAAGGAAAGTTGTTGCGTATTCCAATAAGCAGCGCCGTAGAGTAAATAGTAGCTTCTCCAAGCTGCACGCACGCCGCTGCTATGGAAGTGATCTCTTTTTTCATACTATAAAACGGTGTATTGATGAGCCCTAAAATTTTAGCACTGAGCATGGAGTCGGTTTCGACAATAGCAATGACATCTTTAAGGCTTCTATCGGGGTTTTCTCGTAATGCACTTAACTGCATTACCGATGTCGGAAGCGGTGGTATGGCGCCAATATAAGTACTAATAGATAACATCGTTCAATATCTTCCGTCAATAAGAGTATTTTGCTACATTATATTATTTATTCATTAATGAATGGTTATTATTGTGAACTAAAATATTTTTTAAGCACATTCTGCAAATTTATACTAAAATAGCATAGAGTATAATTCGACAAAAAAAAGAGGTAAAATCATTTATGATGTTTTCAGAACTTGGACGGGATACATCGAAAACCTGTATTATGTTTGAGTATTTAAGTCAAGAAGTACAGGAGAAGATTCTTAGGTTTAACAATGTGACATCTCCCTATGAGGTTCATTTTGATGTGCTTCCCGTTGCACAGCTTCCCTATGGCAGTATTTCAGATTTTAGCCAAGAAGAGCTTGACTTGCAGGCACTGACCCAGATTGGGTATTTCCGTCCAAATTTTTAAGATTTTTTTGCAATGCGTGTGGCCGTTAGAAAGAGATATTCCTTTCCTGTTATAGTGACACGAAAACGATGTTGTTGCAGATATTTTTTACAAAAATAGATATCTTTAATAACAAGTGACATCTCAGAATAGCTGTAGTTAGGAGCTTTGGCACCATAAATCATCTCACCGTCTATCCATCTTGAATTAGGAAAACCTAAAATTATTGCGCCCTCAGAGGTGAGGTAAGTCTGCACCAAAGACATAAACAG
>JAJRVF010000063.1 GCA_024277395.1 Campylobacterales bacterium
AGCGGAAGTGAAATTGAGAATGTCTTGGTCTCTATTTTTTTCTTTTTCGTTACAAGCGCAGTGACATTGCTGAGCAGTTCAATGATCTTTTTGGTATCAATTGGCTTTTGTATAAAACTGTTGACACCAATCTCGATTGATTCAGCAATCTTTTCAATATCGTTGCTTGCAGAAATAACAATAATAATTTGATTGGGGTTAAGAAGTCTGAGTTTTCGAGAAAGCTCTAAACCGTCCATACCGTCCATAACAATATCGACAAAGATAATATCCGGCTGCATGGTCTCATAAAGCTTGAGAGCCTCCTCGCCGTTAAATGCCGATACGACATCCGCAAAAAAGTTTTTAAAGGTTGAGCTGAGCAGTGCATTTGCTTCACCTTCATCTTCAACAACCATAGCTGTGAGTTTTTTTGTTTTTTCCGTAAGTTTTACTAAGTCTACTGTTCCCATATGTTAATCCTTAATTTGTAGTAGCTAAACAGTATTATAATAGATCTATTTTAAATAGATTATTAAATAACAAATTTAATTTCTGTAGCAACAAGATTGCTGCAAAAACATTATTTTTGCCACTATTCAGCTTCTATTCAAACGAAATTTTAGTCAATATTTACTTATAAATAGTTTATATTATATTTTATTCCTTAAACTGTTTTTGTAAAAATTATGATGTTTTATCGCAAAAAAAACAAAAACTATTGATTGTTTAATTTAAGAAATGCACGTAAAACAGGGCTTATGACACTTTTTTGACTTGGTTATATCAATATTGCTTGAACTGTTCCAAATAATCCAAGTTGGAAGTGATGCTGTGTTCTTTTTGCTTGAGAAGATCGCCAATGATTGACTTTAGAGTCGACTCATCCATAAACTCTAAAATATCTGCATTAACGGTGGAGTTTTGAAGCCCGTCGTAACTGTTGAGAAGTTTTTCAATATCTTGTATAAGCTGCTGCTTTGTAGTTTCCATAAATGACATTATCTCATGTCAATGCTTAGAGTTGTCAATAAAGACATATTCCGATTTTAAAGCAGAATGGATTTTGCTCTCCATTGGAGCACTGTAAAATACATGTAGATACTATTTAGTTAACATAATATATATTCTCTTAATAATAATTTTTCCGACAGAACCCAGAGATTTACAAGTAAATTTATATGAACATATGTTCTTGTGCATATCTTTTTTAAAGAACAACTGTTCATATCCATGTAAGGGAAAATTAACAGTTGTTCATATATAATTTTAAAGATATTAACAGTTGTTCATAAGGAGTTCAGATGGCGTCAGCTAGGGTTTCGAAGACAAAGACAGCTATTAGGAATGCTGCACTGGAGCTCTTTGCCGTATATGGATATAAAGGTACTTCTGTGCGTAAAATAGCCTCTAAAGTAGGCATACGCGAGAGTGCTTTATATAATCATTTTAAAAATAAAGAAGCCATTTTTTTAACCGTGTGCGCTGATATTTTTACAACACCTTTTTCAAAAAAAAATATTCAAGAAGAGGCTAAAAAAGGCAAAAAATTTCTTGCTAATTTTGTTGTTCAGTACAAATTAGTAAGTTTTGATGCCAATAAAGAGAAGCTGTTTCGTATTATGATGATTGAACTATTGCAAGATCAAACGTTACGCCAAAACTTTTTAAACGAGTTTCACCATCATAATATCACCCTGCTCTCTGAAGCTTTTTTTGTCATGATGCAGTCGGGTCTTATTCGCTCCTCCGATCCGATGTTTATGGCAAATGAATTTTTAGCACCTCTGTTCTACTACCGATTGCAGATAACCCTGTTCCGAATCGATGCGGAGCCGACAACGGCACTTTCAACGCTCTTTGAAAAACATGTAGACTTTTTTTGGGAAAGTGTCATAGTATAATGAAGGAAAGAATAATGTTTAGCATTAGTGACTTTACCATAACACCCCTGCTCCAACCGCACTATATTAAGCCTCTGCGGATTCATTACAGGCAAAACGGTATTGAGAGAACATGGGAAGCGGTTAAGAGCTATGACAGTGTTGCCGTGTTGCTTTACCATACGCAGAAAGAAGCATTTGTTTTGGTGAAGCAGTTTCGTGCTCCTGTGTTCATGAACTGCAAGGAGCATACCTATACGTACGAGCTTTGTGCCGGTATTATCGATAAGCAGTGCTCTGTGAAACAAATTGCAAAAGAGGAGATTGATGAAGAGTGTGGCTATGACGTTCCTTTGCAAGCAATAGAGAAAATCACCTCTTTTTTTACCAATGTTGGTGTTTCCGGTAGCAAGCAATACCTTTTTTATGCTGCAATTGATGATACGATGCAGGTTCATAGCGGTGGCGGTATTGAAAGTGAAGAAATTATAGTAGAATATCTACCGCTAAAAAATGCCAAAACATTTATGTATGATGAGTCAAAGGCAAAAACACCGGGGCTGCTGTTTGCATTTGAGTGGTTTTTTCGAAATTTCCCCTCATAATATCTATTTTGGTATAGTTCTAACATGTTTGTGTACTATAATTTTTATATCTACAACAAGGAAGCCTTTTGCAATGACTCTTTTATTATTTCTATGTTTTATATTGCTTATTATAGGGCTCTATATCCGTTTAAAAAATATGAGACAAGAAAACAATGTGCTTCAGACAAAGGTAGCACAGCTAGAAGAAAAAACCGTACACCATAATACGGGAGATGAAGATCTGTTTTATCAATCGCGATTGGCACAGATGGGGGAGATGATCAGTATGATTGCACACCAATGGCGCCAACCACTCAGTGCCATCTCATTAACGGCTATTGGTCTGGAAACGAAAATTCGATTAAAAAAATTCGATTTTTCAACGCCTGAAGGCATTGAAAAGGCAGAGCAGTATATTTTAGGACGCACCGAGCTAATAGCACAATATGTCAGTTCCATGACCACTACAATTGACGATTTTCGAATGTTTTATAAAAAAGATCGTCAAAAAGAGTTGGTGGCTGTTGAAGATATTCTTGATCGTACCCTGAAAATTATTGGAGTCTCCCTGGAGGCTCAAGAGATTGAGATTCAGGTTACGTACGATTGTCATCATAAGGTGTGGCTGTTTCCCAATGAGTTGGTTCAGGTATTTTTGAATCTTTTACAGAATGCTCAAGATCAATTTACGGCAAATAATATTTCACCGGCAATCATTAACATTCGCATTCAAGATACTGACAACGGTGTGGAGATAGACTTTTGTGATAATGCCGGCGGTATTGATACGTCAATCATTACAAAAATCTTTCGTCCCTACTTCTCAACCAAAGAGAAGCAAAATGGTACCGGACTGGGACTGTATATGAGTAAAACCATTATAGATGAGCATCACGGGGGGCAGTTACGTGTTTCCAATATTGCCAATGAAGACGGTGCATGTTTTCATATTTTTTTACCTATTGGATCTAAAGAGTAATTCATGGTCAACATTGAAGAGTTGTTGCTTTATACATCAGAACTGACACTCCTGTATGTTGAAGATGATCCAATGATTCAAGAGCGTAACCATGAGATTTTTTAAGATTTTTTTCATCACGTTGACCTGGCTTCCAACGGCAAAGAGGGGTATGCCTGCTACGAACGTTATGCTGAGCAGCATCAAAGGTTTTACGATATTGTTATTACCGATATACAGATGCCGACAATGGACGGCATTGCTATGAGCCAGTTGATTCAAAAACGTCATGCGCATCAGATGCTTATTGCGCTGTCTGCACATCAAGATGCCGCCTATCTCTTTGAGCTTATCAATATGGGGATCACCTATTTTTTACCCAAGCCTGCCTCTACGGAAGCGCTCTATGACATACTGTTTAAAACATCCAAAATTGTTTATGATCGAAAAGCTGCTGAAGCATACTCCAATAAGCTAATTTTACTGAATAGAAAACTTGAAGACAATGTTATTGAACTTGAAAACGCCATACGCAAAGTAGAAGAAGCTGCTGAGTTTAAAGACCGTTTTTTTGCCAATATGAGTCATGAGATACGAACGCCTATGAATGCCATACTTGGACTAAGTCATATTCTTTTGACCTCACCGCTGAAAGAAAAAGAGCGACAAAATGTTTTAAAAATAGAAAATGCTGCCAATGTTTTGCTTCAGATTATTAATAATATTTTGGACTTTTCAAAAATTGAATCCGGCAAGCTTGCTCTTGAATCAACAGAATTTACGCTTAACTCGGTGATTGGTTATATTGCGACCATTGTAGATATTAAAGCTGCCAATAAAAATATCTCCATTGTCTATAATATTGATCAGAAAATACCGCAATACCTCATTGGTGACCCGACTCGATTGGGGCAAATATTACTTAATCTCGTTGACAATGCGGTTAAGTTTACCCACGAAGGCAGTGTTGTTTTACATGTAAATCAGCTTGAAAAAAATGATAAACACTGTGTCTTGAAATTTGATGTCGTCGATCACGGTATTGGCATTGAAGAAGAAAAAATGGAAAAACTGTTTGACTCCTTTGTTCAGGCAGATAGCAGTACCACGCGAGAATACGGAGGTTCCGGGCTTGGCTTGAGCATTACAAAACATTTAGTTGAAATGATGGGAGGAACCATTTCCATACGGAGCCACAAAGCCGAGGGAAGTACCTTTAGCGTGCAGCTTTCCTTGGCTTATGTCAATAACAGCGTATCGTCGCATCACCCTGCCCCAAGCCATACCGACATTGCTAACATAATATTGCGCAACAAGACTATTTTACTCGTAGAAGATAACGAATTAAATCGTCATATTATCGTGGAGCTACTTGAGCAGAGCGAGGCAAATATTATAATTGCAAAAAATGGTTCAGAAGCATTAGAGCGGGCGGAAACAGAAAAAATTGATCTAATATTAATGGATATTAATATACCGGTTATGGACGGCTGCGAGGTGACCCGGTGTATTAGAAATAATCTTAGCACTGTCCCTATCATAGGGTTGAGCGCTAACACCATGCGTAAAGACATTGCCAAAGCTTTGAATGCAGGAATGAATGCATACCTTTATAAGCCGATGGATATACAACGTTTTTATCGATTGCTTGCGGAATATATTGAAGGTGCTATTTTGTGCTATGGACATGAAAGTACAGAATCGCTGCATGCAACTGCTGCACACCATCCATTTGATACTATTCCCGGCTTGGATGTTGCGGATGCTCTGGATCGTATGGAATACAAAGTAGCACTTTATGAGCAAGTGGTACACTCCTTCTTCAAGATGTTTGAAAATGCGGCTGAACAACTGAAAGAGTACATTATTTATGAAAATTATGATGAAGCTTATCGGCTATGTCATGATATTCAGGGAAGTAGTGGTAATATTGGTGCAAAAGAACTCAATTCTATTACAAAAGAGCTGGAAAAGATGATTCAGCTGCATCAACACGATGCTGCATTGCAACAAATAACATATTTTTCTCAAGAGTTTGTAAAACTTGCGCGGCTGGTTTCAAACTCGTTGATGAAAGATGATCAAAGGTATTGAATGAAAAAAACAATAGTTATTGCGGAAGATAATGAACTCAATATTACTATTTTGGATGGCATTTTAAAAGAGACGTATAATTTAATTATTGCTCGAAGTGCTGAAGAGGTCTATAAAATAGTACAAACCGAAACACCGGATCTTTTTTTATTTGATATTGTGATGAGCAAGATCAGTGGCATTGATCTGTGTAAAACATTGCGAAAAGATAAAAGTTTTGAAAACATTCCTGTTGTATTTATGACGGCAGTACAAGATAAAAAAATATATGATTCCGCATTTAAGGTGGGTGCCAGTGCTTTTATTGCCAAGCCTTTTAAATCTTCTGATTTAAAACGCACCTTGTCTCAATTATTGTCGTAATATATGCTACCAGACGGTACGTTTGGTAATAAGCGTGAACAGCTTCTCTACATTGTCATCTTCTTTGGCAGATGTTTTGATAATATCGACACAGTTGCTGTATTTTCGCTTGAATGCAACACTCTCAAGTGTCACAACACTTTCTAAATCACTTTTGTTGATAGCAATAATAAAGGGAATAGCAACATCAAAGTTGTGTATGTAGTCAAGATGCTGCTGAAGATTCTCCAGGGTTTGTGGTCGGGTGGCGTCAACCACTACAATGAAGGCATTGCACCCTTTGGCGTAATGTAGCGGTATATTCTGGTTCTTGTTGGTGCCCTCTACATCCCAAAGCATGAGTGCTACAGCAGCCATATTGCCATCATGGTCACTAAGTATGATGTTTTTTTTCATAATGTTCACACCAATGGTGCTCAAGTAAGCATCGCTAAATTTATTTTCAACATAACGCGTTGCCAAACTTGTTTTTCCAACGCCATGATTGCCGATAATCAGTATTTTCTTTATATATTTTTTCATACCTATTCTCTTTCCTGTGCTATATTATACCAATAAAATTTAACACATTGTGACTTTGAAATGTTATTTTCACGAAACAGTGGCGGCTGAGGTATCCATTGTGTCGTTATGCGTTGCGGTGCAATTCCTAAAGCAATAAGTGCGGCTGTTGTATTTTGCGCCCTGCTTTTGGCAAGCAAGGTATTTTGCACTATATCTTTGGACGGACTTGAATAGCCAATAATGGTAAGATGCGCCTGTGGATGCTTGTGCAGCAGTGACGCTATTGTTTCAAGCAGTGGTGCGTGCTGTTTTTCTATGGCAGAAGTGCCGCTTTTAAAATAGAGGCTGTAGTCACGGTCACTGACATCGGTGACGTTTATATACAGATGCTTGATGGCATCAAGTTCTGCAATAATGGCAGCAGCCTGTTTGAGCTCTTTTGGTGATGCGGTTTCTCCTGAAATACTTACGATTCCGTCCGCAACACTATAGGAGAGATTGGTATGCGGGTCGCTATTGAGAATGGCAATTTGTTTAGCAATAAGATGCTTGCTCTTTGCATAATCTTTAAGAGGTTTTACTACGAGTACTCTGTTTTCAATCTCATAGGGAAATTTTTTTGTCATCACCACGTTAAAAATTTCATCTTTGAGTTTTTGATTGGGAACCTTGCCTTGAATGACTAAAGCATTGTCTTGCCACGCGGTATTAATAGCATAAAGTGCCAAATGCGGATTGGTTCGAATGCGTTCGAGTATCATTGCTTGAAAATGCTCTTTTTGGTACTGTGAATAATAGAGCCATCCCCCCAGAGCAAGCAACACTAAAACAATAGCGGCTAAGGGCCATTTGCTTGGTGTCTGAGCATCCGGAGTGCTGTGATGATTGAGCGCAAACAACGGAGTAAATAATTTTCTGATGTCATGAGCAGGCAGCGAGGCGAGATCGCCATCAAATTTTTGAATGGGAGTGGCATAGTTATCTAGAATTTTTTCAAGAACCTCATTGGTGGTTGCAATCACATCTTGAGTTGTCTGCCCATCCAGAAGAACGGCTAAATAGGAGTGTCCTGAAGACTCCAGGTAGATTTTTGATCCCCCGTAGTTAATTTCATTGACATCGCTAAACTGCTCCTGTTTATGAATCCAGTTGTTAATGAAGTCTGTTAATGCCGTCAGCATTGAGCCGACCATTTCAGGTTCATCAATGCTGCCTCCCTCGTCCACGCGATGGGCAATAATAGCTCCCATTGGCTTGTGAATAAGTAAAACAGCCTTAATGTGTACCGGCATGGACTCATAAAACAACAGTTCCGACTCATCAACTCCTTGAAGTTTTGCTCGGATTTTTCGTTTAATATTTTGAACACTCAGTCCGTGCTGTATTTTTGCATTGATATCATTCATCATATCTTGGAGCATCTGAGAAACATATTTTGAGATCATGCCGCCGACAACCGGATACAACAGATCGGAAACCTCTTCTTTGTGAGATACGGTGTAGCGGTGCAATTCTCGATAGATTAAAGGGGAGATTTTTGCAATGACCGGTTCATAAGATTCTGCTGAAGCCTGTTCTATCAGGGAGTTGAGTGCGTGCACTACCGCTTTTTCAAATGCTGCATGATCTTGCGATGACGCATTGACAAGCATCTTGGAAAAGTGTGGCACAATGTGATGAATAAGTGCTTCAGGGTGCTCTAAACTCTTTTGAAGATGTAGCAATTCCGCTTCAATATGCTGTACTGATTGAAGCTCATCCCCTAAAAGCAGCTCTCTTAGCCGTTCAAGCTCATTCATTGTTATGATGCTGTTTCTTGCGTTTGAATATCTAGTGATACTCCTTTGATTTGTAGTGCCATATTCATCAGTAATTCACTCATGTTCTCTCTAGAGAGCTGCTGCTCGTTGATATCACCATGCAACATCTCCAACTGACTCATCATCTCTTGATGAACCGTGTCTAAAGCAGTTTTCAGGGTATCTAATTCTCGATGGAATGTTATTTTATTGACTTTAATTCTATCCTCGATTTCTTCGGAGCGCACTTCTAAAGCAGTTTGCATACGACGTTCAAGCTTCAAGGTCTGATCATGAATATCATTAACCTCTTCTTGATGTTGCGCATTGAACTGCTTAAGGCGCTTTTGCATTCCGGTTAAATCCTCTTGCATGCGTTGATTCAACTCTTCTTTTATTAGGATCAGCGATGTTTCAACACTCTCTTGCAGTCGGTCAAAACGACTGTTTAAGTCTTCAATGCTTGCCGTAATGCTGTTGAGCTGTGATCCAAAAAGCAGTTCACGAATTTGCTCAATATTGCCTAGACTCTCTAAGTTATTTTTGTGGGTGTTATCCATATGATTTGCCTCTATACACTGTGATGATGGATTTTATCAAAAAGCATCTTAATATTTTTAGCAAATTTATACTAAAATAACTGTGAAAAACATTTTTGGAGCAGTTGTATGTTTGATCCCATGTTGCTTTACAAAGAGTCCATGCATCTTAGTGTTTTGATAGTAGAAGATCATCTCTCTTTGCGAATACATATCGTCGAAATTCTTAGTGATTTGTTTGCCCAGGTTGATGAAGCACAAAATGGCATTGATGCGCTTGAGCAGTATAAGGCGTACCGACAACAACATGGAGTGTATTATGATTTGGTTATTTCAGATATACAAATGCCGCAAATGAACGGCATTGATTTGACAGCAGAGCTCTATGCGTTGCATGAAGAACAACCCATTGTTATTTTATCGGCACATCAAGATGCTAAATATCTTCTGGCGCTGATTAACTTTGGGGTTGCTCAGTTTATTACCAAACCGGTTGAGCAGGATCAGATGCTGCAAACCCTTTATAATGTCTGTAAAAAAATAAATAAAGCAGCACGGCAGCAGCCTTCAGGTTTGATTGCTCTTGCAGATACATGTATTTGGGATACCCATACAAAAACGCTTAAAATTAACAATGAAACTATTCCTTTAACCAAACATGAAATCTATTTTATGGAGTTATTGAGCCAACATTTCGATAAAGTGTGCAGTATTGATGATATTTTAAACTATTTCTTTCTTAACAACATTGATATTAGTGCCGAAAATGTACGAAGCTCCATTGCACGACTGCGTAAAAAACTTCCCAAAAACAGTATCACAAGCGTGTATGGTCTAGGCTACAGGCTCTCTTCAAGTCATTAACATAGGTATGAACGGATGCTTTGAGATCTTGTGAAACTTCCAGGTCTAAATCCATTAAAGAGAGTGGAAGATTGAAGCCTGAGAGCTTCACATAGTCTTTGTAGGTAACCAAAAGTGATGATGCACCGCTTTTGTGTAAAATCGTCTCAAGCTCTTCTTTTTGAAAAAAGTAGTGATCAGGAAAACAGTAATGTCCAATAACCCCTTTTGGCAAATAGGGTTGCAATCGATCAGGACGTGCAATTGCGGTGACAAGCACCATGGTGCTGCTAAGGTCTTTGTAGCGTACAATGCGTTTGAAAGTAGTGCCTTCATGAGCAATATAAGCAGTTTTATCACGCCACAGTCGTTCACGAAAGGGGCCAGAGGGCAGGCAAAAGGAATTGGAAGGAGCCACATCAATAAGAATATCATATTTTTTAATATTATGTTTGGAATAGCCATCATCCAAAAAAACAACCTCACACTTCATATCGCGTGCTTTTTTAATAGCATGAACACGATTTTCACTGATAATGACAATGCTTGAAGGAAGCTTTCGGGCATAAATCATTGCTTCGTCCCCGCTCTCTTTTACGCTGCAATGTATACCATTGGAATCTCTAACAACAATAAGACCGCTGCTTTGCCTGCCATACCCTCGCAGAACAATACAAGGAGTAGTAAATGTACTAGACAGCGCACAGACAAGGGGTGTTTTTCCGCTACCGCCTACGGTGATATTGCCGACACTGACGATGGGAATATGAAAGTCTGATTCTTTGGATATTTTGTAACGTATCCAGACAATGCAGCAATATACCAGACTAAGCGGATACAGAAGGTATGAGAGTAGACGATCTGAAAGCGATGGAGCATAGAAATAGCGCTCCACCCATGCCGCAATACGCTGTTTCACACTCGATTTTTATTGACTTCGAGAATACTGTCGCAGATATACTTAATCTCTTTATCACTCAACGATGCATAAATGGGCAGTGAAAGTACCTGCTGAAAGGTTCGCAGAGCAATGGGGAAATCGTTGACGCGTAATGCATATTTACTCTTGTAGTAACTCAGCAAATGCAATGGAATATAGTGCAGTCCTGTTTCAACTCCTTTTTCATCCAGCTCTCTGGCAAAGGAGTCTCTGTTTTTATCAACCTTAATAATATAAAGAGAACAAGAGTGATCGTCTCCAATATTGGGCAGTTCAATATGTTCAGCCATAGCGAGCTGATTGCCGTAGATGGCAGCGATCTCTTTTTGCCGCTCAATACTGCCGTCTTGCCTTTTTAGCTGCTCAGAGATAAAAGCAGCATCCAAATCACTCATGGTATATTTATTGCCAATATCTATAACATCATAAATATACTCCAGTCCATCATCATCATGAGTCATTGCATGGTTTCGAAGAAGCCTGGCACGCTCATACGTTTCTTCATCTTCAGTCACCAGCATTCCTCCGGCGCAGACACTCTTTTTTAGATGGGTTGCAAAACTGAAACAGGTAATATCAGCACCCGTAGCACCAATTTTTTTATTTTTATAAACTGCTCCAAGGGCATCTGAAGCATCTTCAATAATCTTAACACCGTAAATTTTAGCAATATTATAAAGACGATCAAGGTCAACGGGTTGTCCTGCAATATGCGAGACAATAACGGCTTTGAGTTTTTTTGTGGCACTGTCTTCCAGATAAGCTTCAAGTTTATTCAAATCAATACTAAAGTTCTCTTCGTCAATATCAATAAAAATAGGTTCGGCATCAAAATGTCGCACTACTTCCGGAACGGCAGGATAGGCATTAACAGAACATAGAACTTTGTCACCGCGCTTAAGGTCAATGGCAAGCATTGCCAAATGAAGCGCTGAGGTTCCATGAGAGGTTGAGAGCGCATAAGTGGCACCGACATAGTCGGTGAACTCTTCTTCAAGTGCTTCAACAGCGGAGTAGATATTGCCGTTGAGTACATCAGTGATAGCCTGATGCTCTTCGTTTCCAATTTGTGCTCTATAAAATGGTATATTCATTATGGTTTCCTTTACAGTGTAATATCTCTTGGATAGTTAAAATCGTGATTAATGGTACGAGAGGTTACTTTGGCAATAATGGGCATTTTACTTTTAAACTGATTGGTATAGATTCTTGAAACTATCATATTTATCAGCTCTTTGTCAAATCCTTCTTCTAAAAGCTCCTCTTTTGATGAACGCTCTTCAACATACTTTTTTAAGACTTTATCAAGAGTCTCGTAGCTATAACCGATCTCTTCTTCATCACTTTGCCCTTCCCATAGATCGGCACTTGGGGGCTTATTAATAATAGTATCGGGAATATTTAGATAACGTGCAAATTCAAAGATCTCACTTTTGTAAAGATCACCGATGGGGTTAAGCGCTGAGGCCAGATCACCGTAAAGTGTGCCATAGCCCAGCATAAGCTCGCTTTTGTTGCTGGTTCCAATAACCAAAGCATGCTGTTTTGCGGAGATATCAAACAGTATTGCCATACGCATTCGCGCAGAAAAATTCCCGGTACGCAAACTGTTCATATCTTCATCTGCTGCATATGCCCGCAACAGTGGCTCAATGCTCTTGGTGATGGATCTGATTTGAAACTGTCGGCATAACAGCTCGGCATCATCAAGTGAGCTTTGCGAGGAGTATTGTGAAGGCATTTTAACGCACAAGAGCCGATCGCCAAACGCCTGTTGCGCTAAAACTGCTACAACAGCAGAGTCTATACCGCCACTAAGTCCTAAAACAACATGGTTAAAACCGGTCTTTTCGACTTCATTTTTTAAAAAAGCGACAAGATACCGTGTCAAAAGTGCATATTTTTGCAACTGCGCCAATCCTAAATCTGAAAATAAGTTTAATAAAAAATATTATATCAAACTTTCATTACAAATTGGTTTGCTTCCATTAATTTGCTACAATTCCTTAAAAAAAGAGATAACATGACCATACAAGCCGAACCCATGGGCGCTTATCAGACCAATTGCTATATTGTTAGCACCGGAGGAAAAGATATTATTATTGACCCGGGTGTTGATGCAACATCATGGGTAATGCAGCATACTACCAATCCGGTAGCGATTTTAAATACACACGGGCATTTTGATCATGTCTGGAGCAATCAAGAACTCAAAGAGAAATTGAACATTCCGCTTTACACTCCCAAAGATGATGTTTTTTTACTTCAAAACAGTACGTTTATGCCCGATCTTCCCCACTCGTTCCCTGATGTTGAAGTTGATGGTGATGTGGAGATGGATATTGAGGGAATTGCGGTAATGTTTCGTCATTTTCCGGGGCACTGTCCGGGATGTTCGACCATTGAAATCGGTGATGCTATGTTTAGCGGTGATTTTATTTTTGAAAACTCCATTGGCAGAGTCGACTTCCCCTACTCCGATGTTAATGCCATGAAAGCGAGTCTGAAGCGTTTTGAGACCATACCTTACGATAAAACTGTCTATCCCGGACATGGCGGCACTACGACCATTGCTAATGAGCAGCGTAATGTGCCCTATTGGCTGCGTGCCATTTAATCGCCTAGCTCTTCTGAGTTATGCAATAGCGAAAGATTCAATACATGGTGTTCGGTAATGATGGTTTTAAACTCCCCTTCAAATACTTTAATATCTGAATTATAGCCTTTTACATGTACATTGCGTTTTCGTCCTTCTTTGTGGCGCACTTGTGCTTCAAACATAACCTGATCTCCAACGCGAACCGGTGCCAGAAACTGGCAGTTGCTTGCAGCAAGAACAACATTTTTGTCGTTGACGGCTGTCATGGCGGCAAAATCAGCAGCACTGAATATAAACCCGCCGTGCACCAGACCGGCCTCATCGGCTCGCATCTCTTCGGTGGTACTTAATATAACTTTGGAGTAGCCTTGTTGCAGCAATTCAATGTCACCGCTTAGAGCTTGATTGATTTTCAAGTGAGTCTGCTGGTGAACATCTTCTTGAGTATTGGGCGCTTCTGTATTACTGTTTTGTTCATCGGACGACACATCTATTCCTTGCTTAGTTTAATATAGACACGCTTGGGTGCCGGATAGCCTTCAATGGTTTTAGTAGTATCGTCAGGATCAAGAAAATTTTCAAGGCTCTCTCCTTCAATCCATTCGGTTTTGCGTTGTTCGTGAGGCTGCGTAACACAAATATCTAAAATATTAAATCCTGTAAAACCGGCACGCTGACACCAGTTTTGCAGCGCCCTGACGGTAGGAATAAAATAGATGTTGGGTATTTTGGAGTAACTTCCTTTGGGAGTCAGACAAATCTCATCATCACCGTCAATCATAAACGTATCTAAAATCACTTCACCCTGGGTATCCAAGCCTTTGTAAAGTGCTTTAAGCGCAGCAACAGGATCACTTCGATGATAGAGCACTCCCAGACAAAAGATCATATCAAACTTCTCCTCATAAAAAGGCAAATGCTCCACTCCGAGCAGCTCGTAAACAATATTGGTTTTGGCGAAACGGTTAATAAGTTCAAATTGGAGTTGATACAATGGCGAGGGGTCAAAACCCACAAGAGATTTGGGCTGATCTTCAAGCATACGAAACATATAGTACCCGTTATTACAGCCAATATCGGCAACACGTTTTCCCTGCAGATTAAAATGAGGACGCAACAGATTGTATTTGATCTGACTTTGCCACTCTGCATCAATTAACAATGAAAAGAGATCAAACGGCCCTTTGCGCCACGGCATCATCATTTTAGCGACCGTATGAATCGGTTCAAGGTCAAGCATCTCATCACTCACAAGCGTAAGGGTATCCGCAAAAATCAGACGTGCCTGAACGCTAGGAAGAGTATGAAGAGCATGATATACAGGAGCAATGTTTTTCCATCGCATCCATTTTCTACGCTCTTGCCGGATTGCATCTAAGTCCACATTGCCCCCAATTTTGTTAAAATATCTTATGAAGTATCTAATTATAATATTATTCTGGATCACATTGCATGCCGATTCCAATATTTCTGATGAGACCTCCATTCATTATGAACAGTATCGTCACGATATTACCCATTTTTTACATGAATATTCTGAAGCCGTTGATCAATTTCTTTCCGACACCAATAGCAGCTATCACTACAAAAACAGTAGTCAAAAGACATCACTGGATCTCTCTCCCTTCATGGTGTTTGAAGACAATCGTGATGCAGCGTATCGTTTTAAAGTACGCATGGCACTTAAATTGCCGCGAACCTCCAAAAAATTGCAGCTCTCTTTCGAAGATTTCAGCAATAGCGATTCGGTTGATGACAGCGGTAATATTGCCGATTTGCCGATACAGAGTAACTATCTTTTGGGTTTGGAGTATTTTTCATACGATAAAAAACTGGTCAATATCAATACGACTGCCGGTCTTAACATTAACAATTCAAAACTAGACCCCTATGTCGGTTTAACACTGCGCAAGCAGCTTTACCTCAATACTTGGCATGTGACGCTTCTCAACCGCTTTAAATATTTTCTCCATTTACATGTAGATAACCGCTTTGAAGTCAATTTTGGTTATTTTATTAACGGGACAACACAGTTGCAGCTGCTCAACAGCTATCGCTATAAAGATGAAGCCTATACCAATGAATTAACACATACCATTCGCGTTCACAAGCTGATATCAGAACGAAAGAATATCTATACCGATATGAGTCTGTATAAGCTCAAAAATCATAAACAGGCATTTCACATTGCTTATTATAAAGTAGGTTTTCATTATCATAATACGTTTTACAAGCAGTGGCTCTATTATGAAGCATCACCTTCTTTAATGTTTCGCGTCGAAAACAAGTACAAGCCTACGGCACGTATTTTTTTGAGTATGGGCATTATTTTTGGGGCGCATCACCGACACAGTATCAATAGATTTTACTCTAATTATTAACATGTTAGAATGCGACAATTTGAGCAAAGGCAGTGTATGCGTTTAGAAAAGAAAGCCACCGTTATATCAATGACAACAGCAACCGTTTTGGTAATTATGAAGATGATAGTAGGTATTATGAGCGGCTCGGTTGCCGTACTTGCTTCCGCTATTGACTCGTTACTTGATCTCTCTGTTTCCATGTTTAATTTTTTTGCGCTGCACAATTCCGAAAAAGAAGCTGATGACAAGTTCAATTTCGGACGCAGTAAAATTGAGCCATTGGCTTCGGTGATTGAGGGTACAATTATCTCCTTGTCGGGGTTATTTATTTTATATGAAGCGCTGATTAAAATTATACATGCCCGTGAAACAGAGTATTTGAACACGTCCATTGCCATAATGGTTGTTTCAATTGTCATTACGGCTGCCTTGGTGGCATATTTAAATTATGTGGCTAAAAAAACGGACAATATGGTCATACGTGCTGATGCTCTGCACTACAAAACCGATCTTTTTACCAACGCCGCAATCTTGCTGGCTTTAGTGCTTATTTCAGTTACTTCATTTGGTATTATCGATCCGATTCTAGGTATTGCCATCGCTTTTTACATGATCTATTCGGCGTATCCCATTGTTAAAGAGGGGGTGCTTATGCTGCTTGATGTTGCTTTGGAAAAAGAGGATGTTGATAAAATAAAAGTGCTGCTTGAGAGTGAAAAACGCATTACCGACTACCATTTTCTAAAAACACGAGTATCGGGATCCGATATATTCATTTCGGTACACATTGTCTTTAATGTCAGTATTTCACTTTATGATGCACATTTGGTCAGTGATGATATTGAACGTCAATTTAAAGAGCTGTTTCCCACTAAAGAAGTACACTCCATCATTCATCTTGATCCCTACGATGATTCTGAGATCAATGAAGATGAGTATTAGAAATTGCTTAGTGAAAAGGTGACCCGCTCCTCGACACTCAGATTCTCTTTTTGTGCATCTATAAGATCAAACCGTGGAATTTCTCCCTGATCATTGGCTATCTGTATAGCAAGGCCGGGGCGTGCGTTAAGCTCTAAAATTAAGGGTCCCAACTGCTTGTCCAATACAATATCAACACCCAAATAACCCAAATGGGTAATTTCATAACATGAAGCTGCCAGATGCAAAATACGCTTCCAATGAGGTACTGCTAATTTTGAAAAGTCATGCTTGGTATCGGGGTGGTAGCTAATGGGTCGGTCATACTGCACCGCATTAAGTGCTCTGCCGCTTTTCATATCAATACCTACTCCAATGGCACCTTGATGCAAGTTGGCCTTGCCGTCACTCATGGAGGTAGAGCAGCGCAGCATTGCCATTGCCGGAAATCCTTTGTAGAGCACTACGCGAATATCGGGCACTCCTTCAAAGCTGTAGTGCTCAAAAATCGGATCAAACTCAACCAAACTCTCGATCATTGCTACGTCGTTTTTACCGCCTAAAGAGTAGAGACCGCTTAAAATATTGGAGATATGATGGTGTACGTCTTCAAGCGAAAAATGTTCACCGTTGGGCTTTTTAAAATCGTCACCATCACGATTGACAATGACCAAAATTCCCTTGCCGCCGCTTCCTTGTGCCGGCTTAATGACAAAAGTACGCAGCTGTTCGAGACGCTGATGAAGTTTTTTAAGTTCGGATTGATTTTTGATGGTATCCAAAAGTCTGGGCACAGCAATACCGGCTGCTTCGGCAATACGCTTGGTTTTGAGCTTGTTGTCAACCAAAGGAAAATTTTTACGGTCATTGAGTTTACCGATATATTCAACATTTCGTCGGTTCATTCCCAGTATTCCACGACGCTTTAAGGCAAACGGATTGGCAAAAAACATCTTACACCATCGACTTAAAACGGATCAATTCACTTAAACGATACCCGCTGTAGGTTCCAAGAATAATAATAATAGCCAATACTACAAAAAGCAGCTCCGGAAAATTAAATGTCAGGTGCCCAATCAGTGTGTTGCTCATAGCAAAATAGGCCAAAGTGGCAACAAAGAGAGAGCCGCCCCCTTGAATAAAGACTTCTTTAGCCCCTTCCTCTTCCCAAAGAATTGACATGCGCTCAATGGTCCATGCCAAAATAATCATTGGGAAAAAGGTGATACTCAACACTTCATTTAGCCCTAGCTTATAACTCAAAACACTCATAACCGACATAATGGCAATGACCACAATGACAACGGCAGATATCCTCGCGACCAGCAGCAGGTTCATGTGAGAGAGGTAAGATCGAATGATTAGCCCGACACCGACAATGATAATGAACATCATCAATCCGACAACCAGAGAAGTTTGCATAAATGCCAGAGCAATCAATATGGGCATGAACGTTCCTGATGTACGCAGTCCAATCAGTATACGCAAAAAGACTACCACTAAAGCACCTATTGGGATAAGCAAAATATGCTTAAAGGAATTTTGTTGCGATACCGGCAAGGAGAAGAGAGAGAAATTTAACAGCGGCGCCTCTTTGAGCATTTTTTCATGTTTGGCAATTTGACCCGAAGGAACCCTGTGTTCACTGACGGAAAAGGTAATCTTAGACTCTTTCACTCCCATCGCTTCAAGCAGTGAAACACCGCCCTTCTGCCATATAAAAAAATTTTGAGCGCGAGGAATTTTTCCCTTTTGCAAATCAAAGAGTTGCCACCGCTCATTATCATATACTTCAAGCATTGGAATAAGCGATTGATTATGCTGCGTCTCTCCAAGGTAGAGTCCTCGAATTTTGCGCACAGTAATGCCTTCATAGCGCAATAGACGATAGAGCAGGCCTTGCATATCTTCACTGTTTTGTGAGAGTAGCATTTTAACGGTTTGCGAGGGGTTGGATGCATTAAAGTACTGTATGAGCAAAGCCGTGAACGAATGAGCTTCGGCAGAATGTTGATGAATCTCTTCTAGAAGCGTTTGTGCGGCATTGAGTACGGGTTTGGTATAGTCTGAGAGGGTTTCTTCTTCCAGCTTCATTGCGGCCGTATTCTCTTCTTTAACATCTGCATGCACGTCAATAATAGCGTCAATAGAGTAGAAAAGACGCTGCTTTCCGTCAACCAGACGTTTTGACCATTCTGCTCGCTTGCCGCTTTGTGTTTGTGCTGTTGTAAATCCAAAATCAGCAGATGTGGCATCATAGGAAAGAATACGTATTCCTTTTTGTTCGGGCGGGATCGCCATAGAAATAAGCGCACTCTCATGCTGTCCGATAAATGAGATTTCTGCACCAATATTATAAACAGAGCGTTTGTCATGGGGGTACAGAGGAATACCGAGTATGTCAACTTTATACCATGTTATTGAAAAGCCGACAATGGCCAATATAAGCGCAATAAGGCGAATTTGAGAACGTGAAGAGAGCATTATTTTCGGTACTCTTTAGGAGTACAGGTGTTTGCTTTGGCAACATCAACAATATAGATGTCACGTAAAAAATTACGACCGATTAAGACAGGGTGTTTGAATTGACTGCGATCAGTTAAGGTTACGGCAACAAGCTGATCGTTGTTGCCCAGAACCAGACGCAATTTAATAACAGGGCGACGCTGTGATTTCTTGCCGTGCCGCTTAATACGAACCCACTTCCATATGGGTCGTTCGATTTTCAGGGCATCTTTATGATCATTCAAGCTAAAACGAACATACTCCCGTCCGTCTCTCTCAAATACCTGCATATTGATAGCATGAAGTGAGGTGGTTTTGGCACCGGTATCTACACGAGCCAACACCACTTTGTTTCCGGGAATAATACGTACAGATTCAACTGAACCAATCAAAATTTTGCTATTTGATGACGAGATGACTTTTTCAATTTTAGTTTTTTTAATAGCCTTTGCAGGTCTTTTTTTGGACTTCTTCATAGCTGTTTTGGGCTTTTTGGCAGAAGATATTGTCTTGGAAACCTTTGGCTTTTTAATATCTTTGCGTATGGCTTTTTTTGGGGTACGTTTCTTCTTTGACGGAAGCAGTTTTTTTTTGGCTGTTTTGCCGGTGTCTGCCGATGCAGCAACGGTGTCAGCAGGCTCAATAGTGACATTATCAAGCGAGAAGGCTTTGCTCTCTTCTATTATTTTCAGCTCAATCGGTTCATAAACTTTAGCGGAAGACGGGGGCTCTATTAATGGTTGAGTGGTGGAACAGCCCATCAAAAAAACGAAGCTCAGCAGATAAAAGCTTTGTTGTCGCATCAGGGTCCTTTATGTCATATAAAATTAAGACGCCCATTATAGCCAGTAAAATATAATAGAACGAAAACAACGCACAACTGTTAAGAAAGTGTTAACGTGCGAATTCAGTTGTACGACTTTCTCGAATCACGTTAACTTTAATTTCTCCGGGGTATTGTACTTTTTCTTCAATCTCTTTGGCAATCTCTTTGGCAAGCAGTGAGGAAGTATCATCGCTGATGACGGCTGCATTTACCATGACACGCAATTCCCGACCGGCGTTAATGGCATACGCCTGCTTCACTCCATCACGACGTGAGGCAATCTCCTCAATCTCCGTAACGCGTTTTAAAAAGCTTTCAAGCACTTCGCGACGAGCACCCGGACGCGCGACAGATAGAGCATCGGCAGCACAGACAGCAGCACATTCTACGCTCTTTATCTCTTCAAACCCATGATGCGCATAGATGGCATTAATAACCACAGCATCTTCATTGTAGCGGGTACAGACCTCAACGCCCAGATCGACATGGCTGCCTTCATGTTCATGCGTCAATGCTTTACCAATATCATGAAACAGCCCTGCCCGTTTTGCCAATTTGGCGTCCCCGCCCATCTCTGATGCCATCATGCCGGCCAGATGGGCTACCTCTACAGTATGTGCCAGGGCATTCTGGCCGTAACTGGCGCGATAGCGCAGTTTCCCCAGAAGTTTAATTAACTCCGGATGGACACCGTGAATGCCCAGGTTCAGAAGAATCTCTTCACCCTCTGTTAAAATACCCTCTTCAAACTCATCACATACTTTCGTATAGATCTCTTCAATCCGTGCCGGCTGAATACGTCCGTCTTCAATAAGCAGCTCCAATGTTTTCGTGGCAATGGATCGTCGGTAGAGATTAAAACTGCTAATTAGAATGGCATTGGGTGTTTCGTCAATGATGATATCCACCCCCAAAAGCATCTCCAGCGTTTTAATATTGCGTCCCTCTTTACCAATAATGCGTCCTTTAAGTTCATCATCGCTTAAATGCACGCTGTTAATCAGTCGTTCGGCCGCAAATTCACCGGCATAACGTGATGTTGCCTGTGCCAATATATAGTTGGCATTTCGCTTAGCTTGCTCTTTTGCCTCATTCTCACTGCGCCGTACGATACGTGCGATCTCAACATTTGACTGCTCTTCGATTTTTTCAAGAAGAATTTTTTTCGCTTCAGTTTTTGTCAGTCCGGACGCCTCTTCGAGAACATGGATGACGGCATCAATCTTGTCTTGGTACTCATTTTTTAATATTTCAAGTGCTTTTTCATGGCGTTCAAGCGAGAGAGTTTTGCTTGCTGCAGCATTGTAT
>JAJRVF010000064.1 GCA_024277395.1 Campylobacterales bacterium
CATCCAGTATTACGGGCTGTTTCATGGGAAACTTCACAAAGAATGCCGAGGGCATAATAGAGTGCTCTTGTGTCGGGTGTTTTAAATAGGAGAGCATTGCGGCTTTAATGCGTGCGGCTGGGCTGTATTTGAGCAGATAGCGTTTATAGATGAGATCACTGGGAATTTGCTGCTGCTGGTGGCATGAGAGGCAGTTTTGCTGCAGGGCATTGTGATGATTTTTTTGGGGTGTGGCATGCAGTATGCAGATCATAAAGGGTATGATAATTAGTTTTTCCATTGAACAATAACCTCGGTACCGTGCATTTTTTCAGAGTTGATGGTGATGCTAAAGCCGTAGTTCTGCACCACTTGATTGACAATATCAAGTCCGATTCCAAAACCGCCTTCACTCTTATTGGCACGCTTGAAGCGTTGCATAACGCTGCAGAGCTCTTGTGCATGCATACCTTCGCCGGCATCAGTGATGCTGAACTGTTTTTGGGTGACATCAATATGTAAAAACCCTTGAGGCCTATTATATTTTATGGCATTGGAGATGAGGTTGTCAATGAGACGAACAGCATCGTTTTTGTCCATATTGAGTATGACATTGGGAGTGACGGCGACATCGACATGCAGGTGTTTGGCTTTAGACATGACCTCAAAATAGGTAAGCCGCTCTTGAACCAACTCGCTCATGTTGAGAGCAATAATATGCCGGTGGTATTGGTGGTTTAGATTGAGATAGGTCAGATCATCATAGATTCGGCTGAGTGTTTTCGAAGCAATGGCAATGCGCTGGAGCTCTGCACGGTGTTCATGATGCACTCCAAAGGTCTCAATCATCTCAATATTGGTTAAAATGGTACTGATGGGTGTATTGAGTTCGTGGGTAGTGTCTTGGATGAAATGGTTCATTTTTTCAATAAAATCCCTCATGGGTGCGGTGAAGAGCCTCCCTAAAACGTAACCGAGAACGGAAAAGAAGATACCCGCTCCGAGCAAGAACAGCACAATGTTGTGTTGCAGCCGCTGAATCGGAGCGGTATCTATGGTTTGTGAAACCAGAAGATAGGCTGCTCCAAGGTAGTAGGGCTCTATGGTGTTAAGACGGTAGAGCGTGGTTGCATTGCGGCGTACTTCACAGGGCTGCTCCTTGGGAAGGGTGCCGAAAATATAGTGCTTGTCCAAATCGTAAATCGCCGAGCGTACCGCAGTGCTTTTGGGATAGTACAGCAGCGCATCGTTAGAGCGGTGCAGGGCTCTGAGTTTTGAGATAATGTGTTGCGATTCGTACTCAAGTGTTTTGTACTGCTGGGCAATAATGTTCTGTTTGGCAAAATTGTAAAAGACCCACGATGCCAAAAGAAAGAGCAGCAGCGTCGAGAGCAGATAGATAACAAGAAATCGGATCAGACTGTGTTTTTCACTGGGTAACAAAGCGGTAGCCTATATTTTTGACGGTTTCAACTTTCTGTTTCCCGATGGCGGCGCGCAGTGTTTTAATGTAGGTACGCAACGATCCGGCATTGGGTTCTTCGTCATAATCCCACAGTGTCTCAAAAATGGTCTTATATTCCAAAAGCTCGTTGGGATGTTGCAAAAAGAGCGCCAGAAGTTTCAACTCTTTGGTTTTTAGCGGGACTTTCCAACGGTTTTTGGTGAGTATGAGCTCTTTGGTGTGAAAAAAAAGATTCTCACCTAAAGAAATATTCTCATGATGGGTTTTAAAAGAGCGTTTGAGCAAGGACTCAACCCTTACGAGCAGCTCTTTAAGAGCAAACGGTTTGCGAATGTAGTCATCACATCCTGACTCAAATCCCTGTGCTACATCTTCAACACTGTTGAGTGAGGTAATGAAAATAGCAGGGATTTCCTGGTGTTGAGCGCGCAGACGGGTTAGTAGGTCAAATCCGTTTAGGTAGGGTACTTTGATATCCAGGAGCATGAGGTCAATATGTTTTTCGAAGATCATCTCTTCTGCTTGAAGCCCGTCATAGGCGCAATAGACACGATACCCTTTGAGTTCGAGAAACTGTTTTACGGTATCGCTTAAGTGCAGGTCGTCTTCAAGAAGCAAGAGTGTCTGTTTCATCGGTTGGCCGCCTTAACGGTGTTGGTCTGCTGCTATCATAGGCAATTAAGGTGAATTTTGTATGAACCATTATAGCATTTTGTTACTGTGAGCTACGATACTTTTTAGCATCGTCGGAGGATGCTAAAAAGCGAACCAACAGTTATATGGCCGGTGGTTCTACGTTCTTTCGGGGGAGGTGAGGGGAATTGAACCATACCGCTACACCGAGTTTTGAGCCTAATAGCCGCTTTGGGTGTACCAAATCGTGTACCACCGTCAAGTGAGGAAGATCACCAAATCAAAAGGAGGTTTCAGTAATGACGAGTCGCTTTTTAAACTGGTATTCTTGATTTATCAGGATATTGCAAAAAAATGGGAAAAGTCGATCTCCAACTGGGGAG
The DNA here is from genome assembly GCA_024277395.1 of Campylobacterales bacterium. Taxonomy (GTDB): domain Bacteria; phylum Campylobacterota; class Campylobacteria; order Campylobacterales; family Sulfurimonadaceae; genus QNZR01. The sequence goes on from JAJRVF010000064.1 coordinate 2,461, forward strand.
AGATTATCTCCCAATTCTTCATACACTTCAGTGAAAGACTGGAAGGTAAAATCAGATGAGCTATGCTACAATAGAATTCTCAAAAGCGGTGAATTTGGCTTACACAAAGCTTGGGGCACTATCTAAAAAATTGATAGCTAATCAAAATATGTTATAATTTAAAATATTTTTAGGAGGTAATTATGCATACCCTTACGGTACAAGTTCAAGATAGTGTTTTTCAAGAGTTTCTTAGTTTTATTTCTAAGAGAAAAGAAAGTATAAAAATCAAACAAGATAAAAATTTGGAACTTGACCCATATTTTTATGAACGACAAAAACAATTGCATCAAGACTTAGAAGAAGTAGAAAGCGGAAAAGCTGAAATGATTTCACATGATGATTTGTGGAACAATATAAACCAGCACCTAAAATCTATGAAATAGCTAAATGCAAATAATTTACAAAAAGACTTTTGAAAAGCAATTATTACATATTGTCAACTACATAGCCAAAGATAAAGTTAATGCGAGTGTTAACTTTGCTTATGAACTTGAAAAATTGATATTTTTAATACCTGACAACCCTCTAAAATACAGACCATCAATATATTTCAATAATGAAAATGTAAGAAATATGGCTTATAAGGGCTATACGATAATTTACAAAGTTAGTTACCAAAAAAATACGATTGAAGTTTTGAGAATATTTAATCAGGATAAGCCAACTAAGTAAACGAGATAACGGGGCGCGGGCTGAACACCCGCTTGTTATATGGTACTGCAGCACACAACATTTTCATTTGACCTAAAAATGGACATGTAGCAATCGGTGGAAGCTGGCGGTTAAGAAAGAAGATATTGAGCAATGGATCGAAGAATACAAGAAAAGCCACAAACTTCCCTGAAGAACATAGAGGTTCTAGTTGGCGATAGCAACGTGGCAGTTAATAACTTTAACGTGAAAAAAACGATTGGGGCAAATATGGAATTCTGGCTATTAATAGGAGGTGCAATAATTTTGTACTACGCCATCAAAGCAATGGCAAAACCCTCAAAACAGCAAACTCATAAAAATGATAGGCAAAGTTCCGAAAATGAAATTCGTGTAACCTTGACCACTAGCAATCGGGCAGTAACGAACGGTAATCTTGATGACGACGATTTGGCTGCCTTCAGTATTTCATATGGTTATGATGAGGAAAAAAGCAAAAACAAAACGCAAGGGAAATGGATAAAATCCGGTGAGTCCATCACCATAAAAGGACAAACATTTTCTAGAGGTAACTTTTATTTTGGTGGAAAGCTCAGTTCATTAGATGGATATGGAACTGAAGCATCACTGGTTGACGATTCGCTAAAGGTTGAGAATA
>JAJRVF010000065.1 GCA_024277395.1 Campylobacterales bacterium
AAAGAGGTCATTTGCTTCCGCAGTCTCGTAGTGGTTTATAACAGAAACAGAAGACTGTTGTGCCCACTGTTGCGCTTGTGTTGCCGTGATGGGATTAAAATAATGATCCCGATAACTCTGATACACTCGTGGCGTACTGATCTCAATATTGGGGGTGAAGAGCGTTATATCCAAAGGGGGCTCTTCATACGGTTCAACGATTTCACCGATGCCATAGACGTTGGCGCTGCTGCATTCAGAGATAAAAAACGGTACATCTGCACCGACACGAACACCGATTGCTGAAAGCTCCTCCTTGGATAGGCCAAGCTGAAGGGTTTCATTGCACATAAGCAAGAATGTTGCTGCATCAGAGCTACCGCCTCCAAGACCGCCGAATGCGGGAATGCGTTTTTCAATTGCTACACGATGGGCCATAAAAAAATCACGCAGCCTTGCGGACTGTGTCTGCTGCATTAATGCTTTAAAAGCTTTATAGATAGTATTGTCTTCTAATTTACATGTAAAATCACCACGAAGTTCAAAAGGGGTGCGGCTCTTTTTGGGTTCAAATATTAAGGTGTCATACAAGGAATCAACACGCATAAAACGAGAGACAATTTCATGGTATGTCCCTCTAGTACCGGTGATTTTAAGAAAAATATTGATTTTTGCCACTGCTTTAAAGGGGCGAAGAATCATGATTTATACTTCGTGTAGAACGCTTCTATAAACGTATCATCTGCCTTATGTGATGCTGCTTTATTGGCATTTTCGACCTCTTTAAGCAGTTCCGAACGGATGATGCTGATTTCTTTGGGTGCATCAATGCCAAGTTTGACCACACCGCCTTCTACAGAAACAATAGTAATGGTAATATTATCTCCAATAATAATGGAATCATCGGTTTTGCGTGTTAATACTAACATGTGGCTACCTTATTGAGTACATAATATATTTCACTGTTTTCAATTTTAATAATCGAGATGTATTCACCAAGGTCAATCCAGTAGTGTGATGCATCCTGTAGACTAAACTGATCTACATGTAGTTTTTTTCCAAGTAACATATCGTCTCTCTCTCCTAAGAAGATATTTTGTGGCATATCGAGATACTGTTTGATATCTAAAAATTGTTCGTCATTATATCGAAACTTCCCTTCACTTAGACGCTCTAATGCACTTAATGCTCCTCCGCGAAGCCCTAAACGCTCACAAAGAAGTTTTCCCAAAGAGCGTATGTAAGTGCCTTCAGAGACGGTGACCTCAAAGGTTACAAAGGGATGGCAGTAGTGGATAAGATGAATGGCATAGATGTCGGAAGTTATTGGTTGCAGTGCAATATCTTCGCCCTCACGAGCCAGTGTGTAGGCACGTTTACCATGAATTTTTTTTGCTGAAAAATCAGGAGGAGTATAGGTGAGACTTCCCTGTAGTGATTTTAGGGCGGCCGTTATTTTCTCCAGAGGTAATGGCGGCAGCGTATCAATGGTTTCAATTTTTTCAATGTCAAGCGTTTTGGAATGTGCTCCCAGCCAGAGCGTAGCACGATAAACTTTAGGTGTTTTTTTTAAAAAACGAAAGAGTCGTGTTGCATTGCCCAGTGCTACAATCAGCACCCCTTTGGCAAAAGGATCGAGGGTTCCGGAATAGCCTGCTTTATTGATGTTATAGCGTCGTTTTAGATGTCCTAAAAACTGATTGGAACTCATTCCCGTCGGTTTATAGGCAACAAAAAGTTTATGCATCGGGACGGAAGGAGTATGGTGTGCTGGCATCAGAATCTCATCTATCCTTTCATTTTATGTATTTTAGCCAAAAATGAGTCAGATTGATGCATATCAATGCTACTTTGGTTATTGTGTTTTATAATGGCAGAAAATTCAAGGATCGTCTTATCATTTACGAACTCGTTCATATTGTACATATTTACGCCGTCTTTATTTATGGCGGTTTTCTCTTTGTTGACAACCTCTTTCTCTCTAAAATGCCGCAAAGTCTCTCTCCTGAAGAATCCGTAAAGGCACGCGAAGCTGTGATGATGCATGTACGCAAGGTAGTTCCGTATGCACTCTTAGTAGCAGTTGGAACCGGTATTTATATGGTTACACAAATTTTTGGGGAGATTGGCAGCGAAGGGTTGAGTTATTTTCAAACGATACTTTCTCTGAAAGCATTTTTAGGATTGTGGTTGGGAGTTCGCGGTTTTAATCAGAAGTTTTTCGGCATCAATCCATGGGTCTTTAAAAGTCACCTGTTCCCTTTTGCTTTAGTTGTAATCATCATACTGTTGTCACAAATCATGTATCTCTAGAGCCGTTCGACGAATGAGGCGAGAATATCCCGTTTGTTTCCGCCGAAGTTGATAGAAAGTTTAAATTCACGACCCGATTTGCTGACCCCTACAATACGTCCGGCACCAAAAATTTTGTGGCGAACCAGATCCCCTTTTTTAAAGGCGGTATTTTTTTCCAGTTTAAGGGAACCTTCGCACAAGCCCGCCTCATTAAAAAAGCGGCTTTTTTCCAGATCGGTACGACGTCCCTTGTAAAAGCGGCTTGCAACATGAGACAGAATGAGTGTATCTTTCGCACGTGTAAAAGAGACATAACCGAGTCGTCGTTCTTCTTCAATATTGCTTCCGTCTCCCAGCAGCGGTAAAAATCCCTCTTCCAAGCCAATAATAAAGATATGTTTAAATTCCAAACCTTTGGAGGCATGAATACTCATGATATAGATGCTTTAGCCCTCGACACTGTCTTGTTCGCTTTGCAGCGTGATGTCATTTAAAAATTCATCCAGACTGGCTTGAGGATTGGCAATGACAAAATCTCGAAACATACCGTAAAACTCATCTATATTGGCAGTTTTTTCAAGGGCATCGGGAGTATTGGCATAGATCTCTTTAATGGAAAAGGTCTCTTCAAGTGCATCAATGAAATCATAGGTTGAGACTTTGGAAATAGCAGTAAGGGCTTCAATGTTTTTAATAAAAGATTTGAGTGTTGTAGCATTTTTTTTGCGTACAATGGCTTCGAGCTCAGGCAAAGAGAGTGAATGAATGAGATTAAATATGGATGTTTCACGAGAGATAGATGCCAACTCAAGTTTTTCTACCGTGGCTTTTCCAATGCCGCGCTTGGGTTTGTTAATGATCCGTTTTATAGAAAAGTTGTCATGATGATTGGTAATAACACGTAAATAACTGATCATATCTTTAATTTCGGCACGATCGTAAAAGCGTAAGCCACCGACTAAACGGTATGAGATCCCCGAACGGTTGAGCCCTTCTTCTAAAGATCGGCTTAAAGCATTGATGCGGTAGAGTACGGCGATATCACTGGCACGTTCACCGGAGTTGAGCAGTTCGGTAATGTAGGCAGCAATTTTTTTAGACTCTTCGTTTTCATGATCGGATTTTATGGTAATGACATCACTTCCTTCATGCCGAGTCGATTCAAGTGTCTTCCCCAGTCTTGTGCGGTTATGTTCAATGAGTGCATTGGCAACATTTAAAATTTTTTGAGTAGAGCGATAGTTTTTTTCCAACTTGATAATACGGGCATTTGTAAAATCTTGGCTAAACTCCAAAATATTGCGAATATGAGCGCCCCGCCATCCGTAAATACTCTGGTCATCATCACCAACGACACAGATGTTGTTGTGTGTGCTACAGAGCTTTTGAAGGAGTTTGAGTTGAAGTTCATTGGTATCTTGGTACTCATCAATCATGATATAGCGGTACTTATTGCTGGTTGTGCGTGCAAGATCATCATTCTTGTCTAATATCTTATAGGTTAATGCCAAGAGATCATCAAAATCTACCAGATTGTTTTCGAGCAGGTAGAGTTCATACTCCTCATAAATCTTGGCAATCTGCTTGTAGTTTTGCAGTTCGGCCTGAGCATAGGCTTCCGGTGGCGAGATGAGCGAGTTTTTATAGCGTGATATTTCACTGCCTATAAGTGCCGTGGGTATTTCGGCGTTTATTTTTTTAATAATACGTTTGCGATCATCGTTATCGATGACAACAAAATTATTTTCGCGATTGAGGAGATGAATATGAAATTTTAAAAAGAGCAAACCAAACTTATGGAATGTGCACAAAAGCGGTGGGTATGACGTTGTAGTAATCATTTTTAAAGCACGTTCACGCATCTCTTTGGCAGCTTTGTTGGTAAAGGTTAAGGTTAAGGTTTGTGACGGAGGTACGCCTACCTCTTCAAGAAGGTAAGCAAGACGCGAGGTAATGGTTTTGGTTTTACCGCTACCTGCACCGGCAAGTATGAGTAGCGGACCATCAATTTGTTCTACAGCCTGTCTCTGTGCTTCATTTAAATCTTTAAAAATTTCATGTTTCATTTTAAAACTACTTTTCACAACATATATAGTGAATATTATAGCCAAAAATGAGAAATTGTTACAATACTATTGCATTGGCTATAATTATGAGTTATAATTATCATATTAAACTAACTTATAGGAATTATAATGCTTAAGGATTTTGCTAAATTGCACACCTTTTTGACGGTTATTAAAGAGAAGAGCTTTTCTAAAGCGTCATCAAAACTGGGGATTTCTCAACCTGCAGTAACACAGCAGATTAAATTTATAGAAGATTATCTTGATACTAAGATTGTCGATCGCAAAAAAAACGGTATTCGTCTGACCAAAGAGGGCGAAGATCTTTACAGAATAGCGCAAAAACTTGAAAAAGCGATTGGTGCCAGTGAAAAAGAGCTTCTTAAAATTATCAATAAAGAGTTTACTTTTATTATGGGGGCATCATTCTCCATTGGAAATTACCTTTTACCGAGCTATTTGGGCGGTATTAAAAGCAAAATAGACAATGAAGTACATCTGAATGTGAGCCTGTCGAAAGAGGTGCTTGATGATTTGCAAGACAAAAAAATTGATATGGCACTGATTGAATCACCCATTTTTCGTGACGGCATTATCTACAGAGAGTGGATTGAAGACGAAATGGTGATTTTTTCCAATCAACCCATTCCCAAACAGGTGCGGGGTGAATACCTGTTTAATTTTGACTGGATCTGCAGGGAACCGGAGTCGCACACGAGGCGTCTGGCTGCTGAGGTATTTGAAGAGATTGATGTTGCCTGTAATGATTTTAATGTCATCGGCGTGCTCTCTAGTCCTACCGCCATTAAAGAGACGGTAATGCATTCTCCCAAAGATGCTGAACGTCCCGTAGTTTCTATTATGTCGCGCCATGTTATTGCCGATGAAGTAGCATCGGGACGGCTGTTTGAAGCTCGCATCAAAAACCATAAAATCGTCCGAAAGCTCTATATCGCTTACTTGAAAGAACGGAAGCATGATGCTTTTGTCGATAACGTTGTTAATTATTTGCTAACTATAAAAGCCTAAAATTGTTCACAAATGTAGTGCCGTGAAGAGCATTGCAGTCTCTATATTATTCAGGATTAATGATGAAAATATTTCAATTGCTGTCGGCTCTGCTTCTTTTGAGTACGGCACTAATGGCAGACAATACCATAAATTTACGTATTATAAACGGTACGAAGGTGCCGCAACACAGTAGTCAGTGGGAGTGGATACTCTCACTGCGTCAAAACGGTGAGCATATCTGCGGTGCCTCTCTTATTGCTCCGCAATGGGCAGTGACGGCGGCGCATTGTATCTCTGAGGACAACGGGGTTGTGCCTGCATCGGTTTTGTCGGTGATGTCGGGAAGTTACCATGTGAATAATGGTAGGAGTGTGGTGCCGGTAACCCAGGTAATTCGATATCCTCAGTACAGTGAAGTCGATGTCGATAATGACATCGCTTTGCTGCGGCTTGCCTCTGCCGTTACGGCGGTAGCGCCGATAAGCTTGGCAAACAATGCTACGCTGCAGACGGGTGATCCTGCCTTTGTTGCAGGATGGGGCAACATGTCCACGACAGGAGTAGAGTTTCCTAACGATCTAATGGAGGTTGATCTAAAAATTATTGATTTTAATGAGTGCAGTCGCTCCTATGGTGCTGAAGGTATTTTCTTGACGCACAATATGTTTTGCGCCGGCTATATGGATGGCAGCAAAGACAGTTGCCAAGGTGACAGCGGCGGACCGTTGATTACTCCCAAAAGCAGCGGTTATGAGCTAACAGGTGTTGTCAGTTTTGGCGGCTCAGAAGAGCAGATGTGCGGCGCAGCCAACTTTCCGGGAATTTATACCAAAGTAGCAAACTATGTGAGCTGGATTGAGAGTTATACCGGAGTATTGCAACGGGAAATCTCTTTGGAAAATACTTTAAAAACCAAAGGATCGTACGCAGTAAGCGGAACATTCGGGTGGTATGATTTTGAGAATGTTCCTCCGGCATTTGACTGGGTCTATCAAACGCAAAGCGGCAGAATATTTCAACTGCAGGGTAAGGCACCGAGTGAGCATGATGTTTTTGGATGGAAAGAGGTATACGGTATTGCACTGCAGCCGCAATGGAAAATGATCTCTTTGGGATCTGATATTGACGGTGACGGCACCACCAAGTTTGACTGGGTTCTTGTCGGGGTCAATACCGATGCCGTCTATAAGCTCTCGGGTGTTAGAGAAAACGGGACGTTTCAGTATTCAGACAAGCTCAATGTCCGCTATATTATCGAAGAGAGCGTTATCCGTTTTTACGAATAGTTGCCTATTTTTTTATAAATTTCTGATTTTCCGGATTGGAGAGAAAAGAGGCCATTGAGTTATTGATGCCCTCGGGTGCTTCTTTTACTGTTTTTACCTTCTCTTTAACGGATGCCAAGTTAACAAAAATTGGCGTTTCATCGACAACAATCTGCATGATGCCTAAGAGAGGCAGCGTGACAACACTGCCGATGTTTTCACTACCGAATCCTGCTTCAAATGAGAGATGCCCCGATTCAAGCTGGGCACTTTCAAAGGTATATCCGGCGAGGAAAAACAGGGTCATTTGGCGAAACTCATTGCGTATATGTTCCGGCAATGACGGCTCAAACATGACGTGATCAATTTTACATAAAATTCCAAAGCTTTGGTTCTGCTCAAAAAGGTAGAGAAGTACCTCTTCGATGTGCTTGTCCATCAGGGAGACAAAACTGTCATCTTTGATCATATCAATTAACATATTTTTCCTCTAGTGTCGTTTTAAAAGATTATACCATTTTCCAGCTCAACAAATCCCATCATGGCATTAAATACAGCTGATTTTTGATAGTTCTGAAGGGTGTCACAAGGAATCTGTTTTTCTTTGATTTTTCCCGTATCAAGCAATCGCTGTCGTGTTGTGCCAAATAGAAGCGGCTGCTTTGGTGTGTACCATGTATTGCCGTCATACAGAGCAATATTGGCTATGGTACTGTCGGCAAGGTAGCCATTTTTAACGATGGCGACGTCGTCACAGCTGCCGCGTTGTTGAAATAGCGTATTGAGCGCGGTGCGGTCGGCATACTTGAGTGCATACTCGAGTGTGTCGGCTTCTACAATTTTGAGTGTTGTGATGCGGCGGTGTTTGTAGGGGAGATAGGTGAGGGCAATATGGTCGGCATCATATATAACGCGGCAGCGATAGACTCCTTTTGACGGAGGTTTTAGCAGGTTTTTCAGATCGTAGTCGGCATGAAGTCCGAGTTGTTTCAAAGAATACTCAAGCCGTGCCTGATGATAATTTACATGTAAAACAGTGCCCTCTACCGCTTTTAACGTTTCCAGCAGTAAACTCATCGAATAATCCCCGTACCGCCCATATTGGCGGCATGAAAAATAATACTGCCGTGTTTGCGGGCATAATACTGCATGAGAAGCTTTTGCAATGTGGGCTCAATGGAGGGATAAAACCATGCATTGTTGCTCATGGCAATAAGGTATCGGGGGTTGTCCTCATACAGCTCTTCGCAGGTCGCCTCATAGCAGATGGCATTGCGAAAGGTAATGCCGTTGACAACAAAGTCGGTAGGTGCATCGGCACTGAGGTAGTCTGATGCCCCGTCGAAAAAGGTTTTGTTGACATATTCACGCATAAATTTTGGCAGTGGAATGTATTCGCCAAAGGGAACGAGTACCATTTTTTTGGCAACCGTAATATTGGATTTATTAAAAATATAGGTGACATTGTAGTTGTGTTGATTGACCTCTTCAAGGGCACCGGTGACAATAACAATCTGCTGTGCATAGTGCTGGAGTTTTTCAATGAGTCGGGGTTCATGGTTCAAAAAGAGCGGAAATGCCGATTCGCTCAATACGACCATATCATAGCGGTTGGCAATGGCATCGCTGATAGCATCAAAATTATAAGCAATAATTTTTTCTTGCATCTGCGGTTGCCATTTTAACTCTTGCGGCAGTTGCATTGAAACGAGCTTAATACGAAGATCCGGAACCGTTCTGGCAGGGTATTGCCAAGAGAGTGCTGCTAAAAGAAGCATTACCGCAGCATACCGCCACGGTGATTTACATGTAGAAAAGAGTGCCAGAGCAGCGATGATGAGTATAAATTGCCATTTTAAAATACCAAAATAGCTATTGACAAAAAGCAGTTCAAACTGCATCCAGTTAAAGTCAAAAGGCTCGGCAAAGGTTAAAATAACAATAAGCAACGCACGCACAACGGGGCGGTTACTGAGTGAAATAAGTCCAAAAAAGAGGGCATAAATCAGACCAAAACCAATACTCACAATACTCACCATCCATGCCACGTTATAGTACTGAAAACTAAATCCGATCCAATAGAACCAGAGCAGTCCAATAAAAAATCCGCTCAAAACCAGTGTGCGGCGATTGAGATGCAGCAGCAGGTAAAAAACAGTGAGGCCTGCAAGTGAGTTTA